>MBAA01000052.1:6648-8022 GCA_001940655.1 Promethearchaeota archaeon CR_4
ATTTGCTTTGCGAAAACACGCTGGCCTAAAGAAATAAAAATCTTTTTCAAAGATCCCGAGATTATTTTATGCGTTCCGTTAATTATGGAAGAAAATTCCATCCTCCTTTCTTTCATGACCGATAACGATAAAATTGACATTGTTTGGAACGAACTACAAGAATATAGTGTCCAATATAAAGTTTTGAGCATTAGCACCGTCCTTTCTCCCAATGAAACACCCTATTCCAAATTAACCGAACGGCAGCGGAAAATTATCTATTATGCGGTTGAGAACGGATATTACGAAATTCCAAGACAAATCACTACCGTGGATTTAGCCGAAAAATTTAGCATCTCGTCAAGCGCGCTTAATGAGCATCTCCGGAAAATTGAACGACAAATCTTCCATTCAATGTTCAAATAACTCGCCCGCGTGTAGGACGTGGATCTCATTTTCCGGGACAATATCCTTGCTAATCTCGTGCACGGGTTGCTCCACATTGTTTTTAACTTCGGGGTCTCGTTGGAGAACTTCTTCGGCGGAAATAAATGGTTTTTGATCCCATCGTTACTTTAGGCTCATTGAGCGAATCCCGGAATATTTTTGCTGGTAAATCAGTAGACGCTAACTTTCCTCCGTGTCCTGCCAATCCGTATAGAAGGGGGCGTTACCAAATGCACTATCCGGCAAGAGACCGATCCCCACGGTATTCATAATCCCGTTGAAGAAGTCCCGGAAAAGGATTTGGCAGTCCTTTCCGCCCCCAACGAGGTAGGTGTTTCCCCAAACTTCGTCGCACGTGATGGCATTCCCAATTGCCCGCGCAACGTCATCCGGGTGGACAAATTCCATCCGCGTGGCGAGTCGAATCGTGAACATCATAGGGTCGTTTGATCCCATAGTTGGGGTGGTGCGGCCCCCAGGCGGAAAATTACCGAAGTAAGTCCGGAATTACGTATGATTTCTTCGCACCCGACTTTAGTACGGGCATACGTGGCGGTGGGGTATAAGGAATCCAGCACGGTTCGGGGCAGAGCTAGGTTGGTGTTTGCCTTTGAAATGCTTGTCAGGGCAGGTGCAACTCATATATGAATTTCTCGAGAAGATTATTCCATCGCGCAAAGAATTGCGCAAGGAATCACGCAAAGAGATGAATAATCATGGCAAAGGCATTGAACCCTTCAATTGCAAAAGAGAAGTCTGAAGACTTGGCTATAGCTATCGTAGAGCTTAAGAGAGATGAGGCCATCGACATGGTGAAGAGGCGGTGTGAGAAAGGTGAAAAACCGCTTCAGATCTTCGACGAGTGCCGCCGGGGTATGATTATAGTCGGCGAACGGTACCAGAAAGGGGAGTACTTTCTCTCCGAATTAATGATGTCCGCGGAGCTTT
>MBAA01000049.1:0-213 GCA_001940655.1 Promethearchaeota archaeon CR_4
CCGATGGAATCTCCAATCTCTCACGCAAAACCCAAACCTATCTCCAACAGCGCGGTAATTGTGTTGGGTCTCCTCGCCGAAACACCATCCCACCCGTATGATCTCAACAAGAAATTGGACGAACGCGGATATCGGAATTGGACGAGCATAGGATTTTCCTCGATCTATAGTATTTTACGGGGTTTGGAAAAAGAAGATTTAGTAGAGGTAAGC
>MBAA01000049.1:234-3188 GCA_001940655.1 Promethearchaeota archaeon CR_4
ACGCGTACCATATACCATCTAACGCCATCCGGACGTGCCAGTCTCATCGCGGAGATTACCCGCATCCTCTCCCACCCAGCTCACCCGATTACAGAGTGGGATCTCGGGATTGCTTACATGTCCCCCCTCCTTTCCTTTGACGAGCAAATCCGCGGCCTCCAAGAGTACCGGCAACAGCTCCTCGAGGGCATCGCATTCCTCGAGAGTCGCGCGGCACAATATCCCACCGACAACCTCGCTGCATATCGCGAGACCTATTTCATCCGGGCGTTATTCGACCGCCCAGTTTACGTCTGCCGGGCAGAGATCGCCTTCATCGACGATTTAATCGCCCGGATCCAACAAATAAAGGAATATATTGGTCTAAACCACATTGATCCAATAAAAAAAGGAAATTAGAAAAAAATAGAATCTTAAGTCTAAAAATTATTTTTTCTTTAAAACGAAAAAGACATTGCCGTAATATGTTGAATATTTCCTATACGTGCTAATTTCTAAGCACACTTGTTCGAGTTGTGCCATTTTTTCTTCGTCATTGCGATATTTCTTTTTTAATTTTCGAAGTTTTGGTTCTAAAGGCGTATAATAGGGCCACCACCAACTTTCTTCGGGAATTGTGAAATGAGCCAAGAGAGTATATCCCTGTGATTGAATCATTTTTATATTAACCTCGAGAGCTTTCATTGCAGGATATTCCCGCTTAAAAAAATTAGCAAGTTCTTGGGGAATATTCTCTTTTAACCAGCATAGTTCGGAAAACACAAAATATCCCGATTTTTTTAAGAATTTTTTCCAGTCGTGGAGGGCGTTCTCCATTCCAAAAACGAAGACGGCACCTTCACACCAGATTAGATCAAAACTCTCGGTATCAATTGGGCAGATTCAGACATTCGCTGAGAAAGAGAAATTAAATGACACAACAGATCCTCTTGTGAAAAATATGGGGGCTAATTTCTTAAGACCCGTTTTGGCGGGCGGGGGAAGATAATATCTTATTTTTATTACACCAGTAGCAGATGCTTCCTACATATCCGAGAAAAGGTCATCGATGCCCCATTGATGCAAGACCCAATGGATAAGAAAACTTTGTTGTTCCTTCATATTCGGCATCTTTTGTAATACTGCTTGTTCTACATGGTGTGTGGCCAGATTCCAGATTTCTTGCTTCATATTTAGGTCGATCTCGATTGCTTTCCCGAAAGCTTCTCTTGCACCAGTTGCATCCTCGACGGAAATCCTCAGCATACCAAGTAGAAACCAAACAATCGCCCGTTTGGGATCACTTTTAAGGGATTGCTCATAAGCGCGTGTTGCGTCTTGGAAGCGGTTCTCTTGCTGGTGTATTTTCCCTATTCCCATCCAAGCGAGGGCGTGGAATCCTGGAGATTTTTCCAGTCCTGCTTGGAGATATGCTAACTTTTTAGCATTGGTATCAAAGAGTGTGCTTTTTTCAAACCACTCTTCGGGGGTTTCTTCGTCGACAAACGGAACCCCTTGAATTTTGGCATCCAATTCCTTGATCCTACGTGTTACACGCGAAATGGACGCAGGCGCGACATCTTCTTGCTTGAAGAGGGCAAGTAATTGCACGTAACAGGCGCGGGACTCTTGGAGATTACCGCGTGCCTCATGCCACTGGCCTGTATATTCCAGTTCCCGTGATTGTGCTGCGGGGGCACCACTATGCTCGGGCGTGCAACTTTTTTTGGCTGCATCAAGAGCGATTGCGAATCTTTCTGTATTGCCAGTCTTGATAGCGGAGTGGATTGCGAGATTAATGATTAGGGTCAGGTGGTTCGTCGAAAGTCCATCCAATCCTGGAATTGCTGCCGCCTTTTGGTATGTACTCCACAGATCGTCTTCTCTTCCCGCAGCGGAATATTCCTGCATCAATCCCAAGGCTGCTTTCGCGACATTTTCCGGATTTTTGTCTTCTAGATCGATTACAAATCCTTCTTCGAGGAGTGGAATGGCGCTCTCGCGATCTTGCAGGTCTTGAGCTGCGCGGGCGAGCTGGTACCCATATATTGAGATTGTTTCGCGGTCATTTAATCTTTTGCTGATATCATACGCTTCTTGGAGCATTTGCCGGGCCTTTAAAAGGTTATCACGCGCTTGGGGATCCTGTGCCACCTTCGCAGGATCTTTTGCGCGAGACATAATCAAGGTCAAAACAAACGCTCCTTGGAGGTACTTAACCTCGGCCTTGAGCGCCTCGTCCACCACGGGCATTGTTGTCCCGATCTCCTTGAGAAGGATGGACATACCCATAAGGGCCTGACCTGCTTGTTCATCGTGGTTCATGAAACGTCCCAGGAATTCACCTGCAGTCATCATTATAAAGGACCAGACCAGCATACACTGGGGGCACACCCGCCCAAATTCTGAGGTTTCTCCTGTTGAACCCATCGTCTTCCGCCCTTGGCATAACCCACATCTATCATTTTTCTTCCAGTCTGGCAACTGGGCAATAATTTCTAACCTCTTGGAAAGAAATTCAGCATCCCCCTTGTCCAACTTTACGTGCAAAGTTCCTTGGAATGGATTAGGAATACCTATCATTCGCAGTTTCGGTATCTGGTTGATTTTAAACGTAAACTCGCGATTCTTGGATTCTTGCTACTGGATGCTCCGAAGGTCGAAAATTATATCCCCAATACTCGCTCCTTTCACGCGGAATGCTCCTCCCACCATTGTGAACGTGCGGTGACGCAAGTGGGTAGCTGCCATATTAAAGCTCACGCCAACTGGATCGAACACCCAATGTGTTTCAATGGAACCTTCCCATTTTCCGCGCACAGGTTTTACAGGAACGGATGCCCCCGGATTCCTTGCGCTTGCCTGTGGTATCTGGCCATCTATGCGGATTTTTACGCGTTGAAAGATCCGAACGTCCTTTTCTTTCCCTGCATCATACCATCGAAGAAGTGACATACCTTCCGCCATAAAACCCA
>MBAA01000049.1:3198-4120 GCA_001940655.1 Promethearchaeota archaeon CR_4
TTAAATACTCCAGAGTTCTGTAATATGAGCTTTCTTTATATGGTTATAAACGTATCGCTATGAAGACTTCGATTCTCGAGTTGACTTCAACGTTCGGGGAAAGCCGAATAATCCCCAGTTAATGAATTTCCTGTTGCTCTCTAATTAAATCGTGCAGATTCAGGCGTTTGAAATAAAAAACAAAAAACAAAAAGAATTCGTCAGATTGACTGGGGTAGACCGCGCTCAACACTGTCGTCCAGGAGATGGGGGCCGATGCAATCGACTCTCTCGCCCTCAATCAATCATTATACACCTTTAGCAAAGCGAATGGGATGTTATTTGTCTTGCGAACAGATAAAGACGCAACGAAGGGAGAAATCCCCAGGCGTCTAGAAAAAATCAAGTTGATTTTTTTCAACCACTATCCTGCAGAGAAATACGTGGAGAATTGGTTTGTATCTGAATTAGCTTGGAAACCAGTTGAGAAAACAAAATATGGGCAGATCGTATATAATCTTGATGGATATAAGGCACTCGCGGCAGAATACGAGTCTTTTTTCTCGGATTCCCCCGATCAGAGTCAAAAATTCTTAAGAAACTAATTCTCTGAAATCGGTCTCTTTGTAACACTCTTCTATTTCCTTTCTACTAACTATTCCTTTCCTCCTTCTCATCCAATTCGTCCTTCAATTCATCGTATAATTTCAAGAAAGAATTGGGTACACATTTCGGCACCTTTTCCATCTCGGTCCGTACCATTTCGTACTCGTTGTCAGCGGGCAAAATTTGCTTCAATTTTGTGTTAAAATCCCCGTGAAGATTCTCTGCAATGCGTGAAATGAAGAATCGTTGTTTTTTATCGAGAATCATCCTCGATGGAAAATTATTGAAATATTTCTGGAGGAGCAGGTTAGCGGACTGGTATTGTGCTTGATCGGTG
>MBAA01000049.1:4136-5389 GCA_001940655.1 Promethearchaeota archaeon CR_4
AATCGGCAAACGTTTCCTCAAATCTGTTCGAGAAATTTACCAATGTATTTCGGAGAACCATCGAGGTTTTTGACGTGAGGAGGGTTGTCGTGATAAATTTTGACTCGTACGCGATAATTTGACATCCTTGAAAATTCAAATCTATAACCCCCCCCCTCCGTATTAACTCATTGCTGAATTTCTGCAAAGTGGTAATGTATTGCGAAAAAGCGGAATACTTCAGATCAGGTTTCGCCCAGTCATATGTAAACAATAATTGCCCCCGAGTATCTCGCACTTCTAATTTATAAATCGAGAAGGATAAGATGTAGAATAATTTTGGTTGAACCGAGAGAATATACAAACATATCAAAGCCCAAATTAATCCAAAAACATCAACGACCAAAATTGAAGAGGGCACCCAAAACGTCATTATCATCCCTATGATAAATGAAAGTCCTGTGAATGCATTACTTATGAGAAAGATCAATGCTTCCCTCTTCACTTCAAACGGAGCATATAACCATGTTTTGAATCCCCAGTATATCATATAGACTCCAACGAATCCATATAAAATAACTCCAAAAATAGCGTGGTACCCAAACCAACCGATCGTTGGAAACCCTCCCTCGGTTACGATATCAACTGCACCTGGAAGAAAAGCCGATACGTGGAAGAGGGTACCCAAAATAACGAGAATTATAAGAGAAAAGGAATAATAATGTTCGCGTTCGGTATAGTTCAAACTTATTAGGAACATTAATGCCCAGTAAAACGTCAATAAATTAGAACAAATATTCAAAACACGGTTGAGGAAAATATTTGATGATGCTTCGAGGAGTAACATTAATCCACCAAAAGTCCAAGATAACAAAAAATAATTAAAAGAGGTAATACCGCGACTTTGCGTCCTAGTTCGAGCGTAGATCAGTATGATGAAAAAAACCACACTGATTGTAATTTCAAGAATCGGTTCTGGTGAAATATTTAATTCGGCCATTTACAAAACCTCCTCAGCCTTCAAAAGAGGAAAAATAATTCGCAGGTCTTCCTTGATGTTTGGTTTGATACTTATTTCTTGGTTATCGTTATTGTTTGAAAAGAGAATCCGATACTCTAATAATTTTTTAATTCTATAATATACATCTTCCCGTTTCTCGCCTAGTATCTGGTAGATCTCCGCCTTTTGGATGCAATCCCGAGTTTGGAACAATCCGAAGATACCTTTTATAATAGGGTCCTTGACCAAATACGCGATTATTCCCTGAGAATCG
>MBAA01000049.1:5438-6026 GCA_001940655.1 Promethearchaeota archaeon CR_4
TTAGATATTTAAATCGCAATAACAAACCTAAATGCCAAATTAGCTGGCCGGAACTCCCCAGCTTGGATTGGGTGTCATTTAGGATTGCTTTTTTAATTGCGGAAAAATGAGATCCATGATTCTGCATTACGAAATTCAGAATCTTTTGACGATATTCATTTAATATTACTGTATCCTTGGTGAATTTAGACCCTTCCACTAAAAGATGGTTCCCAGTTAAAAACTGGAAAATCCTCATGAGAACCGGTCTGGAGAGTTTCAGCTGTTTTTGACACTGATTTAATAGTTGCTCAACGTCAATATTTTTGTTTGAACTTGCTATTTCTTCAGCTATTTTCAAAACTGCTTGGACATCTGGATCGTTGACACTAAAGAACGTCATTCCGGATCAACTTACATTGAGCCGCCTAATGTTAGTTTTTTAGATGTTTCCATTTAAGAAATCGATCTTTCCTTGAATATTTTTTACTCGAAAAATCCTTCACGAGGGGATATATTGCGGGAATTGCGTCTTCTCGGACAGAACTGCGAAAGCGTTTAAGAGTTTAAGGAGATTTCAATAAAACTGGAAGGAAATTTTCAATTGAG
>MBAA01000049.1:6235-6377 GCA_001940655.1 Promethearchaeota archaeon CR_4
AGGTTGCATTTCATTCGGCCCGAGTAACTTCATTTTTTTCCGGCGGAGGACGTGGAGGATGCGATCCTGCTTTCGTTGATAAACTGCAGCAGTTTCGAAATCCAATTTCATAGACGCCGCTTGCATTTTCTGGGAGAAAATC
>MBAA01000049.1:6720-10280 GCA_001940655.1 Promethearchaeota archaeon CR_4
ACGAGTCCGCAAGTTCGTTGCCATCCCGACATAAAGAGGAGTTTCCCGAGCATCCTTGAAGATATAGACGCCAGGCCCGCGGGGAAACTCTTTGACAATGGACCAATCCATAGACATATGCTCAAATACGCTTAAGTTACATATCTGTTCTAGAATCTCGGAAAAAAAAGAAATGCTATATGATTCGATCGAATTTTACTTATTTCCAGATAAATCTTGGAGGTGGCAGAATTTCTCGCTGAATTTCTGTTTGAGAAGCTCGAGAGCCTTGATGTCTTCTGCGTTTAGGAGGAACATTTCGATATTACGTTTGAAAAGTTCCCAGATTTCTTCTAACCGACTCCGAAGGTCTTCCATATTTGCCGTCTGGAAGATTTTTTCAACTTTCAACCCCGTGATGCGTTGCCATTGGATAAAGGAAGTAACAATAATATTTTTGATGAATTCCCTCGATAGGAAGGGGAGAAATTGCATCGCTAACTGAACGTGCCGGTCAACGAGGCGATTGCCATCGGGGGAGAAATCTGCAAAGTGAATCCCCTCTAGCTTGGTGATATGACGATGGGAGGTTGGTTTCTCAGACCGGTAAAATTTTGTTTGAATGATACTCGACATAAGCATGGAAACCTCCTAACGAGCTAAGAGGCACCCTCGTTTTTAACTCTTTGGATTCACAACCCATAGAATCTATGCGAGAAATATTCCAGTTCACCAGAATCTTGGCGACAAAATACCGCCAGAACGTCATTTTCTATAAAAGTCGAGAATAGTCCTCTGGGAGGAAAATTTCCGAACGGGTAAGTCCAACCGGTGCTTAAACTCAGAAGCCGTTTCTGGAGAAAATCCCGAGAAGTGATTGTTGAAAATAACGAATATGTCTCGCATTGCATCCATGACGGAAAGCTCCCGAACCTTACTAACGACTTCATTCACAATTGATTCCTGCTGTCGTTGCACCCGATTAAAGACAGTTAATTGTCGATCACCAACAAGTCTGATATAATACCGCAATTGCCCCTTTCGATAAACGGGATGATAAGCAGGCATGTACGAGGTTCCTAAGAGGTAGTGGTCACCATCGAGTACATCATCGAGGATGCCCGGAGCGAACCAAGAATTGTCTCGCAACTCGACAACAATAGGATGCATTGAAGGAATTACCTCCAATAAATGTTGTACGCGAACGTAGTTAAGACGTGTAAAATTAAAGCGTGGGGGAAATTGGAGCAAGAAACATGCAGTCTTTGGCTCTAAAACCTTCAATTGTGTGAAGAAATCCGATACCCTCGCATCGTTTGTCGAGTCTGATTTCGTGTGACTTATGCGATTCCAAACCTTCACGGCAAATCGAAATTGGTCTGGCACGACCTTAACCCATTTAGCTAGCGTTTCTTGTGTGGGCAAGTTGTAGAACGTTGAATTAACTTCAACAAACTCAAAAAATTTCGCGTAATAGGCAAGCTGGTCCGTTCTTGCGAGCTTACGAGGGTAAAACACGCCGGTCCAATCTTTGTAATCCCATCCGGCACACCCAACGTTAATATTTGCCATAACTCGCAACTCGCTTTGGTTCCGGTGCTAGAAATGAATGCTGTAAATTATATTTGCTTGAAGATTTATAGATTTATAGCATCAGCAATTTGAACACGATTTAGATTTTAGAGATAAAAGAAGCAGGGATTAAAGGGGAGGGAACCTACCTCCTATTCTTCCTGTTCGTGCTCGTGTTTATGGTCATGTTCGTGCGGGATATTAACTGGTCGCAAGGATCCTATCGCCCATCCCGTCACCTCGTTGAGACTCGGGTGAACAACCATCGACCTATAAATTGGGAAAAAGGACCCCCCTTCCGGACACGCACGCCGTAGTTTTGGTATGGGTGTACCAACCTGTTCTACCGGTGGGGCGCACGTGAAACCTGCATTCATCAAATACACGAACGGTTGAATGAGCGTCTCCGCTTGGGGGCCAATCACGTGAGCTCCCAGAATTTGGTATGATTTGTCTACTATGAGTTTGAAAAATCCATCATCTGTGTCCCCACGCTCGTACCCCATTGCAAATCCTTTCGCGACTGTGGAATAGTTCTTACGGGCAACGTAAATCTGGTGACCCGAAGCAATCGCTTCAGCCTCGGTCATCCCCACGTGTCCGATCTGGGGATCTGTAAAAATTACCCAAGGAACCGCAGAGTAGTCCACTCTTGCTTTTACATTATTGAAGATGTTCTGTGTACATATTTCTGCCTCGGTGTTGGCCTTGTGCCTGAATTGGAACAGGCCGTTAGCATCTCCAATAGTCCAGATGTTTTTTTTGGATGTTTCTAAAAATTCATTTGTCTTGATCCACCCGCGCTGGTCGACATCTACCCCAGTCTTTTCCACCTTGAGGAGGTCTGCATTCGATTTCCGTCCCCCTGCGATGAGGATTTCCTGCGCCTTCACTTCTTGCCTTTTTCCCGTGCCAGTTTCCTCAAGAGTTAAAACTTTCAGGTTTCCTTCTTTCCTTGCTACGATTGCCTTCTTGTTAAGGTGGACGGTCATCCGTTTCAGGAAGACTTTGAGCAGGAGAGCGCTAATTTCGGGTTCCTCCGTGGTCACGAGGCGAGGGAGCATTTCTACGATCGTCACCTTCGTTCCGAATGCCGAGAACATATGAGCAAATTCTGCGGCGATGACACCTCCACCAATGATTATCAAACTTTCATAAGGTTTTGTGGGAAATTTTTCGTCAAAGAAACTCTCGTTCGTGACATACCCAGTCTCTTCGATGCCTTGGATGGGCGGTATGAAGGATCGGGCTCCGGAGGCTAGCACAATTTTTTCCCCCTTAAATTCCTCGCTGTACTTGCCTCCTTCGTGCAATTTCACTTTCATTGTATAGTCCCCGGTGAATTCTGCAATGCCCCGAAAAACTTCTACTTCCGGAACTTTAGCGAGACCCTTTTCCATTTCCTTACTTTCGTCAATTTGGGACCACATTCGCTCGGCGAGTAAATTCCAGTCCAACTTTTCCAATTTCAGAAACACTCCCACTTTCTTCGCGTGTTCGGCCAAGCGGATGATGTCCGCTGGATAAATGAGAACCTTACTAGGGATGCACCCCCGGGTCAAGCACGTGCCACCCAATTTCCCATCTTCCACCAGCGCACATTTCAATCCGCGCTCGAGGGCTTCATTTAGAACCGTCAATCCCACGCCGCTTCCCACAATCACTAGGTCAAACTCTTTCATATAACAACTTCCTATGTCGAGGATGAGATATATCTTCTAAAGAATAGCCAAAATTCGTTTTAATGGTTTATTCTTTTCAAACAAAAGGAGAATGAAAAAAATTGATCAAAGTCTATTCATTTGTTTCCTTCTGCCAGAAGCGGAAACCTACGAGTCCTAGGATGAACAACGCGATGAATTCGAAAAAAGGCACTAAGTGAAATTCCGGGAAGCCAAAAATGATGTAAACCATAAAACCGGAACTGAGGAAGATCGCGACAAGCGAGATGGTAACGAGGAGGTAATCGAGTAATTTCGTTTTCACTTCCCCAAAGCGAATGCGGCGCG
>MBAA01000049.1:10288-11689 GCA_001940655.1 Promethearchaeota archaeon CR_4
TCACTTTCTAATAATATTCTCCAATTTTATCCCCGAATTTCTTAAATTCCTTGAGCACCTTTTGGATTCTCTTCCGATTACTCAGTAAGAGACGAATTTTCTCCAGTTCGTCCACATCAGACCCCATTTCTCGATTGACTTGCTTAAACATCGCTTTAGTCTCGTTAAGTCGCGCTTGGGCCTCAAATAATAAATCGTCTTTGAGTACAGTCACGTAGAGACGCGTCCGCCATTTTTCATTGCGATAATACCAGAGGAATGCAGAGAGAATTACTAGACCGAGGATACCGACCACGTCAAGATAATGCGGGTAGGCAGATTTAGGAAAATCATAGAGAATGGGTGCAGCTTCCGGTTCGGTGTAAATCACGTTGACAGGGATGATGAAGATCTCGCTCGGGAAAGCAGCTGCATCAATATAAATTGTGATATAATGAAGACCCGAGCGATTATCCCAAAGGGTGTCGAACTGACCGACAAAGTTATAACCATCGCTTTGGAACAACGGAAAAACAGGCAGCTCATACCCATACAATGAAACATTGATCATACCACCTGTCGAGTTGGCAAACCCACACAAGTATATGACTTTGTCCGTCGAATTTTCCTTGTAGGATCCAATGGCTTCGAGGTTGATATACACTTGTTCGCCCAAATCGATCGCAATGGGACTTGTAGGTGTTGTGGTCAGATTCCAGGTAAATTTTCGCTCGAGGAACCACTCCATAATTTCTTTCGCGAATCCCGTATTGTTTCCCTCCCGCAAGTGAAGTGCATTAAACGCATCCTTGTCCCCTATTGCCACAATTTTGCCAAGACCACGTGATGAAACTGCAATTGAACCCGAACTCGCTCCCGGCGCGCAGAGAATTTGTGCGTTGGGTCCAATTGCCGTAAAATTAACCGGGTCATAGAGATAGATATCGCCTCCTTGGGGGAAAATGGGATGATTTGTGCGATTTGCAGAAGTGACTGCGACAGTTCCCGAATTATTTCCCGTGATTTCCAAGCCAAATTGGGTGAGTAAAGTATTGAGAGCGCCTACATCATTCTCCGTGTTATTTTCCGCCCAGACGAGCAAATGTCCACCCTTTTCTACCCAATCGATTATGTCGGCAATTTCCTGTGGGTTGAAGGGACTTTCTGGATCACAGATCACGAGCACGTCAAAGAGTTGTAGGATGTCGTGGTTAGTTGTATTCGTTGAGATCATATTACTCCTAAACGAGTAGGGCCCGAAGAACTTCTCCAAGAGAGCTCCAGCAGACGGCGAGCTATTCATGGCGTTTAAGTCAAAACCCATTTCGGTGAGGTTTAATGTTAAGTAGGGTACGACTGTCATCGTAGACGCACCCTTGCCCGTTAGATTGGACCACACTTCTCGTACTTGGTAAAAATTGC
>MBAA01000049.1:11695-11946 GCA_001940655.1 Promethearchaeota archaeon CR_4
TGGAGTCGAGACGCTCGTCCCACCCAAAATCGATGGTAGTATTGCGAAGCGTGATTGTCAGGTTGTTGTGGATGAAGTCAAAGAAAATCCGCCCGCAATTTTCTTCCGTTTGAAATTCTATAGCTAACCTCCTTATCACTGAACCCCCTACTCTGAAAAAGGTCAAGTTACCTCGCATAATGTGACTCGCTCCGAGAAAAGGTACGATTACCCCCCCCACAAGGTTCCCATACCCATTCGTGACTTTCACG
>MBAA01000212.1:0-599 GCA_001940655.1 Promethearchaeota archaeon CR_4
GTAGAAGAGAACGGGTACTTCAATACCAACTACATCGTTATGTCACCAGTCAAAACACTCCAGTCTAACCCTCAAGTTTACCTAAACGGTGCGAATTCGAAATTATACGCCCAAACCCTAGTCTATGCAAGCAAACAGGCAAATTTCGATGTTGGTACCGTTGCCTATTTGAACGGGCCGAACAGCAGCGCCGAGATCATCTCCCGGGTGGTGGCGACTGAGGAAGCCCAAATCTTGTCCCGCGGGGATATTCACGGTCGCGCGGATGGTTCTAAGGGGCACCTATCCTGCGATGGTTTGTTATTGTCGAATAAAGCGGGGATTCGTGCCATTCCTATGCTTAACGGGATAAATCCGGAGAGTCGGTTGTCTCACGAGGCCGCGGTCGGCAAAATCGCCCAAGAACAGATTTTGTACCTTATGTCCCGAGGTTTGGACCTGGAAGGAGCTACTGCCATGATCCTCCGGGGATTCCTCGAAGCAGAAACCCGGCAATTACCTCCCGCGCTGGCTGCCGAGACTGAACGACTCATCAAAGCAGCGGCAGACAGTGCTATGTGATCATATTTGTTTTCATTTTTCATCGATTCATTTCTATG
>MBAA01000212.1:632-1626 GCA_001940655.1 Promethearchaeota archaeon CR_4
AAGAAAAAATTGACACCGATTAAGACGCTCGCGAGGTACCGGCAGATCGCCCGCGAACCAGAAGACGAACATGGCCGGGTTCTCGCTCAAAATCTCGATGCCCTCAAAGAACAATTAGTAAAATTAGAGTTTCAAGATCTGAGCATCTTCGGGGAAGTGAAAAAAGTGGGTGAAGCGTGGGGGATGGCGCGGGATATACCAAAGAACCGCCAGCTCCACGTGCGGGCGCTGAAAGACTCCCAGCTCGAGAATCAGTATATTTTAGGTGCCCACCTCGAGATTCACCGGCGGCAAGTCGGAGCTCACCTGCAAGGGATCAGCGACCACAAGAAAGGAGGAAAATTGTTACAGAAATACTTGGGCAAAACAAATATGTTCAAGAAACGTTGCGTCAAGATAAATGGCAAGCGGTACAAGGTCTCCGTGGACAAAACCCTCAATCGCAAGGATGTCAGGAAGCTTTACCGGGAAAAGTAAATCCTTTTTTCATTAAGTGCCCAGAACCATACGAATCCTTATACGCGTTTTGACAATCGTTTTAACGACAAATAGACTCCCCATATAACTTTCGTTTTTATTTACTATTTGCCAAAATCGCAAGACGTCGCTCGAGGAGAATGCGTCCCTTACTGGTAATCTGGTCGCGCATGTTGATCAATTTCCACGCTTGGAAACTTTGGAGTTTCGCGTCTATCCGCGACCAAGTCCAAGATTTCCCCGTCCTCCTGGGAGAAGAAGCAGGGGGCGGTTTTGAGGGATGCTTCGGGGTTTACAGGCGTCAGGATGCATTTCAACTATAGCCCCACGATGTCCTTGACTGCCGTTAATTCCTCCTCTTTCGATAAACCCGAGTAGAGCCTCGTCACCGTGCGGAGGAGCACGTAATCTTTTCTCCTTCAGGAAAGTCTGGATGACGTTTTATACGAGGTTCAACAAAAAAACATTCCTGAGAAGTGCTCCAAATGCTTTTAATTCTATCTTCTCTCTCATAGTG
>MBAA01000212.1:1688-2100 GCA_001940655.1 Promethearchaeota archaeon CR_4
AAAAGGAAGGACTATGTTATTGGGAGGTTCATAATTATGGCTCAAATATTTCAAAATCGAAAAAATTTTTGGAGAAAAACAAAGCAGATAGGTGTCATTTCGACTCTGTTCGCACTGATGCTAATCTCTGCTAATCTTATGGGGTTGGTTTGTCCTGTCACATCGACAACATCTGAGAAATCTGTCGTACCTGATTCCGAGGATGGAAAGATTCAGTTTCTCATAGCAACTGTCACCCAAGAGCATGTCGATGCAATGAAGAAGGGACTCCAAGATGACAAACTATCATCTAACGATCCCTTCCCCGTCATTGACGGGCACGGAACGGGATATCCTCGTTTTTCGGAGGAGTACCTCGATTCATTAACCGGAAAGAATGTCTGTAAGGGAATCGTGCTCGGTTCTTCAACCG
>MBAA01000212.1:2264-3839 GCA_001940655.1 Promethearchaeota archaeon CR_4
TCGGGTACAACGACAGCGCCACTGAAAACGGGGACGTGGGCGCCTTCCACGTGGGGAACTCGTGGGGCACCGATTTTATGGATGAGGGATATTATTGGCTGACGTATGAAGCCCTGAAGGAATTCGCGGACGAGACTGTCTTTAACCAAGAGATCGTCTACATCACGGATCGGATTAACTATATGCCAAGTTTGATTGCCACGTGGGAATTTAGCTCGTCCCCCACGCGAATGGAAGAAATTGTCACAGCAGGTGTTGGCTCCTATAGCGCTCCCTTGGCTACAACCACGCCCTACTATGGTCTGAACGGGAAGGATTTGCTACCCAAATTTATGGCGTTAGACGTAAGCGAGTTTATCTCCTATTATAATGCGAATACAAGTCAACTGTTTTGGCTGGACATTGGCAGAGCAAGCACGCCCGGCGTGATCTCTGCCTTTAATCTTGAACGATATACTGCTGGGGTTCTCGACGAAACTACCGGCGAGGCAATAAATACACCCGTAACCACTCCTGGATTTGCATTCACGAGATTTGGAGCATTCGACCATGAAATCAAGGTGTCGCTACAGCTCCCAAACAAACCAATGTTTGGAGATTCATACATTGTTTATGCCACGGTGATTAACATTGGCGCTAATACTGAGGCCAACGTAGAGCTTTATTTATATATTGATGGTATGGAAGTGAATTCCTCCACCTTCCCGACCTTGGCCGCAAGTTCTGCCAGTTCTATTTCTTTCAATTGGACCGCGAATGTATACAAGACATTTGTCTTCCAAGCATATTCTCCCCCATTAACCGGCGAGAGTTACACGGACAATAATGACTGTTCCCTATCCCTCAACGTCCCCTTCCTTAGAAATTACATAATGACTCCAGGGTACGCGTACATGTGGATTGATGCCATCACGGGAGGGACGCAGTTATCCCTCGGTGACAACAGATATAGCGCCCAGAGTTTACCATTCTCGTTTACGTATTATGACGCGAGTTACACGACAATCTACGTGAGCGCTAACGGGTGGCTGAGTTTCGCGAATACTGCCCCTTCTGCGTATTCAAATCAACCGTACCCCATTTTAGGTTCTTCTTATGCATACGCGATCGCGCCGTTCTGGGACGACCTCTACCCGGGGAATTCGGGAAACCAAGTGTACGTGAAAAGTGGAACAGGTTACTGGGTAATGGCTTGGGTTAATGTGGCGCATATTTCGGGATATATAGTCGGGACGTTCGAGGTCGTCCTCTACGACACGGGCGAGATCGTGTTCAATTACGATTACCTGGATTACACCAGCGGGGGATATACCTGTGGGTTGAATTACGGCCTCGATACAGATTTCTACAACTCATATAGCGGATTGTCCACCGCGACGGAGGATTTTTCGATTCTGTTTGAGCACTCGTCTTTAGATCACGACTTACAGGTCACCATTGACACGCCTTCGGAGGCAGAACCAAATCTATCCTATGTGATCACCGCCCGGGTGCGAAATATTGGTCTCAACGATGAAACCAACGTGAATTTCTCCCTATATTACAACGAGGTGGAAGTGGGGTACCTCAACATTC
>MBAA01000212.1:3963-4245 GCA_001940655.1 Promethearchaeota archaeon CR_4
CCTCACACAACTCGTAAAAGTGGTTCCAATAAAAATCTTTAACGGAATGTATCTCGCCAATACTTTCACCATCGCTGGGAAGACCTACGATTCAAGATTTAGCTATACCCAGCTTTCCAGCAATATATTCCATACTGACTGGAATCTCACGATCACAGGAGTACCATATGTGTCAGGTGAGTGGGACGAGAATGCATGGACAAGAATCATGGAAGATGCAACCGGGTATTTGACATTTGGGAATTCCACTCACGCACCGGCGTGGATTTTCAATGTCGTGAC
>MBAA01000212.1:4320-7378 GCA_001940655.1 Promethearchaeota archaeon CR_4
TTTTAGACCACGACTTGAGAGTGCAGGTCAACGCCCCAACCTACGCGAACGTTGGCGTGACTTACACGGTTACCGCCGAGGTGCAGAACACCGGGAAAAATGCCGAGGCTAACGTGAATTTGTCTTTGCAATACAACGGCATTCAGGTAGGCCAGACAACCATCGCGAACTTGGAAGTCAATGCGTCAGAAACCCTCACGTTTTCGTGGACTCCCACGACCACGGGGACGTACAATTTTACCGCGTGCACCCCTTCCGTTCTCGGAGAATTATATGTCGAGGATAACGTGGCCGAACGCATCCTCTACATTTTTAACGTGACGATGTTCGATGGAATGGTCTTACATTATTCCTTTTTTGTGCAGCAGGGTATGACTAATATTGTCCTTCCCTTTGACTTGGCGTATTCGCAGAGATCGGATACGATCTTCCGTGCCACATCAGCTCTCAGCTACATGGGTTCGGTTATAGCTAGTTTTTGGGATGAGGATGTGACCACGAGAATGATTAAAAATGCCGGTGGAAATGGAATGTTCGGATACGGAAATCACACTCCCTTCTGGATTTTCACCAATGTGACTGTTGGCGAGATTGTACCTATTTCAGTAGACGGGGTTGGAGGCCATCTGTTTACTGTCACAGGGGAACAATTCCTCGATTTAGCCGCAATTGGACGCGTGGAAGTGTGGGTGCTGTCGGATACAACAACTTCGGGAGGGATCGCGTATTTTGAGAAAGCCACAGGCCTCCTAGTCAAGGGAACATTCCACTATTCTATGAGTGGGACGGATGCATCTTACACCCTCAAACTACAAGGAACGAATGCACGCCCCACTTGGGTGCAAGTTCCCACTAATCAGGAGATTGAACAGGGAACCGCTCTCACGTACGATGTGAATGCCCAAGATGCCAATGGAATTGACCATTACTCGGTCAATGACACTATACATTTTGCCGTTGATGTCAATGGGTTAATAACGAGCGCGGCGTCTCTCACGCCCGGAGAATATGGGTTGGAAATCCGGGCGTATGGTCTCGCGGGTAATTACTGCAGTGCTATTATCACGGTCACGGTCAAAGGAGGGATTCCCTTCTTTTATTATCTGGTGATCTTAGGCGTGGTAATTGGCGTGTCCGCAGCGGTAATTGTGATTATTGTGCGAAGAAAACATAGAGGAGAAATTTCCTACCCCTAATTTTCCTCTTTTTTTCCACAGTTTTTAAGGTTATAATTTTTCTTTCAGCTCCAACTGTTTCTTTTCGATCTTAGCAAAGATTCGCTCGATTGTGCGAACTTGCAAGGAGAATTTCTCGCAATGTGTCTACAGCTTCTCTTTGGAAGATTTGTCGGGTGCAATTGCCCGGGAGGTACCGGCGCCTCGCACGGTTCAACGTCTAGAATTGCCACAAGTCATAGGTTCACCCCCGTATGAACAAATTCGCCCATTTCTGCACGTGGGTGCGGCCCCGGAAGTGCGGGTGCAACGTGTTGAGTTCCCGGAACCCCATCTCGATGGATCACCGACGCTTGTACAAGCGCGCCAGGTACCGAACCCACGCCTTCCAATTTTTCCACGGTGGCAGCGTGGTTTAAAATGCCGCGAGCTTGGCAAGTGCTCCGTCAAAAATGAGCGCCCCTTGGGCGTAGTGCTCCCGAACCTCCCAACAAGCCTGGTTGTCGTGCCCGATCAATACAAGGCGCACGAATACGACTGTCTGGTGTGGATATTGGTTGGAAGTCTGGGTGAACACGTTCTCAGACACCATGCTCGCAATTCCGTGCAGTTACTGAACCATTCACTGCCGAGTTCACGAAATATTTTTTGTCGGCCTGAGGATCAGCATCTTCTGGGACGTGAGGTCTCGGACGAAAGCGGCGCGGTAAAACTCCCGGTCGAACAACGCCACGCGCGAGGAGATGCCAGACCACTCCAACCACTGAAGGGTGCCAGGAATTGCCATCCAGCGGTACACGCCCTTCTTCAGCGAGTGAAAGTCGATGTACAGGTGCACTCCCTCGTGTGCGACCGAGCACCCCTGGAACATCTACGTGTGCTTCGTCCCGGGCAGGTGGGGGGCCCTGATATGCTTGCGGGGGTTCTACTTGCCTTAGTAGGGAAATTTTGTGTTGTCCGAGATGAATTTCCACGCGCGCCCCTTCCCCCCTTGGCAGTGATCTCGCGGACGACCGCGTCGAGTACCCCGTCGAAGATCGTGTGGACGTCCTACTTGGAGAGATGGCGGAAGAGCTTGTCCACATCCGTCTGATTGGGTACCATAACGCGATGACGCTAGCCATCCCGGAGAATTCCTAGGTGTAACTTGCCCTCCGTCACAAGGCGTGCGGAGAAGGCCGCGTTGAGTGTCTCGGCAGCCTAGTGGGTTGATTAGTTGGCCAACAGCGCATAAAACCTGATCAGGATGAAGTCTGAGAGTCGGTACAACCTTGGCTGGAAATCCAGCGCGATGTCGCTTCGCGCGCATAAAGTGTCGAGATAGTCTTTAAATTGTCAGAGGAGAACTAGGTCATTGGGGACTTAAACCGCCCCCGTCTCGCAAAAGGGCACGTTCATTGTAGTTTCCATAATCTCCCGTTGATTTATCCCCCATATAAACCTTCCACTCCGCGGAAAGCGCGGGTCATCTGATATTGTCAGTTCTATTTATGACCTTGAAGACTGTTTCATTAATTTAGCTTGAGTGCATTATTTCTAGTGTCGGTTGGATCTACCCTACTAAAAATATGTAAAAAAATAGTTTGATAAACTTCACTAGTCTACAACTCTCGTGAACATACCAATTGGCGGGTGGCTCGCGTCTCCCTGAAGTGGAAATACGTGGTCGTGGGCATTTTTGCATTTACAATTGCCTTCGTGATCTATGTCATCAACCGGCAACTCGGCAACACGCCCGCGCGGGCGTGGCCCATTTCGGCCTTTTTATTTGGAATCGCCTACATCCCGTTCGCCCTCGTGTGGGTTATCAAGGACACGTGGCGCGCACGCTGGAAACCATTAGAGCGAAGTTTCCCGCGTTTGTTGCGAGGAATTACGGATAT
>MBAA01000212.1:7489-10266 GCA_001940655.1 Promethearchaeota archaeon CR_4
GGGTACTCAGATACGCAAGCAACTAACGCATATTTAGTTGATTTCTTCCTCCGGAACGATTATTTCGTGGTGACCTATGATGCCCGTGGAGTGGGCGAATCTCGTCGCGTTGGGAACAAAAATGATTTCTCCGCGCAAATCTGGGAGGATTTCCCCCGCGTGATTACGTTCCTACAAACACATCCTGTTATGGGGCACCTCCCGATGGCCGTGGTGGGATTTAGTATGGGCGCATCTTCTGCCATGATTGGCGGTATATTGAATTCTCACGTGCGGGTGGTAATTGCGGTCTCGGCCCTCTCGGATCAGAAC
The DNA here is from genome assembly GCA_001940655.1 of Promethearchaeota archaeon CR_4. GTDB lineage: Archaea > Asgardarchaeota > Lokiarchaeia > Sigyniarchaeales > CR-4 > CR-4. Next base: position 7,802 of record MBAA01000212.1, read on the forward strand.
ATTAACCTGCCATGGATTTGGAATCCGTTTAATCCGCGGTTCTGGTTGCGGATTCGGTATACTCTACTCGGACTGTCGTCTAACCTCCCCGCGGAGGTCAATACGCAAATTTCCCCCGTGGTCGCATTGTCTGAGGTGCGAGCAAGGAGTACGCCTGAAGAATGGGAACGTATCGTTAAGAAACGATTATACTTGGTGCATTGTACGAATGATAAACCCGTCCGCGTGGAACATTTTCACAATAATCGGAACGCGCTCGCAATCCCTCTAGAACAGTCATTCCTTCTTTCACGGGGGGGGCACACTTACCTACGGGCAGAGTTGTTTTTGGGCAGTATTCTACTCCGTATACTTGACGCCAATCTGGCCCAGTCAATGAAATTAAATACAACTTGATGAATGCCCTATTTTACCATGTCGAAAGTCGACAGGATTTCGATTTTATTAATCGCTTTTCGGATACTTTTGACTAAGATTTGTGCTTTTTTCGTCATAGAATCCTCCCGCGCGACCCGTTCGCGGAGATCGCATATAAAACCGCGATAATTTCTCGCAATATTTTAAACGGGAGGTTCCTTGTCCATCTTACGCCCATTACAGGGAAACACAAGTATTCGTAGAAGTATGCACTAGCTTGAAGGTAATTAAAAGTGACAAATGCGAGTGATGTTGGTAACCACGAAGTGGGAACCGTGAAGTGGTTCTCGGCTAAGAAGGGATACGGGTTCATCTTACGAGAAAATGGCGAGGAAATCTTCTGCCACTTCTCGAATGTCGTCTCGGACGGATTCAAGACACTCCACTACAATCGCAAGGTGGAGTTCGACATCGGGGCTGGTCGCAACGATGGATCGGTTGAGGCTAAAAACGTGAAGGAATTACCCGCCGAAGGGGATAAAAAAGAGACCTCTGCCGAGGAAGAACCACCCATAGCATAGAAATGCAAAATTCTATTCTTTACTTTTGCTCAAGCCAATTTACACTACAGAGGCAAATTTTGATACAATATCCACCCATATTATCTTTATTAAGGTTGAAAATTATTCAAGAAATTTACTTGTAATGGATAAGACGGAGCATTAACGCTTGCTGGAAAAGTTATTCGTCTTCCGAGCTAGTGCTATGGAGGACAATCTCGATCACGTCTATTGCGGGTTCACAAACTTTTCGTACGCCGTGGTTTCCTGGTTTGTATGTAGAAGTTACGAGTCCTGCCTTCTGGAGGATCTGAACTTGAGCAGACACGTTAGCCTCCGTCTGTTCGAGTTTATTCGCGAGGGTTGATACATCCATAGGTTCCTCCTTCAGCAATGCGAGGATGTGTTGCCGGGTCTTACTGGCTAACGCCTTTGACAGTTGGGCTATTTCGCTGCCTTGGATAATCTTTTTCCTCAATTTTGGCGCCCCGTCGGCGGCCCCTTGATAGGCAGGTATGCTTGTGATTGGATTCACATCCTTTTTTTCAATATTTTCCGTAGGAATTATCCTTCCTCCCCCTCTACTAGAATTCTACATAGGTCGGGGATACTTTCTGGAAAGCTTTCCTTGGGGGGATAGTTAGCGTTCTCAATGATCTTAACCTGACTCACATATATGAAGGTTTGGGGAAGTACTTTTGAGACCCAGAGAGAATCAGTTGTCATCATATAGATTCTAAAATCACCGCTTAGCACCTAAGCTATTCTGATCCTATTATTCTCTTCGTATATTGCGTCCATTTCGAGTATGCATTCGGTGCTCTACGACTCCATTGACATCGCTTGAAAGTAATATAAACCGTTTGTAGTCGATTTCAACAAATGGTCGTTTATACGATCCTATTCAGCATCTATAAAATATTACAAATTACGTGAAAATACATTAAATTTCTATTTAAATCCTTGGTTACAGATTCATATTTGTTAAATTTAGTGAGAAGGTGTCTTCCAAAGAAAAATATGATGAACCGAGTTAAAATTATGTTGAAAAGGAATATTCTGCCTCAAAAAACCTTTAGAAAACCCCTATGCATAAAGATCATCAAGAATATAACCAATCTTCATATCTGCCGTTGCAGAGATCGCGAGAATCATGTCCGATCCCCATCTTTTGACAACAAAATAACCATTTTTGCCACGCACGAACACCTGCTCGAGATCACCCGCTTGCCATGCTAAGGTAGCTTTCTTACCCAGAGATTGCATTACCGCAATCATGGCGGGTACGTGCTCTTGATTCATGAGCACTATTGGTTTTGATGCGATAGGCACACCTTCCGTTGAAACAATCATGGCCGCTAAGATTCCCGGTACGGATGCTATTAAACGGTCAAGAAAATCATTAGGGTCTTCATGCTTTTCACCGTTCATCAGATTCACCGGGGTTTTTTTTCTAGACCTTGAGTCTACAAGATTTCTTTCCTTGAGAAGGTTTATAACAGTTCTCCTATGAGTCGCATGCGGGGCAATGGTTCTGTTTTTCCGCGT
>MBAA01000027.1:0-2848 GCA_001940655.1 Promethearchaeota archaeon CR_4
CACCACCACGCGAGACGAATTGCGGGACCATCCGTAAGTGAACGCATTTGGATTGCCATCCGTGATGATACCGAATTTGGGAATCTTTTTCATCCCCTTGGTATTCTCGCGGAATGCATCCAAGTGCGCCGCAATTCGCGGATATAGGGTGGTTAGCGTCTCAGGGTCAATTATTCGTACCCTAAAGAGCCACCCGATGAGCAGTGGCCCAATACCGTAATTGAACAAAAGTCCAAGAATTGGAAAGGGTAAAATTATGAGTAGTATATATACCGTTATGAGGGCTTCTGAAGGGTCTTTGAAATAAATCCGAATAAGCACCACTGGGGCTAGTACGATCCCAAAAAGCACCGCGAAGAGGAAAAGAATCGCGATCGTTGAGCGCGTTTTGAATCCCATTTTGTATCACTCCTGACAATATTCACAATAAGCCTTAAAAAACATTTTTTATGACCATATATGATACCCGACAGAATTAACTCGTAGGAATAGAACCAGAAGATTAACAAATTTTTTTAAAAGCTATGGGGAAATAGTATTAATAAGCAAGTTCAGATAGTTTTTTAGCCACAAATGGAGATATTTTCATGGTAGCCGTAAAAGATGTTCCAAAGGAAGTCTTCACCACTTATGGCCTAAGTGATGAGGAAGCTCAGATTTACCTGACCTTTATGGAGCAACAACAAGCTACTGTTTCCGATGTCGCGATTACATTACGCCTCGATCTGAAGGTTGTCTCAGCCGCCGTGAGCAAACTGGAACAGATCAAATTCCTGCGCAAAGCTCCAGGCATTGTAGAAAGATATATCCCTACAGAGCCCTTCATTGAGATGTTCATCGCGGAGGGGAAGCGATTCCGGGGACAAGTAGCAAAAATAAAGGCCGCAGCGCTCTCTGACCAGACAAAACAGTATTCTCGTTTGGACGGCATCAAGGACAAGAACACGGGAGAGGTGGACACAGCCGTTGACACTCAAATTAAGACCTTTTTCAGTGACAGCGACAAGCACGATGCCGACAAGAAAAGCGTCATCGATGGCGCCAATTCGCGCTTCTCTTCAGAAGCAAAACAACTCGAAATAGACCTGCACACGACGATTGATGATCGCTACCTCGAAGTGAAAACAGATGTAGACCAAATGCGGGATGATGCCGCGAAGGTCTGGGATGATAACGCAACTAAATTTAACCACGATAACGACACGCTCAACAGCGAGTTGCAGGACATAACCAACAAACACGTCACCCAGACGAACGCGCTCGAGGCAAACCTTCACAAGATGCTGAATGACCTGAATACGAAGGTTCAGGGAATCTCAGCGGATTTTGTGTCCAAGTTCGAGACTGGCATTACCGAAGGCAAGTCAAAAATAAACCAGATTGTTGACGGGATGGTGCAGGATTTCGCAGATCGCGTCAAAAAGTTAGAAGTCGAACTAAAGAAAGACCTTGACAATTATGTGGAATGGCACAAGGACAATACTACCTCTCTCACGCCGAAGTTGCAAGAAATACTCGAAAAATACCTTACGCGCATGAATCAAGTGGTGGAGCAATTCAAGAAGGACTTCTCCCGCGTGCTTATGGAACACCAAGACCAACTTAAAACACGAACCAATCAATTAACAACGAACTTGAAAGAACGCGTGGGGCAGCGGCATAAGGAATTGTCCGATCAAGTCAAAAATTTCGAAACCAATACCGTCACCCTCATCGACAATCTAAAGGACATCGCCGATAAACTGTCAGATCTTTCGAACATCCTCGCATCGCGTGGCTCTGCTTGGAAATCGCTCTTCTTGAGCAAGCACAAGGATTATATTGCCCTCAAAGACGAAGTGGCCGAACGTATTACAGGTCTTGCAGGAGAAATGAAGGACCTGTTCATAGCCTCCACCTCCACTTATATAAAGGAGACAGGCGCCACGAGTACCGCCTTGCAGACGGAGATTGACACCAAGACTTCGGAACAATATGAGATCCTCAAGAAAGAAAGTGAGGCGTTAGACCACAAAGCCCAAGAGACTGTGAATGCGGAATTGGAAGGGCTTGCGGGGGATCTCTCTTCGGAGATTGACAAGACGCTCCGGGCGAATATCGAGAAATCTCGAGAGACGACCTCCAAATTGAAGGATTCCCTCGAGAACAGTCTTCACACCCATCACGAAGACTACAATAAAGCGATCGAGACACACCGCAAGAATAGTCTCGCACACTTCTCTGATTGTGATGCGGATACTAAGGCCAAGAACAAGGATTATCTCGTTCAATTGAATGGCGAGTTCACCCGCGTTAAAGGGGACGCCACTACTGAGAAAAATACCCAAAATAAGGACGTTGCCGACTTTCTGCGCAAGGAACAGGATAAGAACAATACCCACTCCCAGACCTTTAACAAGGACACCACAGCCACCAAGACAAAGCAGGCGGCTATTTACAAGAACCGGTTGAGCAAGGTACGGGGTGACTGGGATCTCGCTAAAAAGATGACAACCGACAAGATCACCAGCGAGATTGACACGTTCGACCAAGAATGCAAGGATACCGACACAAAACTGCATGTCATGCTCGAGGACCACAAGGGCAAGTACAAGGATAACGCAACCACCTTACAGACGCAACTTAACACGATGGTCACAGACAACGTGCAAAGCATCAAAGACACGATCGCGGATTTCACTCTCCAGTTCATGAATACCCTCGATGAGACTCGCGATGTGTCAGAAAAGAGCGAGGAAAAACTCACGCAAATCCTCAATGCTTCGCTTGCCTACATTGAACAAGCACCGATTAGCACTTGGCACGTAATCGGCTCGCGAGCGATTATCCGCATGATTCAATCTGCAAT
>MBAA01000027.1:3221-4381 GCA_001940655.1 Promethearchaeota archaeon CR_4
CTCGAACCTGGTATGACGTTGAGGAGGTTGCGCATGGCTCGCTCTGGATCCTTAGCTGAGGTGATGTACCGCCCAACGATGAGAATATCCGCGCCCATCTTAAGCGCGGCAGTAGCAGTATCTGCAGTCAGACCACCGGCCACAGCCACGAGCACTCGTGGTTTGCCAGATACATACATCCTGTCCCCGTACCAACCTTTAATTTCGGGGATCAGTTTCCAGCGAGCTGTCGGATCTTTGTGTGTTTCTTCAGTGTCGATCCCACGGTGGATGATGACAACATCCGGAACTTCTTTCAAGTTTTTCAGTTTGGCCATGGGATCCTCGACTTCCATCGTATCTACAAATGCATATTGTCCCATCCGTTGGCACTCGAGAATGAACTTGTTAATGGTATCAGGTGATGCAAGGCCAGAAACAACTGAGGCATCTGCGGTAGCGTTGAATGCAAAGTCTACTTCTAATTTGCCCACGTCTAAGGTTTTCAGGTCTGCTACAATAAATGTATCAGGAAGAATTTCGCGAATGCTCTTGCAAATGTCCACACCATATCGTTTCACGAGCGGAGTGCCCGCTTCGATGATAATACGGTCGGATTTTGGTAACTGCTCGAGCATCTTCTTGTGACCACCCCACTCGGGGTTATCTAACGCAACCTGGACGTAAGGAGGCCGCCAGAGACGAGGTACTTTCACCCCCGACACGGGGTGCTTGGCACGATCCTTGTCGAACCATAGCTTGTTGAGGGGGGGATAACGCCCAATTGCTCTGCGAAGCGCTAGTCGCGTTGCCGCATAATTGTATTGATAGATGCGCCGTGGGTCTTTTGCGTTAGGATGAATGAAGACGGATACGATGGCCACCCACTCGTCCGCTTTTTCGATGGGGATGACGCCTTCTTCTAAACAATCTGCTACCGCCTTTGCAATGGCCGCTTGGGCAGGTCCAAACACTTTATTTGCATCATCTAAGTTTTGAATGGTGACCTTTGGCACAATGATTGTTTGGGGTTTTGGCAAAAGATTTGGCCGGATACAAGCAAGCAGGGGTGTGTGCCCTTGGGAGAGGTGCACCAACCCATTGGCAAAAGCGTTTCCAACGGGGCCGGAGCGATCCCCAATCATTACATCGAGGTGCGCTAACTCGTCCCCCTCGCCAAG
>MBAA01000027.1:4546-4841 GCA_001940655.1 Promethearchaeota archaeon CR_4
ATTTTAAAATGAAGGGTTTTTTCGTGTCCTTTTTATCTCCTTCTTTCGGCAGAGGTGCGGGTTTAACTGGTGTGGAAGGTTGAGAGGAGGGGGGTGAATTCGCGCTCGTCTGAGTTCCTGAACTTGGTGTCTCGACCAAAATATCAGTTTCTGGGGGTAAGTGAAACGCTTTTTGTAAAAGAGCAGGGTCTCGCTGGTGGAGAAACCGATCCTTATAAAGTATCGGAACCTCTATTCGAACTTCTACGTTAGGCACCTTATTTACGGGTACCAAATATTCGACAGCTTCTACTTG
>MBAA01000027.1:4903-5249 GCA_001940655.1 Promethearchaeota archaeon CR_4
CGCCAATTTTCTCGAGTTCAATCACTTGCTTTCGTTCCTGCACGAATTTTTCCAAAAAGGAGTCTTCGGAAAATAGTTCACCCCCTACTTGTAAGATATTGCGCAGGTAACCCTCTGGAACGGGCATACGTTGCATTTTCTTTAAAACATCCTTGGTCATAATGTTCCAATGAACAGGTGCCATAGGTCCCCCGGGAGGTTTCCAACCGCCCCATACAGCTTGGAGAGGAGGGGTAGTGATTGTGTCTTTTTTCATCATTGCATCGGGTTCTGCAGGTTCTGTCTTGACAGGTTTCCGAATCTCTTCAGCTTTCCCCTTTTCAGGTTTGTTCTCGAGTAATTTTAC
>MBAA01000027.1:5358-11503 GCA_001940655.1 Promethearchaeota archaeon CR_4
AACCGAGATTTTTGACCTTTATAAAAATAAATAATGCGAGTTTCATGGTCGACAATTAGTAGGATCGCGGTCGGTATCAGGTGGTCGCGAAGTGGCCCCTCGAGGATTTCTGCGGTTTCGATTGATTGTAAGACTTTGAAAATCTGCATGCGACCCGCCGAAAGATATTAACAACAAGTGAGAGTACTATCAACTATTTTGGTTTTTAATTTATGCACCACCTATAATGCTAAGGATGTGCATATTTTTTTAATGAATATAACACTACTCAACCCGCATACCACCCGCATCCACGCGAAGGAAAATTTTCTCCGGGAACCCCCATCTGGGTTATTGCTCTTAGCTGCGGTGTTAGAAAACGCAGGGTATGTGACACGAATCATAGACCTTGAAACCTTTTCGGACGCAAAAAATGCTCTTCAAACAGAGGTTGAAACCGCGGAATTGTTAGGTTTGACCTGCCTGACGCCTACTTTTCCCCTTGCAATAGACTTAAGTAATATTCTCCACCAGCAAAATCCGAATCTGCCGTTCATTATTGGAGGTCCCCACGCGAGTTTTTTGCCTGAGGAGTGTTTTCAAAAAATACCCAATTTAATCGCGGTGGTGCTTGGGGAAGGAGAGAGTCAAGTTCCTAACCTTGTGGAAATGCTAACGTCTTCAGAAAGGGGAAGGAAGGATTCAGCATTCCACGACATACCCGGGATTGCCTATAAAAACGCCCAAGGGGTTATCATTCGCACACCACCCCCTGCTCGAGTAGACGTTAACATACTACCTCTACCCGCGCGGCACCTTCTCACCTCCGATTATAACATTGCATCGGTTATTGTGAATCGTGGTTGCCCAAACCAATGCAGTTTTTGCACCCGTCAAGCGCTTTTTGGCACGGTGCGAGTACGTTCTGTAGAGAACGTACTGGAGGAATTATTGCAAGTGCAAGCATTGCCAAATTATGAATATGTAAATTTATATGACAATGTAAATGTAGATCCAAGATTTCTACCAGATCTCTGCAATGGTATGCAAAAAATAAAGTTCCGCTTGCCTTGGGGTGCGGAGTTGCGTATTGACCGCTTAACACCAAGCATCGCTCAGCAGATGAAGGGCACCAATTGCGTGGGGATTGCTTCTGGTATTGAGACCGCAAATGACGCGTTATTGCGTGCAAATGGGAAAATCCAGCGTATTTCGGAGGTAAAAAGGGGGATTCAAGTTGCAATCGATGCAGATTTGACTGTACAGGCATATTTTGTTCTTGGATTGCCGGGAGAAACGCAACAGACCTTCGAAGAAACTCTTGCATTTATAGAATCATCTCCCTTACGTCCAGGACGTGACATTGTTAATTTCTTCCCTGCAACACCATACCCGGGGTCTCGCCTTTGGACTCAGGAAAAGGAGCTTGGATGGACACTCTTGGATGGAAATTACGCTAACTGGGACTGTCACCACATTGTCATATGCCCCTCAACATTGACGACCGTGGAACTAACCAAAATGACAGCTGATGCAGAACGGGTAGCAAGGAAGTATCAAGGGCAAGAATTCTCGTAAAGAATACGGAGAAAATGTTAATGGAACTCCAACAAGTAATCCACTCTCGCAAGGGAGTCAGGTTTCATTGCGCTTCTTGCGGGCGGTGTTGCTCGGGGGAGAGTGAGGGTTTGGTATTTTTGTATCGAGATGACATCCGCAATATCGCGTCCTTTTTGATGATGTCTGAGGCATATTTTCTTCTCAATTATTGCGATGTAGTTGATGCTGCATATAAGAGCGCGTATGTGCCTACAATCATCATCAAGCTAAATCCCAATACATCAAGTTGCTTATTTCAAAAAAATGATGGGAATTGTACAATTTACCCAGTACGCCCTTTCCAATGCGTGAGTTTTCCTTTCTGGCACTTGAATCTGGTAAATGAACAATCTTGGGAAAGGATCAAAGAGAATTGCCCAGGACTTTCTACCCCCAAACAAGGACACTTGTACACTATCGAGGAAATCAATGTATTTCTCGACAAAGAGCGCCAACTGGAGGACGACTATTTTCAGTTTTTGGAGCAAAATGACTTTAAACTTACCAAAATTTATCCATGCTTGGAGAAAAAAGAGACCGCATCGAACGTGACTTAACACATTGAGTAATATCAAACAAAATCAATTTCGAGTCATTCGCGAACAAGTCTTGAAGGAGATTCGTCCTACTCCTGCCGAAATTGAGGGGATTCACCTTGTTGCAGAAAAACTTGGTGCCAGTATTAGAAAACATGCGCAAGCAGCAGGCGTACCCGTGAATTTTTTTGAGATAGAGGGTTCCACAGGCCTTAAGCAAACACAGCTCAGAAATACGTCCGACATCGATGCTTTCGTAGGTCTCCCAGAATCATATGTGCTCCCTGAGGGACGAACCAAGAAGAGAGAGAACCACAAAGAATTGGAGCAACTCTTCGCCAATATGGTCACTACGTGGCTAACCGCAGCAGTGAAGGACGCAGGGGCGACTTCCGTAACCATTTCATATGCTGAGCATCCCTACTTGTCTGCTAAGTTGGGTACCTATGATTTAGATGTGATCTTGTGCGTGGACATCCCCGAAACAGAGTTGCTCACGCATGGCCCAATTACCGCCATGGATCGCACGCCGTGGCACTCGCGATATTTGGACCGATCCCTCACACCCGACCAGAAGGATGACGTCCGCTTGCTCAAGCAATTTTTCAAAGCTTGCCACGCATATGGAGATGCTTCTGCCCCGGGGCAAATTGGATTCATCGGTTACGCATCTGAGCTCCTCGTAGAGCACCTCGGGTCTTTTATGGAGGTATTGGAAGCATTCCCCAAGCTCCCACAACAGGTCTTTGACCCTTTCGGACGGTCTGTAGCTCAACTCCGGAAAATCCCTCGATTTCAGAAGGATCACCTCCTAATAATTGACCCAACTGACCGTAACCGCAATGTTGCAGCCGCGATCTCAGTCCGAGCTTATCTGTGGGTTAACGCGCGGGTCAAGGAATTTCTCGTAAAACCTTCCCCAGATTTTTTCCGCGTCATCCCGATTCCTGAAACCACCGAATGTCCTCCTGAATTTCGGGTCATCGAATTCCAAGTCAAAGGAAATGTGCATTATACCGTAATCCGGGATAAACTTTATTCGTGGGCAACCTCCACGCAAAAAAAATCTTGCTTAGAAAACGGTCGCGAACCTCGATTCCAAGGAACGACCTTCGAACTCTATTTCCAACCGAATATGCCAACCTATGCTGTTGCTTTCTGGACGGAAACTCCCCAAATCTCAGCTGATTTTCTACGACAAGGTCCGGCCATTGGAAAATCTGGATCGTTTAATGCTGAGAATCGCGAACCTCCTGATGTGAAAAAATTTCTCGCAAAACATCCCAACGCCATCAAGAGAGATGGATTCTACTGGACCAATCAGAAACGTGATTTTACTGATTTTACCGAATTTTTGACAGAACAGCTTCGAGAGCACCCTTTGACGGAGTTCCTTGACGTGAAGAATCTACCTCACTTGACCCCAACGATGCCCATCGGACGCCAAGCACTTTTCGTCCTCCGGAAAATGGTTCTGCCCTTCGAAATCAGGTAAGTAATCACGGGCTATGGAAAATTTTTTTTAATTGCCTCCATTCAACACCCCAACTTTTTCGTAAATTAAGAGTTTGATCCCAAATGGTGAAAGTTAAGAACCCGGAAGAAATTCGCGATTTAGTGATGTCCACGGATTATTCACTAAAGCGGATTTTCTCAATCACAGCCCACATTGACCACGGCAAAACAACGACGAGTGATTACTTGCTCAAGCGTGCCGGTCTGATGCGGCCTGAAGATGCGGGGGTTTTGTGTGCTACTGATTTTGATCAGGAAGAAAAAGACCGGGGTATCACAATCTTTACCCATGTGGTCCTCCTCGCTTTTGAGTGCCAAGGCAAGCAATACATTTTCCAGGTCAACGATACGCCCGGACACATTTCGTTTACGGGCGAAGTTTCTCGCGCTCTCCGTGGCAGCGATGGAGCTATCCTCCTCGTTGACGCGCTTGAGGGTGTAATGACCCAAACCGAAACTAACATCCGACTTGCAGTCGGGGAGGAAATGTGCCGGCCGGTGTTATTCGTTAATAAAGTGGATCGTCTGATTAGTGAACTACGGCTCCAACCCCAAGATGTCTTCGCACGTGTTGATAAAATAATAAACGAAGTCAATAAGGTCATCGAAAAGAACCAGCCCAAGGATCGGGACTGGCGGTGTGATTTTTCGAAGAACCAAGTTGCTATAGGGTCTGCAAAAGACGGGTGGGGTTTCACGCTGGAAATCTTGCAGGAACAAAAACTAACACCTGCTAAAATCTTCGAAAAATATAAAGAAGGCGATGTATTATGGTTGCGGGAGCACCTTCCGTTAGATGAATCCCTTTTACGAATGGTCGTACAGCACTTGCCAAACCCGAAAGAGGCGATGCAATATCGTATCAAACGCATTTGGCCGCATGGCGATCCCGAGAGCGAATATTACAAGGCGTTGAAAGATTCTGATCCAAAAGGTCCCCTCGTGGGAATGATTACAAAACTTTTCATCAACCCGCGGAATTTCAGGGCAACTCTCATTGGGCGGGTGTTTTCTGGCACACTTGGTTCAGGAGAAGCGATTTACCTGATGAATATGAAGGAAAAACAACGGATAAAACGCTTGGGTGTGCAGGAACTCACCGATATGATTGACCTTCCCTCTGTTCCTGCTGGCAATCTCTTTTCCCTCGATGGATTTATTTGCCCGTCAGGAGAAACCTTTATTCACAGCGACATGGCTGGGAAGGAAGGGGTTCCAATTTTCGAAAAGATCAGTTATGCTTGTGAACCCGTTGTTTCACGGTCAATATTACCGTCGGACCCCAGTGACTTGGCGAAACTTGGTGAAGTGACCAAGAAATGGTTGATGGCAGACCCCAGCGCGACATTCCACTTGAATAAGGAAGCAGGAGAGTTTGTGCTCTCGGGTATCGATCCCCTCCAGATCGACATCATCACGAAACGGATCAACGAACAGGTGAAGATCAAAATCGGTGAACCCATTATCGTCTACCGGGAGCGCATTACGTCCCAGAGTCCAGAATTTTACACAAAATCCTCGAATGGCCACAACCGAATCAAAATGGTTATGGAACCCCTTGATGATGCGACAATGAAGCTCATTCGAGATGGGGAAGTAAAACCGGAACAAGATGCGAAAGAACGGGGGAAAATTCTCCAAGAGAAAGCCGGTTGGGACGCGAAAGAAGGGCGCCGGATCTGGGAAGTCTACAACGAGTGCTTATTTGTCGATGGAACACACGGGCTCCAGCGCCTCGACCGCATCAAGAGTTACGCATGTGGGGCGTTCCGAGACTGGGTAACAGCAGGCCCGTTATGCAAGGAACCCGTTGTTGGCATCAAGTGCACGTTCGTGGATGCGACAGTGCACGTTGACCCTGCTCATACGGGTTTCAACGAGATTGCATCTATGATGTTCTCCGGCCTGTCCCTGTGTTTCTTGAATGCAAAACCACGTCTCTTCGAACCTTACCAGCATGTTGACATTAAAACACCCGCTGGCACGGAAGGAGGCATCACTGGCATCTTAAACCAGCACCGGGGCAAAATCGAAGCTCTTGATGGCGAGGGAGAATACCTCATTATCAGAGCCGAACTTCCTACCGCGGAAACTGTAGACATCGCTGACGAATTTCGTAGTGCAACCTCGGGACGTTGCTTCTTCGGGTATCAATTTGCGGGGTTCCGCCCCGTACCGAATGAAAACCAGGAAGAAGTCATTTTAGACATACGTAAGCGTAAGAAGTTGGCGCTCGAGATGCCGTCCACGGAAAGTTGGACTCGGTTTCTCTACAAGCGAACTTAAGTACCGACCGCTTGTGTTTTTCTCTTCTTCTTTTTACCACCTTTTTCCAATCCACGCTTGAATATGGGGTTCTCGATGAACAACGTTCCTCCTCCTGCTTTATTTTTCCTCATTGACGCCACAGAAGCCCAAGTTGATTCTTCCCTTTCCTTAAAAGATACCATTAGCACTGGGCACAGATTAGATGTAATTTGCCGCGTACTTGTTGCAGCGTTTTGGTGGGGTTTCTA
>MBAA01000027.1:11512-16215 GCA_001940655.1 Promethearchaeota archaeon CR_4
ACATGTCAGGGTGTTTATCGCATTCAAGTACCACCCTGCCCTTCTCATTGAGGGGACTCGGCTCGATGAAGCACTACTTCCAAAGACAGAGCTCGGGTTTGCCAAACTCCTCGAAAATATTTACGTGAATCACGCACAAGTACCAGGCTTTTCGGTCGTGAACCAGTCAATTGGAGATTACATCCACACACTACAAGAAAACGGAATCAATATTTGGTGGCTTGAAGAAGGGGGTAAAGCGCTTCAAACGATATCGCCACACACAAAAAATTCGAAAGCATTCATTCTCGGGGACCATCGAGGAGTATCTGAAGCATTTATCACCCAATTCGCCAATAAATTACCCCGCATCTCGTTAGGACCAAAGTCATACCTCGGATCTTCGTGCATCCAACTTCTTTTAGGGTATTTCGACATACAAAATTTTTAATAACTTCTTTCACAGCATTCTCCATTCACCGGGGGTTTTTTGGTGGTCTTAAATAGATTCCGCGCGTTTGCCGAAAGACTTAGTCGTAGACCAGTCGATTTTTTCGTGCGGCACAATATAACTCCAAATAAATTGACCCTTATTGGATTTGGAATCAGCACATTCGTTGCATTCCTTTTTTTCGAGAGGGTAATGGCGAACCCTTGGTTACATTGGCTTATCCCCACGTTATTTTTCATCGCGGGAGCATTTGATGCATTCGATGGGTCTGTGGCCCGGAAGATGAATCTCGTCACAAAATATGGGGGATTCCTCGACTCCACGCTAGATCGCTATTCTGATGCAATATTGATCCTAGGTATGATAACAGGGGGATATTTTGAAGGTAATAATTACGAAACTCCCGGGTATGGCATTTATTTTGGGTTCTGGGCTATGGTCTCTGCTTTACTGATTTCCTACATCCGATCTGCCGCCGAAAAGGGAGGGGTTGACATGAAGGGTGTTGGATTTATGGAACGTGGGGAGCGAATTCTCCTCGTTTTTTTTGCAGCAATGATTTACGGTTGGATTGAAATGGGATACGGATTCACCAATCCTGGGTTCATTATTGCGAATGATTTCTTCTTCTGGTTCCTCGTTATCTTTACCGTTCTGATGAATGTAACAATCGTGGAGCGGGTAGTTTTCGCCATCAAAAATCTTCGTCGTATCGATCAGGGCCTACAACCACTCACGAGGCACCAAAAGCAAACCACGGACGCCCCCCCAGCGACAAATAAATAAATTTTAATGTTGGGCTCGGTTATCCAACCTAACACGTGGTGTTTGCTATCCCACTTTATGCAATGTATAAAATGTTGACTATTTAGGATTTGACGATTAATGCCAAAGAAGCGCAAGTCTGGGGGCCATACAGGCAGCTCCAAGGGTCGTGACTCTTCCGTCACCTGTTCTAACTGTGGCGCGCTGGTGCCCCGCGGGAAAGCGAAGCGATATACCAAGCGAATTAATTTCGCAGAATACCGGGTTGAAAAGGAACTCCGGGAAGCGGGTGCCCTCATCCCACGCGCCCAGACCGAGGAATGGTATTGCATTCCCTGCGCGATACACTTCCATAAGATAAACATTCGGGCCAAAGATGAGCGTAAACGATATTAAATCTTTCTTCCCCTGCTTCATTTTCTAATAATCGTATTTTATTGTACCGATTTCTGTCATATTGCTTGTGAACGTTAAAATGTGTGATGTTCGTTAGGAAAGGGATTCTTGGCGGACTTCTCATCAAGATGGGGATAAGAAAATTTAGCGTTCGAGGTCATCCGGCAAACCTCGCGACCTCTGAAAAAGATTAACTGAAATCGCTAGGTTTGCAATGGCAAAGATGCCGAGCATCAATGCTCCAATCGCGAGGGGAATCCAAAGCGGTGGCAATAATTCCAATTTCGCCACTAAAAAGAATTCTACAAAGATCATGCCAATCCCCATCGCGAGTCCAAAGCTGGGAATAGTCAAGAGAAAATTTTCCCAGTAGAGTGATTCCATGAGGAAACCCCGCTTTGCACCTACCGCTCGCATAATGCGCAAATCTCTTGCTTTCAGCGTTGATGCCCCCCTCTGATACTCAACGAGCGATAGACTCGCGATGACTATAGTAGCGACCGTTACGATGATAAAATAAAATTGAGCTGTATCCAATGCAGCTTGATTGTTCTGGAGGGTTGAACGCAAATCGATGACGTCAAAATCTTCCCCCAATTCAGAATGTACTACTATGGCGATCGCATTTTTCACAGTCTCAAAATTATCCGGGTTAACTTGCAACAATAGTATGTTATTCTTTCCCGCAAGATCTGGCCAATATTTCCACACCCCTTGAATGCCCATGTAAATACTCTGTCCGTTGTAGAGCGTGTCCAATACCATTCCAATCATTTTAAATTGCTTTCCGTGAATGGCAATACTTTCCTCCGTGTAATTGTCAAAAAAATCATATGCGATACTGTCACCAATGGTAATGCTTTCATTATCATTGGGACCCACGAATGAACCTTCTTGCGTATACGATCCCTCCATCAAGGAGGAATTGATCCCCATAACGATCGCGGATCCCTCACGACCCTGCCCGGCATTAAAATATGTTCCCCGTTCATAAAAGTGTTCTAACAAGCACACTCGAGGGTCTACGCGGACAACACCATTGATGGAGGATAAAATGGGGAGAATACTCTCGTTGAAGAAAAATTGCGGCAGTGAGAAATTTATGTCCCCTTCTTTAACAACCTGATCCGGATCACTAAATTGAGCATAAAGGCGATTAAAATATGGCAATATGGTCGAGTGGCCCACAACGATGGTATTCTCGCTAATTGTTCCACTCGCATATCCACGAATACTGGTTCTCAAGCTGATCGTGCCAAGAACCGAAACAAATATTATTGTACCGCAGGTTGCCAGAATAGCAAACGTGCGGCGAAAGTCGTGACTGCGCCGGATGATATTCCGAATTGCAACCTTTAAGCTTGTGCCGAGTCGAGACAATCCTCGTAGTAAAACATTCGCACGACTCCCTGCGAAAGTCGTTCGTGGAATGTCCCCTGCTAATGTTTCCGCCACGGTCAGAGTACCGGCAATTTTCCGAAGATGAACACCCCCGACAACGTACGTGGTAACCAACAAACTCCCGAACACGACTAGATTCCACACGAAATCGACTTGGAAGGGAGCGGTGGTTCCCATTTCCTCTAGCACTATAAATACCACGAGATAAGCGCCTCCTCCGAACAAGAATCCCAGACAGTATCCGATCAGTGTAATAAGGAGAAGCTCAATCAGGAAAAAGTTGTATAATTTTGCGGGGAATGTTCCAATTGTCTTCATCGTGGCAATATCTCGCTTTTTATGCCCAACCCAAGCATACAAGGAAAAGATCAAAACGGTAATTGGTAATATTGTTAAGAGAATAAGTAACATCAGGTTAAATTGCTCAAAAACCGCGTTAAAACCGCTCGAGAATATTGGGATTTCGGTTTCGTTAATAATGGCATTAAAGAGTTTCGAGAAACCTAATTCGAAAACAATAATGCTCACAGAAGCTGCAATTGATACGATGAAGGGTTTTGAAACCTGGCGATTGCGGATGATGTCTTTCATCGCAAAATCAACGGACATATTAATCCTCCGGGGGATTCAGGGCGTGCTCACTCGGGATCTGGGGAATTTCTCGCAACACCTTTTCCTCGGTGATTTTTCCTTCCGCAACATAGATGATGCGATCTGCGTGACTCGCGACAATTTCATCGTGTGTCGCCGCAATGATAGTCTTCCCTTCTTGCTTTAAAGTGGCGAATAGTGCTCCAATGAATTCTGCGGTTGTTTGGTCAAGATTCGCGGTAGGTTCATCAGCAATGATAACGGGGGGATCATTTGCGAGTGCTCTCGCGATGGCAACACGTTGCTGCTCGCCAGCTGAGAGCTGGAAGGGTAAATGCTCGTTTCGATCCTTCAGATTCACTCGTTCAAGCAATGTATGAACCCGGGATCCCCTTTCTTTCACGGTGAATCCTGCCATCTCCATGGGAAACATCACATTTTCTATTGCACTGAGCGAGGAAATCAGGTTGAAATTCTGAAAGATGAACCCCGTATTGAGGCAGCGAAATGCAGCGAGAGACTCCTCTGACATCGCGTTAATTTTCACGGTGTCGAAGAACACCTCCCCTTGCGTTGGGAAGTCAAGACCCCCTAACAGGTTCAATAATGTCGTCTTGCCCGCTCCTGATGGCCCTTTAATCACGAGGAATTCTCGTTCGCGGATTTCTAGGGACACATCATCCAATGCGCGCACGACCCAGTCTCCGAGTTCCCATTCCTTTATGACGTGCTGCGCCGAAATTTTGACCATTAGGAATGAGTAAATCCGAGCCCTTCTAAATATTATAGTACATTAATTGCACGTGGTCAACTGTGTTATGATAACCGCCGGTGAAGAAAATCCTCCAAATTTCAACTTGGATTGGTTGCAAGCTCGTATTCGGGGTGGAAAGATAACCAAAATCTTGATAGTGTGCGCCTCAAATTATATGCGCAGCCCATATTCAGAATACTACCTCCGCCATGCCCTCAATGCACTCCCCCCAGACAAGTCAAACCTTGTTAGTGTCACGTCAGGTGCGACCATTTTCGATCGGGAGAAAGACGGTATGCACCCTCTAGTTCGCGATTATTTGGTACAAAATGAAGGTTTCACGCGGACAGAGGTTGACGCCCACGT
>MBAA01000027.1:16247-20462 GCA_001940655.1 Promethearchaeota archaeon CR_4
ATTTGCTCGAAGAAGCGGATGTCATCCTTGCTTTTGAACGATCACAATTACGAACCCTCCCTAAGACATTTCGTCACAAAGCCCTCCTCCTGACCCAATTCGTGAATGGAACACCACGCGAAATTCCCGATCCATTCTTTGATGCCGCTGCAGAAGTGATCGCTGGCACCTTCCGCGAAATCAGACCCTATCTCGTGCGGATTGTTGATGCAATAAAAAACACATGATGAAAGCAATTAGGTCAAGTGGTGGATTTCTCGCTCAATCCCTTTCACTCGTTTTTGAGCAGAGACCAACAGAGCAGTCTTGCCGTATTTCTTGAACCACCGGTCAAATCTCTTGTTCACGGTCACGTTCTGACTCCCATTGACCATTTTATCCGCTAGACACACGATCTTCTCCTCCACAGTCTCTGGCAAAAATTCCCGTTGGGGTAAATCCAGCTCAGTCGCCTCTTCTTTGGTAAACCCACCTAAGATGTGTCGCTCGGCGATCCGGGCCAGTTCTTCAGGCATTCCCATTTCCCGGAGTATTTTTCCTCCTTCGACCCCGTGTAGGAAACCGTGGATCCGACTGCGTCCAATATCGTGAAATAATGCCCCAATCTGGACTATTTGGACGTTAACGGGAATCTTCCGCACTTTTCGGGCAATAAAAGTCGCCTGGCGGGCAACTTGTTTCACGTGGTCAATGATGTGGTCGGGTAAATTCAACTTTTGCAGAATCTCCAGAGCGCGTTCCCACGTTGGCAGGTTGTCTTTAGCCATTTTTTGTACGTCACCAGAATGAACCATATAAAAAAATGCGAGAAAAACATTTAAAATTTGTGAAAGAAACAGCGAGATGAGTTTATCTTTCGTCATCTTGGGATTTTGAGGATCTCCGTGCAGAGTTCCTCATTGTGAGTCGCCGGGGACACTTTATCGTAAAATTTCTCAATTTTCCAGTCCTCACTAATTACCCACGTCCGGCGCTTCACACTCTCGCCATCCAAAGCCCCAAAAATCTTGGCCACTTTGCCATCTTTGTCGGAGAGTAAAGTGAATTTCAGGCCATACTTGTCGGCAAATTTCCGGTGGGATGCCACGCTATCCTTGCTTATGCCGATAATTTTAACGTCTTTTTTGACATAGGTATCTAAATTGCCTTGGAAATTTTTCGCCTCAGTAGTGCAACCCGGCGTAAGATCCTTGGGATAAAAGTAGATGATCAATTTTTGTCCCTTTAGATCGTCAAGTTTTACAATATTTCCGTCCTGATCAGGTAACTCCATATTGTTCGGAACTATTTCTCCTTCTTTTAACATATATTTCACCTCTGAAGTCTGTTTATTAATACCTTCAATAGGGACGACTGTATTTTTAAATGTAGGAGTTGTGCCGCTCTCTGAACGTGTCGTTTATGGAAAAAATCGGATAGATTAAGACCACAATTTAAAATAAATATACGAAGAACAGAGAAAATAAATTATGAGTCTCAGCAAGACGTGGTTAAAATTTTACGAAGACATTCCTCATTCGATCTCTTATCCACGTATTAGCTTGTATGAACGGGTTATGCAGACTGTGGAGCAATATCCGGATGCGATCGCTTGGGATTTTATGGGGACAACGAGCACTTATCGCCAATTTGCTCAAGAAATAGATAAATTCGCGAATGCGTTGACTGCGTTGGGGTTCCAAAAAGGAGATACAATTACCATTTCTATGCCCACCTCCCCGAACGGGGTCATTCCGATTTATGCGGTGAATAAGCTGGGCGGAATCTGTAGCATGATTCATCCGATGAGTCCTGCCCCGCAGATCAAGATGTATCTCAATATCTCCAAGAGCAAATGGGCTTTGACGCTGGACATCTTTTACGGACAATTCAAGAAAATCCTCCATGAAACAAGCGTGAATACGCTTATTTTGGCTAAAGCTACGGATTATCTTTCAAGTCCATTGCTCCGATTCGGATATTGGTTGAAAAAGGGACGCAAAATACCAAAGATTGTGGATCCCCAAGTCGTTTGGTATAGATCAATAATGCAAGCAAACAATCCCCCCGCACCGAAAGTAGACGTGCAACCGGATGATCCCGCCATAATCTTGTATTCGGGAGGCACCACGGGTATTCCCAAGGGAATTTTACTCTCAAATTATAATATGATTAGTGAGGGTATGATGGTCAGTGCAATGGGTAAATTGAATCACACACATTCTGTTCTGGCGATCCTTCCCATCTTTCACGGATTTGGGTTAGGGGTTTGCGTGAATGCTGCGTTTATGGCGGGCGGAAAAACCATCTTAGTACCCACCTTCACACCCCAGACAGTCGCTAAATTGATTAAGAAAACACGACCCAACTTCGTCAACGGCGTCCCAACCCTCTTTGAAGCCTTAGCCAATGACCCTAATTTCCAAAAATCCAACCTCGCATGCTTAGAAGGAGCATATTCTGGCGCAGATACATTACCGCGGAAAGTAAAGGAAAAATTTGAAGCGGTTGTGAAGAATTGTGGAGGTTCGGTGAAGTTACTCGAGGGATACGGATTGACGGAGGCTGTGACTGCCATTATGGCTATACCTCGAGAGTACTACAAAGAAGGAAGCATCGGCATCCCCTTCCCGGACATGATGGCAAAGATATGTAAAATGGGTACTACAGAGGAACTCCCCATCGGGCAAGAAGGTGAGATCTGCGTGTCTGGTCCAGCGGTTATGTTAGGATATTTGGATAATCCCGAGGAAACTGCTAAAACACTTCGTAAACACCCGGATGGGCAGATTTGGCTTCACACAGGAGATATTGGCACGATGGACGCTGACGGCTTTTTCTTTTTCAAATTGCGGGAGAAAAGGATGCTCAAAGTCTCGGGTGTCAATGTGTACCCCAACCACGTGGAAGAAACCTTGCGAAAACATCCTGAGGTGGATCAGATATGTGTGGTGGGAGTTCCCGATAAGACCCAAATGACCCGTGTTAAGGCTTTCGTGGTGTTGAAGAAAAATACCGCTCCTTCCGAAGATGTGAAGAAATCTATCCTCAACTTCGCTCTGAGTCAATTACTCAAGTGGGAGTGTCCCCGGGAAATTGAATTTCGCACGGATTTGCCCAAAACGCTTGTAGGAAAAATAGCATACAAAAATCTTGAGGATGAGGAACTAACAAAGCTCAAACAATTGGGAACATATCCTTTTGACACACAAGCGTAAAGAACTGGATATTCTACGTAAAACTCTTCCACTTTTTGTTTCTCCCTCGTATGATGGTTTCCCATTCTTTAATCTGACGAGCAACATCCTCCGGTGGTAAATCAGTATGCTAAGGGAGACATTTCTGACAACGGAGATCATACGGGGAGAAAGCTTGCCTGCATTTGGGGCAAGTATACCGCTTCTTTTGGGACTCAAGCCATAGTTTGGATCCTTGAATCTTGACCTGGCGGCAATTTTCGGCGAGATCAATGTGATATTGTTGGAGATACCGTTTCTCTAATGGTCTTCGGAGGGCACAGGATAATTTGGAGCATTCTCCGCAGTGACTTAACCCTTTCTCAAGAACACAGGCGCGCTTTTTACAATTCCATTTTGAGGTACGTTTTTGTAAGGAGCCGTGATCTTGAGAACGGCATCCATAACATCGCACCCGGTATACTGGGCATCCGCTGCAATAAACGCCACACATCGCGATTTCACAGTTGGGATCGGAGAAAGGAGCATTAGACGTGGGCATGATGACTCATTCGCCTCTGGAGAGATCTCTTGCACTATCTCTCTGAAGTTATGATTTCATTTAAAATGCAAGGGATTACTCTCGGTAACATACAAGCGTAAAGTATAGGGAATTCCCTATCATCTTTCTTCATTTTTTTTATTCAGACTTTTCAATATCTTACATTTTCAAGGTTTCTAATCTGTGGAGAACTTTCTCACTAATGTTTTATGTAAGGAAATTTCTCACAAATCATAACGTACTATAAGGGATATACTTGACCTCCATCGGACTACTTGGCTCAATTGACTCGGGGAAAACCACCACATTCATCCTTTTTATGGATTACGTGAAGAAAACAGGACACAAGATAATCCAAGGCAATCCCGGTGGAATCAACCCGACTACCACCTTAAGCGTTGACTTCATCAGATTTACGTGGAAAGGGCAAATGCACACGCTTTACGGCACGGGGGGGCATAAGAAACAAATTACAGCTTATTATCGCAAGTACGTGCT
>MBAA01000027.1:20480-20627 GCA_001940655.1 Promethearchaeota archaeon CR_4
CCTCGTGATTGTTGATCTCGGTGAACCATTAAAGGGGCAGCTAGATTTCTTAGAAGCCTTAATGCCACTTTCAACACAAGCTGTAACTGTGAATTACAATAAGTGGGATTTACCGCGAGCAAAAGAGAATTTCTCGAACTATGAACC
>MBAA01000028.1:0-147 GCA_001940655.1 Promethearchaeota archaeon CR_4
TCATGGTCAACGGCAGTGAAGTCGAGGATGGCTTTAGCAAACTGGACATCTTTTGGGAGCGTGAAACTCCGGGCATACCACGCAGCGCCTGCATAATTGGCAAGGTCTGGGAATTGCGCCTGCCAAGGTAAAGGCACGATTGCTACT
>MBAA01000028.1:154-280 GCA_001940655.1 Promethearchaeota archaeon CR_4
AAATCTTCTTGAGTTTGGGGCTAGACCAATGCTCCTTTTCCCCAATTCCAATAGGATCTTCTTGAAATAACCACTCTCCGTCAAGGGAAAGGTACTTTCGTTCCTCGGGATACAGGTAAGCGACTG
>MBAA01000028.1:343-8887 GCA_001940655.1 Promethearchaeota archaeon CR_4
GTTTTTCTCTCGTAGAGCATTTATATTCTTTGTTTGACAATTTTTCGATTGTTCATTAAAATAGATGTGTATTCCCTCGACTCTTTCACGTGGAGCGGCGCGCGATGAAAACACCCAAAGCTTGGGGCGAAATCCTCAACGCAATTGAGAGACAAGCTACGATCATCCTCGAGGTTTTGGACGCCCGCGACCCTGAGGGCACTCGTCCCCACGCTATTGAAGAACACGTGCAAAAAAAATGCCCGGGCAAGAAACTCATTCTTGTCCTCAATAAAGCCGATCTCATTCCCGAAGATGTCCTTCAGGCGTGGGTGCGGTATTACCAAGACCTCGGTTTCCTTTGCTTTCATGTCTCGGCGCTGAGGAAAGATGGGATCACATTTCTTATGTCCCAAATGATGCGTTACGTGGATCGGGAGCTGGGCAATAAAATCCTCGTGGTGGGGTATCCGAACACGGGCAAGAGTAGCATCATTACTGCCTTGCTCAAGGAGAAAAAGATCGCCCGCAAGTCTCCCGAGGCAGGATTTACTCGGGGTTTGCAACTCTTGAAGCTTCCCGGGTGGCACAATATGTACCTCCTCGACACCCCGGGTGTCGTGCCCTTTAACGAGGAGGAAGCGGAACTCACCTTAGCCCTCAAAGGGGCTATCAAAATTAGCAAAATCGAGAACCCGCAAGCGGTCGTTGAGGAGATTTACCGGCGGGGGACTCCCGAAAAATTGAAAGAGGTCTACAATGTGATTTTTACAAATATTGACGAGTTCGTGCAAGCACTCGGGCGGAAACGGGGGCGATTGAAAAAGGGGAATGAGGTAAATGAGCCCGAAGTCTGGATGATCATCATCCGGGATTGGCAGCGAAATGTTATTCCCTATTATACAACACCCCCTAATTACCTACAACAGTGAAATGAGGGACATCTTAATGTCAGATATTTACGAACAGTTGGTCGAAACCTCAAAATTGGCGGAATTCTTGCGAGATGATGCAGGAAGTCTTGTAAATGCTAATGAGCTCGCAGCACTCACGAATGCCGTGGAGGAAGGTTGGGAATTAGGCAGTAAGGTTACCCAATTACGTAAAGAAGGGGAAATTCAAAGCAATTTGGTCGAAAGACTCATCGCCCTGCTCCGCAAACAAGAAACCCTTGTTGCAGAGATATCCAAAAACCACGACCAGAACCTCGGCATCGTTAATCATCTTACGCGATTCAGTCATAATCTTCACCGAATGGTGCGGGAAATCTCTTACATCGAGGACGCGGAAGATCGCGGTGATTTATTTTTAAAGAAGAAGACTGGTTATATGATTGACGAAACGATGTACCACAATGCTATGCGCGAGGTCGCGATTCTCTTTAACAAGTCTGGCGACTCTCGGTCGAGCGAGCTCCCTATTTGTCCCTTCGGGGCCCTCATCTTACAACTTGGATACCTGCTCGGGTTGATTGCCACTCACCTCCAAGTGAATGTCTTGTATCGCGTGATGCCGCAAATTCTAAATGGTCTCCTCAGCCTCAGGGAAGATTTAGCGCGTCAATTTCGGCCAATCTATTGGAATGTCAAACATAAGTATTTTCAGGAGGATCTGAAGAAAAACCTGGTTCTCTTAGAATCATTTTCTCTGATGTCTGATTCTCGAGGTGAACAACTAATTAAAGTCAAGGGATTGAAAAAAAACAAGGAATTGGCAGAGATTTTGAAAATTTTGGAAAACCTACTCGACAGGGAGAGTCAAAATAAGCAAATGCCCTCGATGGAAATGCCTCTCCCCGAGTTAAAATAAATTGTATATTTAATAGAATAAGACCCCTGCGTAACCCACGAAGGAAGAATTCGGTTGTATGTCGTAACTCGTGTAGTAATCCAAGAGGGTACTAGCCGTTGCGCCAAAACTTTGCGCGAAACTGAGTGCGGTAATGGCTGCTCCCGCCGAACATGCGGAGCGCTGTTTATTTGCATGGTCAATTGCCTCCTCGGGTTTGAATGCCAAAAGTGCGTCCACAAATTGCTTATCGTTGACTTCCTTCACCCACTTTACCGCATCCTTTCCAGTCTCTTTCGGAGACCACCCGTAGTTCGGCCCGTAATGGGTTAAGTCCGTGGATCCTACCACAACTACTTTTTCATTCATTTTTTTTGCGGACTGGGCAATGGCTGCGCCTAATTTTATCGCCTTCCCGGATGGAGGTGCCCGAAAATGAACCGCTTTCGAGTCGGGAAAGAAGTATTTCACAAATGGGAGTTGAATCTCTACAGTATTGTCTGGCTCGGTGTCTTCATCGACGTTTATGGTTGAACGTACGTTTTTGAGTAACTCGAGATCAGCCACGATTGGCCCGAGAGGTGTGTAATAACTCTCTTCCAACGCTGCTATGACATCAGAACGAGGATGCATGTGCCCCCCTACTACAATCACGGTATCACATGGTTGAATTAATTGCTTAATCACATTACAGGCAAGTCTGCCGGAATAAAACCATCCCGCATGGGGGGCGATACCCGCCTTGAAAGTGGTTTTGATGCCAGGGTCACGAGCATTCTTTAGAAAAGATTGAATTTCCTCTCTCGTTTCTTCCCCTGACTTCGGGTACCATCCTACTGGCAATGTGCGTGATCGAATACTCATCATTATCCCCGAATTGAAAAAAGTGTGGTTTGATGCCTAAAGACATCAAATGGTATAGTCGCTGATGCGCCACTAAAGGATATGAAGTTATTGCCTATAATTTTGTCCACTGGAAAACGTAATAACTCCGTGCAGTGGGGTTGGCGATGACAAACCGCTTACGCACTGTTGTGGCAAGTCGACCCGCGAGCACGATTTGCATCGCGGAGATCGTTGAATTTTGTTTCATCACTTGCACGAGAAACAAGGAGTGATCCTTACCGGGACCATGCTTATAAACTCCGAAATCGGCCCCGAATTTCAGACCGGGGCGTACGACGTACCCTTTATCGCGGAGATCCTCATAAATCGCGTATTTTGATTCAAAATCGTCATATTCACGACTGGCAAGGGTGGTGATTGCTTCAATCGAGAGATTTTCCCGTTTCTGAAAGTCTATAATCTGGATAAGGCCTTTTCGAAGTAAATACTTGGCTTCGAGGAAGGACAACTCGAGGGGTTTGGTGAAGATATCAGACTTCGGCTTGTGAATCCCCACGGGCTGACCGAAAAACCGACCACCGCCATAAAGCCAGGAACCTACTGTAGGGTCAAGAACTACAATTCGCCCGCTCAACAAGTACGCCTGCTTGATAGTAGGTTCAACTGGTTCTGGAGTTTGCGCGAGAGTCGGCATCTCTGCCGGGGGAGGTTCGTCAGACATTTAGCTCTAAGGAATAGCACGATGTGCGCCAAAAAAAGTTTTCATTTTGAAGTCTCAGGAAACAGAAACACGGGGGAAAGTTTGATATGACTAGAAGAAACTACTTCGAAGCCATACGTTTAATCATAATTTCCGCGATTGTTTCAAAAACACTTTCCACGTTGACACCCGTCTTTGCAGAAACTTCCGCGTACCCCGCAAACTTGTGACTCTTCGCCAATGCCATTGCTTCCTTTGCATTTACCGCGCGATTGTGTGCCAAGTCGACTTTCGTACCCACCATCATAATGGGGATGTTCCCGGTAGCTTTTCGCAAGACATCCATCCAGTCATCAACGTGGTGGAGCGAGTTTGTATTCGTGACGTCGAACATAAAGATGCCGCCATTCGCGCCCTTACAATAACTTGGGAGGAGGAAGCGGAATCGCTCTTCGCCGCCGAAATCCCAGATTTGCAGTTTGACCCGTTTATTGGCGATTTCAAGGTCATTAATGTGAAATTCCACGCCAATGGTGATCTTGGTGTCGTCCTTGAACAGACCCGTCAGGTATCGTTGTGTAAGCGCCGTTTTTCCTACTGCTCCATCGCCGAATAGAACTAGTTTGAAGGTAATATCGTAATTTACCAAATTTACTTGCCTCGCGGGAATTTCTACTTGTAATCCGATTCTATTCAAGAATAAATAAAACCTTTGTATTATTCAAGTTGTTGCGTGTACTTGAAAACCCGCTAATTGTCGATTTTTTCAAGATCTAATCAATATTCTTAAAAATAGCTGACAAATTCGCAATTAATATCTTAAAGATTTGCGGAAGCCAAGAGATATTATGCAAGGACTCACTCGACACGAGTATGACGAAAAGTTACAGGAATTTAGTTACAACGAGATTCCTGAAGAGCGCCAACATCCATTGAGACTGTTTTTCCGGAAATTCATCGGTACCGTCTCTTTCGTGATCGAGCTTTCCATAATCATCGCCCTCGCCATCGGAAAAGTAGTCGAGGCGAGCGTGATGTTCTCCCTCCTCATGTTGAACGCAGTTATTAGTTTCGCGCAAGAATACAAAGCAGAACGCGTTGTCGCTCTTCTAAAAAGTCGAATATCGATAAACGCACAAGTATTGCGAGAGGGGATTTGGACAATAAAACCTGCGAGAGAGATTGTCCCAAGCGACATCGTGAAAATTATGCTTGGCAACGTTGTCCCGGCCGACGTACGCATCCTCGAAGGCGATACTCTTATCGACCAATCAACGATTACAGGCGAATCTATTCCTGTGGAGAAGCGAGTCGGTGATATATTGTATGCAGGAAGTTTTGTTGTTCGTGGGGAAGTTTTCGCCGAAGTGATCGCCACTGGTTCGAGGACTTATTTTGGCAAGACCGCACAATTATTACACCTGCCCCGCGTCAGGTTGATTATAGAAGACATTACGCTATCGGTTTCCCGGTTTCTCGTTATTTTAAGCACCATCTTTATGGCAATTATTGTAGTACACTTTGCCCTCACCAATGTGACCCTGGCGGACGCACTTCCCATACTGCTCAGCCTCCTCATCGCGTCCATCCCCGTTGCCTTACCTGCGATGTCTGCGGTTGCCCTCTCCATTGGAGCGTTACAACTCGCTCGCCAAGGTGTTATCGTAAAGAAATTCAATGCGGTTGAAGCAGCGGCGATGATGGAAATCGCCTGCCTTGATAAAACGGGCACCATCACGGAGAATCGACTTGCAATTTCCGATGTCCTCGTGTTAAACTCAAAGTATACTAAAACCGATGTCCTCCAGTACGCGACACTCGCCTCCGAACAAGTGACTTTGGACCCGATAGACAAAATGATTCGAGACCATTTGCAGAGGCTTAACATTCCCCAAAGAGAGGGCGTAACTGTGAAACAATTCAAACCATTTGACCCCCACACAAAAAGGGCGGAAGCGACCATCTTAGAGAAGGGGATTTCTATCATTGTGGCAAAAGGAGCCCCTCAAGTCTTCTTTCCTACACCTGAAGAAAGAAGGAGTCAGTCTGTATTGGAGATCAATGAACGTTTGGCGCACGAAGGAAATCGGGTTTTGGCGATTACCCTCAAAATTAACGATAATACGGATTTGGTTGGATTACTCGTCTTCCGGGATCCACCTCGCGAGGATTCGGGGAGTTTAATATCTAAACTGAGAGCACTCGGCATTCGTGTTATGATGATCACTGGAGATAACGTAGCAGTCGCGCGATCGATTGCTACCCAGGTCGGAATTGAAGGGCCTGTTGTGAAAATTAAGGATATTCCAAATTTCCCGCAACCAGACGTTCTCCCCATCCTGGAAACGTCAGTCGGGATCGCAGAGGTAGTGCCCGAAGACAAATATCGGATCATCGACATCCTGCAATCTACAGGCCACCACATCGTGGGTATGACCGGTGATGGCGTGAATGATGCCCCCGCGCTTCGGAAGGCGGAGGTCGGAATTGCAGTCAACCACGCGACTGACGTTGCACGCTCTTCTGCGGAAATAATACTGACCCAAGAGGGAATACAAAGCATTGTGAACCTTGTGTCCTCAGGTAGAGTGATTTACCGGCGGATTATAACTTGGATCCTGAACAAAATTATCAAAACGTTCGAGATCGTGTTTAGCGTGTCACTTGCGACACTCATTCTGGGGCAGATGATCTTAACTTCTGTGCAAATGCTTCTCATATTATTCTTGTATGATTTTGTCACCATCGCCATTTCGGTTGACAATGTATCTCCTTCCCCAGTCCCAGAGAAATGGAATTTGCGTAAAATGATACTCCTCCCCGTACTGTTGGGTGTGGCGAATTTAGTAGAGTTCTTCCTCGCTTTCGGGATTGGCGCGATTTATTTTGGACTTTCCGCTGCAGAGATTCAATCTTTCGCATTTTACCTCATCTTCATTGCAGGACTGATGAACTTGCTAGTGATCCGGGAAAGATCCCACTTTTGGAAGTCCCGTCCTGTTCCCATTCTTTTGGCAATCCTCGTAACCGATTTCGTTGGGGGGACTATCATTGCTTCTACTGGATTTTTAATGGCTCCTCTCCCGTTGCCCTTCATT
Source organism: Promethearchaeota archaeon CR_4 (assembly GCA_001940655.1). Taxonomy (GTDB): domain Archaea; phylum Asgardarchaeota; class Lokiarchaeia; order Sigyniarchaeales; family CR-4; genus CR-4. The sequence goes on from MBAA01000028.1 coordinate 6,755, forward strand.
GTTTTTCTACTGCTATTTGAAGTCGTTTTCGTATTCTTACTTAACGACTACATTAAAATTAAAATTGAAACCTTCGATAAGAATGAGAAAAAACCCTTGATTCTTAAGTAGGATCGTTTGAGCTCTGTTTTACTTTCCCGACAAATCCTATCGCGATGAGAACAATCCCGGCGTAAATCGTGAGGAAATAAATTACCTCGAATATGCTCCTGACAGTCACATCTCCCACGAGATCGCTGGTAGTATTGAAAACTAATGCAGCAATGACGACTGCTAAACCACCGATCGCGAATAAACTCCTGTCCAAAGGAAGATTCTTAGTTCATTCTTTTCTCCACCAGATCATCGCGGAAAGGCCACACTCGGGGAATTTCACCCCGTTCTCGTCCACGATCCCATTTTCGCGCACGAACTGCCAGATTACGCTATCAAGATTATCATCTGGATGATTGATTCGGCGTTTGTAGTCCGTAAAGGCGGCTTCAACCGTGTCATATCCCCCCCACCACGATCTTGGCGATATTTTGAGGTTCGCGTGGATTCCCATCTGGTCTAACCTGCTAAGGAGGATGAGGTGCTCGGGGGGCATTCGGTAGGTTTCCCCGTGAATAGTATGCCAAAGCTGGAGGTATTTCTCCGTATGGCGCACGATCCACGTGAAGAGGAACACCCATTTCTCCGCGGCTGCGTCAATCAAGGGAAGTGCGCGGGTGATGTCAAGATGACCCATGACGTAGGGCGCGATGACGATCTCGTGCGAGGGAAGATCCTGCCCAATGTTCAGATCTTCCCATCTGCGATTAATGATCCGAATTTTACCTTGAACGTTGGCCTCTACAGCATTTCGAGTGAGAAATTTGAGCATTTCGGTCGAAGGGTCAACTGCGGTAACTTGACAAGCAATCTTAGCGAGTGGAATTGAAAAACGCCCAGTGCCGGCGCCCACATCTACAATGGTTGTTTGTTCAGAAATACGTGCAATTTGAAGGATTTCGTCCACATCCTCTGCCCGCTCTTGCATCGCATCGTGATTGAACTGGGGTGCGCGGTCATTCCAGAATTGAACGGGATCTTTCTCGCACCAGTGTTTCATCCAAGAAGTATTTGCTATGGTTTCGTTCCACACAGCGATCCAGTCGATTTCATTAAATTTCATGAGTTTCCACGAGTACAGTTTAGATACAACGCATATTAAACAGAATCTCATACTTTAAACTATGAATTTCCTCTCCATTTGTCCAAAAATCTGCCATAAAATGCACAATTCTTTTAATCCGAGCAGGTTCTTTCAAGGATCATCAACTCCGGGGAATTTTAATGCACCAAATCGACTAATTTCTCCTAATCTATGGTACGTTTTTTAATTAAATTTATTGAGGAATTCCTTTAATTTAGATCCAGACAAGGGTGATGCATGTCTTCCGGTGACAGGAGCAAGTGTATCATATGTGGGAAGGACTATGCGGAAAACTTGTACTCGCTCCTCTATTGTTTGACGGACGATATTTCGGTGTGTGACAGTTGCATTGCACGGAAAAAGGTAAAGTCACAAGCCGATGGAAGCTGGCAATGTCCAAAATGTCACAAGTGGTTGACGGTGGAAGAGAGTCGCCTGTTCAAGCAGGATTAACTCGCCTGTAATTCAGATGGGGATTTATCTTATCCCTCGTGAAGAATTGAAACGATTCATCTCCCATTTTCCTTCTAATCTGAATTTACTTCGAAAAGGTTAACCGTTTTTTGAGAACCACATTTAATATGCACTTATAAGCTCTGTAACGAGCCACTTGAACGATTCCTCGACACCCTCTCCGGTTCTCGCGGAAGTCAATCCTACGTGAAAGGGATAATTCTTGAGCTTTTTCAGGTTTAGAAGTTTCGCCAAGTCTTTTTCGCTCGCCTTTTTTACCAAGTCCACTTTATTCCCAATGACCAATATGGGGAAGTGGTCGATTTTTAGACCCGAAAAGTGATTGATGACCCCCCAAAACTCGTTAAGGGCCTCTTTTTGGCGGGACATATCCTCCTCGTGCAAATCGAGGACATATACTACTGCATTAGGGTTAGTAAGAGTCGAGATCCACTTGTCCCGGTACGGTTCCTGGCCACCGCAGTCATAAACGAGCAGTTCCA
>MBAA01000028.1:8955-17366 GCA_001940655.1 Promethearchaeota archaeon CR_4
TTACTCAAGCGATGAACCAAGCTCGTTTTCCCTGCTTTGTCCAACCCTAAGACTAAGATCTTGCCCGCTCCTGATTCTTCCGAAACCCGTGTAACTTCAGACGCGAGTTCACGCACGCTTTTTTCGAGAATGTCCCTCTTTTTTGCAACGTCCTTGTCATCTGGTTTCAGATTCCCGTAGAATGCTTTGTAAATGTCGGGGATTTTCCTGAATTTCTGGACGAAGTTTTCTATCACTCCTTTGAACAACTGGGGTTTCTTGTTCCTTACCACAACGCTTATGCAAAGGATTTCTTTCGCGCCGCGTCCCCACTTGGAATAAACCTCAAAAAAATAATTCGCCGTACTCACGTCTTTGAAGCTATGGGTGAAGAATCCCTCGGTAGTGGTCGTGTCCATGAGGTTTGCGATCTCTTTTTGCAATTGCGCGGGCAGTAATATGTCCTTTTCCATTGGATGCAACGGCATGATGATGAAAGGATTAGGGCCTAAAACATTGTCAAAATGGCTGAGTAACACGACATCCATGGAAACCACTTGCCGATCGCTTGAATCAAATGTAGGTTCGAGTTACTATAAAATGTTGCTACTCGGGGACTTCAGTCTAGACTATTTTCATGCCACACGAACGACACGCGTGTATGGTCTTGTACATTTCTTCGAGGCACTTTTCGTGGTAGTGTACCCCGCACGCTTGACACCGGAACACGGGTTGGTCTTTGGTAAAAATGTTATGGCATCCCCCGCAGCTTTCGTCGATATTGGCGATTGTAGCATCTGGCACGCGCATCATTTTTGTGGTCTTTTCTTGGGCGGGTGTATTATTTGTGACCGGTTCAGCGTTCTGGTTCATTAATTTTACCACGGACTTCGGGACGCGGAGTAAAAAATAGCAATTTGGGCACCGGAAAACATTTTCTGCCGTTTCTGGGGATTTCTGCGCCCACATTGTTGCACAATGCATGTGGATGGGGCGGCCACAGCTGGGGCAGTATCGTCCGCACGAGAAGAAATGCGCGGAACATTTTGGGCACTTCTCCTGGTAACATATTTGGCACTTCTCAATTTTGATCCCCCGCATTAAATCCTTCAATTCCCCGAGATTGGGTTTGCGGAGCTCGACAGCTACCTCGCTCACGAGTGGGGGGGGCTTTTTTTCGATCTTTGCCACGTAACTCTCGCCTTGGGATTGCTTTTTTGATGCGTACCCCGTGCCTGCGTTCCCCAAAGCCTTCTCGTTGTTGAAATACGCATATTCCCCACTTGTGAGATGAGACAATTGTTTCAAATACGTTTCCTTTTTGGGATTTCCAATTTGGGCAACATCAATAAAGATGCCGAGTCCCTTCGCGAGTTTCCCAATCTTATCCATCCGATCGCCCATATCAATTCTCCGCTCATCTGTGACCACGAAAATGCGAGGAACTTTCCCGCCGATTTTCCGGATTTCCTTGACGAGCTGTTGGATGGCAAAAGCAAATCCCTCCTCAATTTCCCCCTGTCCTGAAATCTCTATGTTTCTAAAAGACTCGATCATTGTTGCGGGGTCATTGGTAAAATCGCAGATTTTCTGGGTTTTGCTCCCGTAAGTCGCTAAACACGTCCGGTCTTTAGGATCGATCGCGATTTTTTGTTCGACAAATTTTTTGATGGTCTTGAGCGCGACTACCAACCGACTTGGTTTGAAATCCCGGCGCATCATGGACCGGGACGCGTCTAGCAGGATGCACGTGTCTTCGATGGAAAAGTCGCCCAAAAATTAACAACCCGAAAGATTATCTCGTTTCATCTGATAAACTTATGTTAGAAATAACCCGTTTAAAAAATTGGTGTTTATGTAACTTTACCAATTATCGAAAAAATATGCAATACCCTGATTTTACAGAGATTCTACGAGATAACTTCCTGTCCTTTAAATGTTTTAGGCGAAGTACCAGTAGGGACGCACCACGTATAATGGTCTCCTCCTAAATGGATTCTTTCTGGTTCCTCCAGGTTGCATGTGCTATGGTCACCTTTTTCTTGACAACGCGGATGGAACGCACAACCAGGAGGGGGGTGTTGCGGACTTGGAATTTCCCCTTCGAGGATGATCCGATTCTTACGGAGTTCTGCATCAAACATTGGCCTTGCAGAAAGTAACGCTTTCGTATACGGATGATTTGGGGCGTGAAAGATGTCATCTACCGTGCCTATTTCGGCAAATTTTCCGAGATACATGACTGCAATACGCGTTCCAATGTGTTGGATGACACTTAAGTCGTGGGTTATGAATAAAAATGCGAGGTTGAATCGCCTTTGAAGGTCAATTAAGAGATTTAAAATTTGAGCTTGCACAGACACGTCTAACGCAGAGGTTGGTTCATCGAGAATTAAAACCTCCGGGTCACAAGCTAACGCTCGAGCTATCACTATCCTTTGTTTCTGCCCGCCAGAGAATTCATGGGGAAATCGATCTAAATGCTCTACTTTTAAGGACACAATCTCCAACAATTCCAGAACTCGACGACGGATTTCACTTTTCTTCTTTATGCCCTTCAAAATTCGCAGAGGCTCGCCAATTATATCAACAATTTTCATGCGAGGATTTAATGAGCTATCTGGATCTTGAAATACGATCTGAATTTTTTGTCTCAAGTCCTTAGTAAATCTATCTGTAATTCTTTGGAAGATATAGTTTCCGTGGGCATAGTAACCTCGATAGCGACCTATCTTGAAAGTTTTTTCATTAGGGATTACAATAGTTCCTGGATCATCTATTCTCTTTTTCCCATAATATATTTCCCCGGAATGGGTGCGTACAAGATTGAGGATGGCCTTCGCTATCGTTGTTTTTCCACATCCACTCTCTCCGACAAGACCTAAAGTCTCCCCTTTAAAGAGATCAAAAGATACATCATTAACCGCCCTGACATCGCCTACCTTACGTTTAAAAAGACCGCCTTGTACCGGATAGTAGACATGTAAATTTCTAACTGAGAGGACTGGTAATTCTCCCTTCGAATTAGTTGGAAGGTTTTCTATATTAGTTGGAAGGTTTTCTATATCAGTGGGTAGGTTTTCTACTAGATCAGTGGGAAGTTTTTCTGCAGCGGCATCCATTGTTTGATACCTCGTTTCTTTCGTATTTTTTTGCAGGGATTATACTTGTTTTGATCGATTCATTTCATCCCCATTCCAAATAAACTTCGGGGAATTTTGAAATTCGGGGTCATATAAGTGACATGAAACGAAATATTTATCTTTAATTTCGCGATATCGAGGCACGACTTTGTCGCAACATTCTAGGCGATAATCGCATCGAGGATGAAACCTACAACCTGAGGGAGTGTAGATAAGATCTGGAACACTTCCACGGATTATGTGCAATTTTTCTCCCCGTTTTTGAATATTAGGAATTGCGTTCATTAGTCCCTTCGTATAGGGATGGAGAGGTTCTGCAAAGAGGGTATTGACCTCTGCATATTCCACAATATTTCCTGCATACATGACTGCGACTCGTTCACAAAAGTCAGCAATAATACCTAAGTCGTGCGTGATTAAAAGGATCGAGGTTTGGTACTTTTTCTTCAGTTCTTTCATTAATTCCAGGATTTGCGCCTCAATTGTAACGTCTAATGCCGTTGTTGGTTCATCTGCGATTAGCAGGGCTGGGTTACAGGCAAGTGCCATAGCGATCATAACCCTTTGGCGCATCCCTCCACTCAATTCAAAAGGATACCTATTTATTATTTCTATTGCATCAGGAATGCCTACTTGCGTAATCAGTTTCATTGATTCATTCAAGGCCGCTTTTCTCAATTGCCGCGTAACTTTTTTGTATTTATTTTCCCGGCGGATTTTTTCTTCATTTTCCTGCTTCTTCTTTTCTTTCTCTTCCTTTTCTTTTCTAGCTTTCTCTTTCTTTTCCCACTTTTTCCACTCTCTCTCCCCCTTTTCCAGGCAGATTTTTTCTTCTATTTCCCGCTTCACCCGTTTCTTTTCTTCCTTTTCTTTTCTAACCTTTTCTTGTTTTTCCCCCTTTGCTTTCTCTTTAGCTTCGTCCCTAACTGGTAAAAGATTATACATTGATCTAAGTCGTTCATTTTGGTGAATGAGAAACACTTCTGAGATTTGATCGCCAATCTTTAACACAGGATTCAAAGAATTGAGCGGATCTTGGAAGATCATCGTGATATCATTACCGCGATGCTTACGCATTTTTTCTTCTGGAAGGGAGACAAGATCTTCGCCCTTTAATTCAATTGTTCCCGATTCAATTTTTCCAGGTTCACGAACTAGTCGAATAATAGATAGTGCAGTTACGGATTTTCCACAACCGGTCTCACCAACGAGACCAATGGATTCATTTACATTAATATCAAAAGAGACCCCATCTACTGCTTTCACTATCCCTTCCTCGGTATAGAAATAGGTCCGGAGATCTTTAATCTTTAGTAAAAGGCCATTAGTTTTATTAATTTGCTCTTCCGCTGCAATATCTGGGTTTACTGTGTCCGTTTTTGGTTCCATTTAAGTTCCCTTTCATCAATCGATTTTTACAGGTTTTTTAGCCGAGGATCAAATGCATCCCGGAGTCCATCACCGACAAGCATGAACGCTAATACCGTAATAAAAATCATTAAACCGGGGAAAAAAGATGCCCAAGGTGCGGCATAAAGATAAAATCGTCCCTTATTGATGTCATTTCCCCATTCGATGAGTCTTTGATCACCAAATCCAAGAAAACTCAATCCGGCTAATCCTAGAATGATTCCTCCAATATCAAATGAAAATGAAATAATCACGGGAGAGATACAGTTAGGGAGTATGTGGCGGAACATAATACGCCAATTACTTGCGCCCATTACACGTGCAGCTTCAACGTATGGAAGTTCTTTAGCCTGCAGAACTGACCCCCGAACAAGTCTCGCATAGAAGGGGGCACCTAAGAGACCATAGATCGCGATTATCATTTCAATTTTTGGACCAAAAGCACCCACGAGAACTAAAGCAAAGATAAGGGGTGGGAATGCGAGCAAAACATCCGTGATCCGCATAATCAGGGTATCAATCCAACGACCGTAATATCCCGCAATGATGCCAAAGATGACTCCTGTTATGACACTAATTAAAATCGCAGGAAGCGCAATAGTTAATGAGGAGCGTGCTCCATAAATGCACCTTCCCAAGATATCTCGCCCCGATTCCCCGGTACCAAACGGATGTGCAGGTGACATTGGCCCATAGGCCGGACTCAAAAATGCAGTTAGTTGTTTAAAAGTATACGGTGAAAGCCAAGGAGCAAACACTGCGAGTGTTACGATAAAAAAGATAAGTCCTATACCTAAAATTGTTAAAGGAGATCTCAACCTTTGTAGGAAATTTCGTTTACTTTTAATCTTCTCAAATTCAAATTGACGCGCCGAGAGATCCTTAATGCGAGACATTGGAATAAGCATGAATTTTAAATTTCTGATGGTCCAAGAAAAAATCCTTTTTAAAGTCGATTTTCTTACCTCTAGTTTTGCCTCTGGGACTGGATTGACTTCAACATTTGTCTCGTTCATAGGGATACCTTAAATTTGTCTAGATTAAATTTTAGATGCATTTCTAATACCTAATCCTAGGATCAACGATACCGTAAATTATGTCAACTACTAAATTTATAATCACGAATAATATTGTAATTACAAAGATTATGCCACTTACAAGAAAATAGTCGCTTTGTCCAATGGCCATGATCAAAAGCATTCCCATTCCATAGAAATTAAAAGTAAACTCTGTCAAAACTGCCCCTCCCAACAAACCGGCAAAATTCATACCGATGACCGTGATTGTCGGGATTAATGCATTTTTTAACGCATGTTTTTTAATAACTACGTTTTCTGCGCACCCCTTCGCTCGAGCGGTTCGGATGTAATCTAGTTGAAGGACTTCTAACATGCTCGATCGAGTCTGTCGAGTAATAGATGCAATTGTAATAAAAGTGAGACAAAAAGCTGGTAACGCTAGATGAAGAATATAGTCCCATAATAAATCCCAACGACCATAAATTATGAAATCTATAACACGGAAGTATGTTATCGGGGTGGGATCATCCGCAGTTGCAGCTCTATATCCCGAACCGGGGAAAATTGGGAATATGTGAGCAAAAACAAATTGTAGAATTAAACCCATCCAAAAAATGGGGATGGCAACCCCCATCAAAGCTGACCCCCGGAAGAATGTGTCTTGGGATTTATTGCGATGGACGGCGGATATTTTTCCCGTTTTTATCCCAATTATTGAGGAAAACAGAACTGCGAGAAGCGCAAGGTCTAATGTTCGGGGGAAAACTTCCTGTATTAAGTCCCAGACGGGGGCATTCGGATAAATTGCGAAAGAAACCCCCCAATTTCCTGTGAAGAGGTCTCCGAAGTACTTAAAGAATTGAACAATCATTGGTTGATCCAATCCTAATTCGTGCTGTTTTGCGGCAATCATTTCTGGTGTGGGATTATGAGGCAAAAGTGCCGCAACTGGATCTCCTGGCATTAAACGGGTTAAAATGAAAGTTATTGCAAGTACCCCTAACATGACCGGAATTAGTACCAGTAACCTGCGAAAAATATATTGGATCAGACCCATTTTATTCACCATTTAATTTGGTTTGTAAATGATTGTTAGTGCTGTAAATCTTTTTTCGAGATTGTTTATGTTTTTCTTTCAGATAGGCTGCAGCGAATGCAGTACTCATGACAATCCCTAATAAACTCAAGATAGTTATGTACCCTTCAATTTGAGTGAAAAATGTCGAGATAAGTGCAAAATTAAATCCCGTTACAAACCAATTCCATATCCAAGATTCGATAATAATAACTAAAACAAACCACAAACTCGTCCTGATGCCGTATTCGTAGAAGTCTTCCCTAAAAACCAGAATAAAAATAATCGCGATGAGAATTGGTAGTGCAGCAATTGAAGTGGGCGAGAATAATGCTAAATGGAGAAAGAGAATATTTTGCCCGATTTCTGTCAAATAAACATTACATAGATAACCGAAAAAAATAAAATGTAATAAAAAGAACGCAATAAATACGTTTCCTTGGCGTTTCCACTCTAATTTTAGTTTATGACTTATTGTAAATTCCGTTAACCATAAGATGATGATTGCTAATCCGGAAATCATTCCTCCATAAAAACCAATCTCTGGCCACCAAGCATAGGGGGGTGCATAGGATGTTTCAATTAACCCTGTTGCAATACTGAGCATTAGTATGGTCAGAAGGGCGAGAACAGCGATCGAATTTGTTGAATTTATCTTGATAAATGGTTTCGATAGTACCTTGTTCAGGACAATAATTAGGATAACGAGTAATAACACTAATGCGACTAATAACAATGATCCGATGGTAATTAATGTAGAATCGTTAGGATTGCTAAACACACATGCTAGCAGGCAAGAAAATCGAAAATCTCCAAAACTCGGATCATAAAATCCTGCAAAGGGTCCAAAAATGAGCGATATCAAAGCGAAAGCAGAAAAGAGCAAAATGAGGATGAATATCCATCGTTGTCTTGTCCTTGCCAGTATCATATGTCGTTCAACTCAGAGATCTTGCCATCAACGAACTTCTTTCACATCTTGTGAAATTTTACGTTTTTTCGCTTCTATTAGATCAAGAATATGTTTGACATCTGTATCTAGTATGAGACTGCCTCTTTGTAAATCTTCATTTTTTTGGTGGCAATCCTTTACATTTTTTATTATACCCAACTTTTCCCATTCAAGAATATCAAATATTGGTAGTTTAGATTCTTTTATGAGGTTTAAATTATAAGTGTGACATTCCAGTAAATCATCGTATATTAAATAAGGAACAAAAAATTGTTGCGTCTTTTTGGATTTCTGTGGTTTTATTAAATACTCAACATCAACTGGAACAATATTTGGAAAAATCTTGCCTTTTTTTGTGAGGTATATTTTTTGTGAGGTCAATTTTCCGTTTTGACCGACCTTTATTTGGTTTTCTTCCAGTCGTTTTTGCACAATAGATATCATATTTTCTTCATATTTTTCATAAACGGAATTATCTCTCGAAGTTGAATTGGGATCTATGGTTGAAAATAACTCGAGAAAATGGTAGATTAATTTCGCAAAATCTTCTTCTAAATCTGGCGTACAGGCGTTCAATTCTCTTGTTTGATTATACCAACGAGTAAATTGAGCAGGTTCAAGCAGAGTATTAAGAATTTCATTACTCTTGTCATTTGCGAAGCATACATAATTTCGAATGCCATAGTAAAAAAATTTCGAGAGATCCAAACATCTATTGAATTTCGAGAAGGCTTCGGTCAGGATTTTCTTTTCGGGTATTATTATGAAAGTAGGAAGTAGGTTAATTATCCTGTCAATCCTCATAGGGATTGGCAATAAAGGAATGTCAAAAG
>MBAA01000028.1:17390-17615 GCA_001940655.1 Promethearchaeota archaeon CR_4
AAAACCCCATCGGGGACAGATCATTCTTTTTTATGGGAATCTTTCGAGTATTCTGCATGTTTATATGACTCTTTCAGAATGCTAGTGGCTTTTAGGATATTTCTGACTCGATTGCAGGCAGTAATAATAAAAATTGATTAAAAAAGAGGTAATATGAATTAATAACAAGGTCGCTTGTGTTTAATTTTTGTCGATGGGAGTCCATTCCATCTTGCATTCAGCCGG
>MBAA01000053.1:0-129 GCA_001940655.1 Promethearchaeota archaeon CR_4
CATACATTCTCTCCCAAGCGGTGAAAAAACTCGAAAACAGCATCGATGTCATCTTTGCAGGCTCTGCCACTGTGGATGGTGATACTGGCCAAGTTGGACCCCAGACTGGCGAGTGGCTGGGTATACCGC
>MBAA01000053.1:195-3229 GCA_001940655.1 Promethearchaeota archaeon CR_4
ACCAACTCCAAGTGATCGAAGCCCCATATCCACTGGTCTTATTAACTGTCCTCCCTCAGCTCAACGAACCGCGGTATCCCTCTTACCCGCGCATCAACTGGGCGTACGAGCAAAAGATCACCCTCTGGACTGCAGCAGACATCGATCTTGATGAAAGTATGATAGGCCTTGCTGGATCCCCCACACAAATTACAGGTTATACAACTGTGAAGCAATCTCGAGCAGGGCAGGTCATCCAAGATCGTCCCAAGGATGCCGCAGCGAAGATCATTTCCATCCTCAAGAACAAGCAGGTTCTCGAGTAATAATATGTATTCCTTCGAAATTCCAAATTCTTTAGAACGTATATAACAAGCTTGGATATTGTTTTGAATTTGTTTTAAATGGAAAGGACTCCCATCTCCATTGTGAGCGGAGTTATGTCATATCAAACCATTATCTACCAGAAAGAATCAGACCTTGGAAGGATTACGCTAAATAGACCGCAGGCGATGAATGCAATCACTCCTGATATGCTCAAAGAGCTTAAGGACGCTGTACTTGAAGCGGGGAATGATAAAGACGTGAAGGTGATTGTGATTACCGGTGCCGGCAAGGCCTTCTGTGCGGGGGTAGACTTGAAATCCCTCGGTGACCGCAAGCTCGTTAATGGGAGAGTGGGAGATATACTCGACCTCCCAGGGCAAGAATTGATAAAGGCCATACGAACGGTTCCTAAAGTGGTTATTGCCTTAGTGAATGGATTCTGCTTCACCGGGGCGCTCGAGCTTATGCTCTGGTGCGATCTCGCGATTGCCGCAGAGGAGGCCAAAATCGGGGATACCCACGCGAAATGGGGAATACGGCCTTCGTGGGGGAGGAGCGCGAGATTACCACATAGGGTAGGGTATCTCAAAGCGAAAGAACTTTCCTTTACCGCAGATTTTATTACTGGAAAGGAGGCCGAGCGAATTGGACTGGTAAACCTCGCTGTACCCGCCGCCAAGCTCAACGAAGCACTAGTGACGATGGTCAAAAAAATAACGGCAAACAGTTCCCAAGTTGTTGCTGCCTACAAGTACATCTACAACACAAACGAAAATATGACTCCTGAAAAGTGCTTTGAGTTCGAACTGAAGAGCGACTTCGAAATCACGGACACGGACGAAAGATTGGGCCAGTTTAGAAAGTAAAATTAAAAGTATCTAAAATCCCCTAGCTAGCTTTCGTTTTTATTTTTTCAATCCCTAAATTTTATTGAAGAATATAGCCTGTGCCTTCCTTTGCGATCTTTCCTTTTTGCAGGAGGCGTGTTAAATGCAGGTTAATCATGATGCCCTCGGCAATGGGGAGATAGTCCTTAAATTCTCCATTATAATTCTTGTAAACGATCTGCTTTCCTACTAAATCTTGGGAAGTTTTCGGCTTCCGTTCTCCTAATGCAACCAAGATGCGCTGATCCCGGTTATAAATAATGTCGAGATAAAGTTGGAGTTCCTTTTTTATCTCTACCTTGCCCTTATACAATCCCTTGTGGGAGGTAATTACATACTCAGCATTAAGTGCCAAAACGGATTGAATAGATCGCTCAAAATCATCCACACTAGAGTCAAGGGCGCCATACCACGGGCCTAATCCTGATAAGTCGATATCAGCAAGGAAGATAAGACGAGCTTCGGGAAAATAAAAACAACAATGTCCCTTCGTATGCCCCGGCGTGTGAATAACTTGAATGATGTGATCATTTCCAACATTATACATCTTTCCGGTATGGAGGGACTCCACGACGGGTATGTTTTCTATACCTAAGGACTGTAATACCTCATCGAACATCTTTTGAAGGGATGTATCCGTCACCTTGTATAGCATATTAAATAATGACACGTCTTGCAAGACAGGGATATCGTTTGGATGGCACGCGATGGTCGCCCCGCTCTTTCTAAGCAGTGGGCACCCATACACGTGATCTTCGTGCCAGTGAGAAAGCCAAACCTTGGTAATTTGCATATTATGGAGAATTTTCTGCAAGGTATGCCGCCCTATACCGGCATCCATTAAAAGGGCTTCTTGGGGATTCTCGTTAGTGAGGACGAGGAGCGAATTTGCGTTCGGGTACCGGCCATTATGTTGACCGGGAACGAAAAAGAAATCAGGAAACGCGTCATCGATCGGTTGTAATTTCTGTTGTTGAGGCATTATCTGTACCTTTAATTAATTAATCTTAATAGGGTTATTAGTCCAACAAGCTGAATCAAAACTAGCAAATTTACTCATTCACGAGTGAGGAATTCCCCCTGTAAGATAGTCTTAGAACTTAACTTTTACTTTTAAAAATACGTGTTAAACAGAAATTATTAGCTGAAGATTATGTCGGAATTAGGGACGTGACAAAAATTATTAATCAAGCTCTGTGAAGCCTTTTTTAAGATGTATGACAATATAGAAGAAGTAGTAATTTTGGAGCTTTCGTGAGATGTGAAACAAGATGCTGTTATACGGCGATGAGGTAGCCCTGTTTAAAGGGATTGTCCGACAAAAACGACAAAGCTCTTATGACATTTACTTCTCGGAATTCCACGAGGAAGTGGTGGTGCCCCGGTATGTCCTGAAGTCACCTATCCAAGAAGAAGTAGGAGTCGAGCAAGACATTCAAATGCCGCTCTGGTACATGCGGAAGAACCGGTTAATCCCGCGCACGCCAAACTTTGGTGGGTTACCCAATTTTTGAAATGTATGGTTTTACAAAAGTATTGACGCGTTCTATAGTCTCCCACGCAGAGGATCCTTCGAGTGCGTTGGATCTGATATAAGTTTCGTATTTCTTTATCGTTGCTAGTAAATCTTTTGCCATTTGGAAATTTCCTTGGTCTGTAAAGGTCTTGATTCGCGTTGCGTGGACTACCGCTTCTATGGCAAGGTTGTCGGCACGGTTAGTTAAGGGCAGAGTGGGTGTTAAGACTACCGCCCCTTTAACCACGAGTAAAAATATCCCGCGAGAACCGATCTTAACCGTTTCCATCGGTTCTCGAGTGCATTTCAATGAAAGGAATGCAGA
>MBAA01000053.1:3520-3849 GCA_001940655.1 Promethearchaeota archaeon CR_4
GAAGACATCGCCATAATGATGTTGAAAAAAAATAAGGAAAAGAAAATTATCGGTCTCTCGGCAATTCTCCACATCCTTCACGAACGTCAAGCTCTAGGATATGCTATTCCGAGCGCAAAACACTTACCTACCGTACCAATTCACCGTAAAATTAACCGCATTGACCTTGGCACTGCGGATAAAGTCTGTACGGCAGCTGTTGGCCTACAGGATCAGCACGACCGACTTGGTCTTAATTATGAAGAAACAGCCTTCATTATGATAGAAATCGGGGCTGGGTTCACTGCAGTACTCGCAATTGAAGATGGCACGATTATTGACGGGATCGG
>MBAA01000053.1:3877-9127 GCA_001940655.1 Promethearchaeota archaeon CR_4
TGCGGAGGCCTCGATGGGGAACTAGGCTACTTAATCGGTGCTATTCACAAGCGTAACATTTACAATGGAGGCGTTGCTGCCATTGCTGGAAACACCACTCTAGGTTTGGACGAATTAATACTTTTAGCAGAAAAAGATCCTCAAACTAATCTCGCACTGCAAGCATTCTATGAGAGTATCATTAAAGCTGTATTTTCCATTTCTACCTCTTTCTCAAGTCCCTGGAAGATCCGCGAGATTCTCGTGTCCGGGCGAGCAACGAACCAGCCAAAAATTATGAAACCACTCCAAGATCGGCTCAACAAGATCGCCCCCCTTCGGGAAATGCGTTCCTACTCTCAAGTTACGAAACGAGCAGCCCAAGGGTCGGCGTTTATCGCAAGTGGATTAGGGGGTGGAAAGTATGCCCCTCTCGTTGATTGTTTGCAAATAAAAAAGTCATCAGGATCTATTTTAGACTACATTTACGTTCCGCACGATGGTCCATTGTTTTAACAACATATGCTATCGGGGGAAGAATCAGGTGCGTATTGCTTGGGGTATTACCGGATCGGGGCATTTACTGCTAGAAACCTTTGAAACTATGAAAGACATCGTAAAATTGGGTAAACATACGGTCTCTATTTTTCTCTCTAAAGCAGGAGAGGAAGTTGCCCGGATGTATGGAATTCTAAGCGACCTACGAAAATTGGCAAATGGCCCATTACCACTCCGGTTCGTGCGTGATCTTGAACAAGGGGCGAGCTCCCCTACCTGCGGGAAATTCAACCTCAAAGCATTCCCGGTTCTTTTCGTGGGGCCTGCAACCGCGAATACAGTAGCAAAAATCAAGGTGGGCATCGCTGACACACTTGTGACAAATACTGTTGCGATGGCGGTCAAGGGGGGCGTACGCGTGATCATATTGCCCTCGGATTATGTTCCCGGTCCCATCACCACAACTTTACCCGTTACTGTGAAAACAACTGAAAAATCTACATGCCAAGACGCAGCTGGGAAATTTACCTGTAATCCATGTCAAGCCGTAGACGAATGCCCTACGCATGCGATCTCCATAATCGATGGCAAACCATTCGTAGATTTAACGAAATGCATCGGTTGTCAGAGGTGCGTCAAATGTTGCAAAGGGCAGATTTTCGAATTTGGCAAGAAAATCACCATCCGCATCCGGCAGGTCGATGCAGAAAATTCCCGGGCCCTTGAGAAATTGGAGGGCATTAAGTTAATAGGGCACCCGCGGGAATTCGAAAAGTGGCTGATGAGCCAGGACTAGGAATTTTAATGCAAGTTCTCATCCTCACGGGACAACTCGCATTTCTTCAAGCACAACAGCTGGTCGAGTCCTTTAAACTCCCCGCGAAGGTGATATTGCTGCCGGTTTCGGTGGCCTCATTCATAACGCCCGACCTTGTAAAACAGAGCTTGAGCGAGGTCTCCCTTTCCGAATTCGACCAAGTTCTTTTACCGGGACTTGTACCGTGGGATGCCAGCAAATTGGAAATGGCACTTGGAATTCGAATTCGCAAGGGTTCCCAAAATATTGAGGATTTACCGGATCTTTTCAAACAAAATAAAATTGAGGATCTTTCTCCAAAATCTGCCGCCGACCTCCTTCTTGCCAAAAGATATTCCGAAGAATATGCTACGTTCATCCAAAAAACCGAGAAAAAAGCACAACAGATTGGACTCCCTCGCAATTTTTCACTCCCCCAGTCTAACCTGTTAATCGGCATGGACATCGCTCCAAGATTAATGGCCCAGGTAATGAATGCCACTCGTATACCCGAGGAGGATGTCATAGCCACCGCACGCTTTTTTGTTCAAAAAGGGGCGGAAATCATTGACATTGGGAGCGATGCTCAAGGTGCAGACCCGCAGAAATTAAACCACGTGATCTCTCGCATTCGGGCAGAGCTCAATGTACCTGTGGCAGTGGATTCCATGCGCCCAGCAGAAATTCGGGCGGGAATCGCCGCCGGCGCAGAAATAATCCTCAGCATCGATCAAGGGAATTTTACAGTCTTAGACCAATTACCAAAAGATATCGCGGTGGTGCTCATACCTACTAATGTTGCAGCAGGGCAATGGCCAGATACTCCTATCGATCGGGTCAAAAATATCCACAACCTTGCCGCAAAGTGCCAGAAGGCCGGGGTACATAAATTACTCGCCGATCCTCTCCTTGGTGCCCCAATCCAACCGGGATTCACCAAGTCTCTCGCAGCCTACTATCTCCTCCATAACCCGAGTTCCACCAATCTCCCGTCTCTTGATGTTCCTATCCTCTTGGGGGCTGAAAATGTTTCCGAAATGGTGGATATGGATTCCCTTGGTGTAAACGGTCTCCTTTCCTCGATTGCTGTGGAACTACACGCAGGTATAATACTCGCCACGGAATATAGCCCCAAAACTCAAAACTCCATTGAAGAGTTCCGACGAGGCATTCAACTTGCTTATCATGCTAAAATGAAGCAAGTGCCTCCAAAGGATCTTGGAGTTTCTCTCCTCACCTTGAAATCTAAGGGAAAGAATCCCCTCCCCCCAGAGATTCTTAATAATGCAACAATAATCCC
Source organism: Promethearchaeota archaeon CR_4 (assembly GCA_001940655.1). Lineage (GTDB taxonomy): Archaea > Asgardarchaeota > Lokiarchaeia > Sigyniarchaeales > CR-4 > CR-4. The sequence goes on from MBAA01000053.1 coordinate 6,451, forward strand.
CTTGGAACACCAAGATTTTACTCCCGACCCAACCGGATATTTCAAAATCTTTTCTTCTTATCGCACGGGGCAAATATTTGTGGCGCATTATTCAAACGAACACGCATTGCAGGGAGTATATGCATCAGAGTCCAGCGAAACCTTGTGTAAATATCTACTACGCCAGAAACTTGTTACGCGTATGGATCATGCCGCATATCTCGGGCGCGAACTCGCCAAAGCGGAGAACTGTGCGAAAACCGGGGGCAATTATTTTCAAGAAAATTAACAACTGGTTAATTTTATCCCAATGTTTATGTGACGCCGTGCCGAAAAAAAACACGTGACATCGAAGCGACACATCCAATCCGAGACTGAACACCCTTTTGGTAACGTGCCCATCAATAAAGTCGGCATTGTTCGGATTCAGAAACGCGTGGACATTGGTAAACGATATATTTTTACCCCCCTAATTTCTGCTCTAATCGGCCTGCCCGGCGCCCAGCGTGGAATCCACATGAGTCGGACTGCTGAAACCATCGAAGAAGTAGTCAACGAAGTGGTCATTGTGCCTGCTAAGAGCGTGGAAGAAGTCTGCCACCGCATTGCAAAATCCTTGCTCGAGTACCACGATTATACCGACTATTGTGAAGTGAAGATGAAAGGGGATATCATCGTTCCCATTCAGGAAGGGGAATCGAAGAGCGCCCAACGGACATATAAGATACAATCCAAGGTCGTGGGACACCGCCAAGTCGGTGGTATCGCTCACTATCGGGTATTCGTGGGCACCTCCGCTGAAGGAATGACCGCTTGCCCGTGTGCCCAAGAAATGAATCGGGAATATACCGAAGAAATCGTCAAAAACCGCAAAGAATTGAATATTTCCCAAGATCAATTAGAAAAGCTCTTCAACCTCTTTCCTATGGCATCCCACAACCAGCGAGCGGTAGGAACTGTTACAATTGAAGTCGGTGACGAGCAGAAATACTTTATTGATGTTATTGATATCATCAAGGTCATTGAAGAATCGATGAGCGCGAAAATTCGAGACATCTTGAAGCGTCCTGACGAGGCAGAGTTGGTGCGCGTGGCTCATTTAAATCCCCGGTTCGTGGAAGACGTAGTTCGGTCGATGGGACGGCGATTAGCAAGCGATGCCGTGTTCGGAAAGATTCCAGACGATCTTACCGTGCGCTGCCAAGTCACGAGTTTCGAGAGTATTCATACCTACAATGCTTATGCTGAATTGAGCTCCACTTTTGGTGAAATCCGAAAGATTTTCCGAGAAACCCCCCTCCTGTAAAACCATACGAATTGAAATAATCGGGCGAATATCGTGCGGGATCTGAGACCGATCGAGGGCTTCTTTGTGGAAACTCCCGAACGACTCATTTTTGACGTGAAAGGATTACTCCACCCCCCAAATCGTACTGTGGCATATCTCCGGTATTACCCGTGTATGCAAGGTTTACGTGAGAGGAATCGGGTTAAATATACTAAGGTCTATGACCTCAAGGAACGTTCCTCTTGGCTTGCTGCGAATTATCCCGAGTACTTGTGGCATTGCGAACAGTGGCAGATGGAGGTTCAAGCGGTGCCCTCGGAGAGGATCACCTCCTATGATCCTCGGAGAAAGCTCCAAGAGCTCAGCCGAATGCCCGAGGATCAAATTTCTCCCGCTGCAAAGAATGCCCGGGACTTAGCAAACCTGTTCCAATCAAGGGTACCAGATCCCTCAGAAGTGGGAGTCACAGGGTCAATCCTCGTGGGTCTTGATGCTGCGGACTCGGACTACGACTTGGTGGTATATGGGCAAAGCAATTGCAGGTCACTCTTTTCTACTATGGATAGTCTATTCTCAAGGGAAAAGGAGTTAATGAAATATACCTTTGCCGACATGCCTGCGCGATACCAATTCCGCGCCGCAGGCAGTGGGGTGTCTATAGAACAATTTTCCTTCCATGAACTTCGCAAGACCCACCAAGGCCGCTTTCGCAATATGGATTTCTTCCTACGATACGTACAGTATCCTGAGGAGGCCGGCGTAGATTTCGCTTCCACCCGGTTTTCAAAGCTTGGACCTGTTCAAATCACGGGAGTGGTAGAAGATGATAGTTTAGCTCTTTTTACTCCCTGCGCTTACCGTGTGACTGTTTCCTCAATTGATGGGCATATTCCATCCCAAACAAATCTGCAAATGATCACGGAAATCGTATCGTTCCGGGGTCGATTTTGCGAGCAACTCGCTGCTGGAGAATATTTTCGTGGCCAAGGTATTCTCGAACAAGTAGAAACACGCAATGGTATGCATTACCGCTTCTTACTCGGTAATCAACCGACCGACTACTTGGTTAAAATGTAAGAAAAAAAACGGTGTTGAAAACGGATTAAAGAAAGAGTCCGCCGGTTTAGCCAAACAGAGCGCCCAAACCGACCGGTTCTGCTTTCTTTTCTTCTTTCTTTTCTTCTTTTTCTTTCTTTCCCTTCTTCTCACCCGCGCCTCCGGCAGGAGCTGCAGCAGGAGCTGCAGCTGCAGGGGCAGCCATGGCCGCGCTCTTGATTACGTCGTCGAGGTTCATGCTTCCCGTGGCTTTAACGAGCGCCTTGACTTGATTGCTGTCAACGTCAACGCCCGCTGCCTTGAGGATTTTGTTAATACCGTCCTCGTCGACTTTCTTTCCTGCCTTGTGGAGGA
>MBAA01000192.1 GCA_001940655.1 Promethearchaeota archaeon CR_4
CTCTCAACGAGGTTCAGGTGCTGTGTTTTCATCGAAATCCGCGCTATGCTCCTCAGTTAAAAATTGGTATTATGAGAAAACCCCCTTCGATGGAATATGCATTACCAGGTGGAGTGGGGACAAATACCCTTCTCGATGTGATGAAGACCTGCACGAATGATTCCTGCCCGGGTTTGAGCAATTCCTCCCAATTCTCGATTTACACTCGGGATTCTAACTGTTTCGTCTGTGGTGCACCAACAAGACCGTTGCATCGTATTCGGATTAAATTAAACCAGGTAATTTATCGAATAATCGACCAGATCGAACAGAAGGGGGATTTCAATCTCTTAAATCCACGCGACTTCCCTGATTTGAAGCGAGGGGAAGAAGATCAAGGTTTGCAACGGGTCAAAGCTGCTCTGCAAGCCTTTATGCCAGAATTATGCGCGTTCGTGACAGCTAAAAATGACTTTTCCCTTTTCTCCCTACGACCTCAAAAATCCTTAGATCTAAATACGGTCAAGACCCAAAAAGATCCCCGTTTTTATGCTCCTGGACCAAAATTGTTGATCAAGCATAACAGCATTATACCCGAAGCATGTTACACCGAAAAGGCAATATGTTTTACCGCGGCAATATATTCCCTTCTCTTTCCCGATGATAAAATTCTGAAATATTTATGTGGCATTCTGAATTCGAAATTAATGCAATTTTATTGTATTTTTGGAATTAATAATCAAAATCTAGTGACTATGAACCTCAACCAATATATGATTCGCCACCTCCCCATTATAGCCCCCCACAAAACTAGACTAAACCAAGATCGTATCATTGAGCTCGTTGAGCAAATCCTCGAGAAGATCGCAGATCCTCGTGATCTATCTGATAAACAAGTTAAAACAGATATACAACAATTGGACCAAGAAATTTACGCCCTTTATGGGATAACTGGAATAGAATCGATAAATTTGATTGAACAATCTGTTGAGGCATCACTGCGTTCTTTCTCCAGAACTAGGGGGAAAAAGTGAATACTTTTTCTGAGCGTCTTATTTTTCTCACGTTGCGATTGCCTTATATTTTCCTAATATCATATATTGAACTTGAGTTATGATATGAAGGAACCTCTCGACAAGGGCGTGTTCGTAGAAACTTTGACTGGGTACGACCAGAAACTAGTGCCATCTGATAAAGCCCAGCATATGTTGCACATTTTTCTGGCACGCGCTGGCGTGCGGGGGATCATCTTAAATGGAGAGACGGGGGAGTTTCCGAGTCTATCCCTCGCGGAACGCAAACACTTGCAAGATATTGCTCTGTTTGACGGCACTTCTCTGAAAGTCATCTCCCATATTGGTACCTCCAACTTAGGCGATACCCTTGAACTAGCCACTCATGTCATCAAGTTAGCCCAGACCGCCCCGAAAGGAAAATTTGCCGGTGTAGCAATCATACCCCCCTACTTTTACCCCACAAGGGAGCTGGGTTTGAAGAACTATTTTGAAATCTTGTTACGCAAGATTGATGAACCAGTGATCTTAGTCAACAATCCTCCCTTTACCATGGGAAATAAGATAACACCGTCCTTGCTCGAATCGTTGAAAGAATTTTCCCAGATCATGGCCATACAAGATGAATCCGGAGACATAGAATTTTTCAAGGAAATGCGGCAGAAAATCCCCGAAATGCCAATATACATTGCCTATGAATCATTCTTCCTGAATGGTTTACGCGGTGGCGCTTCAGGCATCATTTCTGCGATAGGAAACATTTTTCCCGAATTACTGGTGGAAATGTTCACACTGTCTCAGAAAAGGGCTTGGGATGACATCGTAACAATTCAAGAACAAGTTATTGACATAGTAACAGCAGTCAATCGTCAACCATTGCATGCGGCGCTAAAAGTTGGGGTAACCCAACGCCTACCTGACTTTGGCCCTCCAAATGTTCGCCCTCCGCTAGCAAATATGAATTTTCAGGAAATCCAGTTATACCTATCTGAGATTGCACCTATTATGAAAAAATACCGGGAAGAAAAACCCCCGGAAAAGAAATTACTTGACCAGAAACTGGTTATCTGATACCATTAAAACAGAATGGAAAAGAAGAAGACGATTAACTCCCCGATCGTTCAGGGGAAGTCGAAACCAGTTTAGATCCACAGATGGGACAGGGAAGTACAGGCACGGGATAGTAAAATGCAACGATGTGCTTACAAGATGGGCAAAAATAATAGTTGGGATTGAAGTTTTCTTGTAAATACCTTACGTATTCCATTGCCATTCGTAAAATCTCGATGGTCTCGAGATTCTCGGTTTCTAAGTGAGAAAATGTTATCCCAAAATGTTGCTCGATTTTTAACCGGATGGTGTTTACTCGTTCGATGACTATAGGCCTCGGAATCTGGTCAGATTTGGCAGCCATTTCTTGGAGCCAAATCAATAATTGTTCGATGTAATTCCACAACAAGTCACTTTGAGCCCGGATAGCGTTCCAATCAAAGGAGGGTATTGGGGTAGGTTGTTCTTCCTCGGGAGTTTCGGGGATTGGGGTTTGATCCAGTTTTATAATTTCCGGGATTTCTTCTGGGACTTGCGTAATCGGAAGTTGATCTAATTTACTTTCGATCTCTCGTGGAGGTGTCGGTAGACTCGAACCAGACGGAGTTGGGGGCACAGGAGGACCTACCACTGGTGCCAGATTTTTGATTAAGATGGGACTTGTTATGATGGGAGCGACCACGGGGTTTGGGTTGCCCGGGATCGTCGTCACAGTTTTAATCGGTTTGATAATTATTCTCGTGCCTGGTCGGGAGGGGGGGGGATTCTTCTTTGGAACCGCCGGGGTCTTGGTTTGAGATTGGGACGGAATTGTGGATTCAAGTGTGAATTTTTCTGTAGCGGTTAATTTAGAGAAGGTTTTCGATTGTGTGTCTCCTATCGTAGGGCGTCCATGCGGTGTTGCTTGACGGAGAGTGTTCACGAATTTCGTAGTTGCAATGGATTCTTTCGTGGCGTTTGGTTCTATAGGTAAAGGAGGAGGTATATAATCCTGTCCTGATTTCCCTTTCGATTTTTTTGCGGTTTCATCCGATTTGTCAAAATTTAATGTCATGGAATACCTTCCCCGCGAATTTTTGGCTAATTTACTTTCTTTTTCTTTTGTCTCTAATTAGATATTTCCACGCAAAACCTTTTTGAATATTTTCCCTCAACCACTGCGCAGATAAGAAACTGCTGTAAAGTAATAGAATAATAGAGATCCTGTTATGCGGAGTTAAATTTGGCATAATTTTATCACCAAAGATTCCCCGAACCCTAGAATCCTTGCGCGTCTTCTCTAAGTTAGCAGGGTATTCCGCAATTTGGTGGCGAGCGAGACGAGCATCTCACCGCAAAGTCCCTATCTTAATTTTCTTTCCATCAAATCTTTTTTCAGATGAAAACAAGAAGTAAAGAACCTTTCCAAAATAGGGAATAATTAACAAAAATTTCTCTGTTTCCGAATATTCTAGTAACATTTAAGACAGTTCTGAAAAATGGATAAATCTTTTCGAACATTCATCGCTCAAAATTGATTCTTTTGCTTTTTTTTACCATTATAGTTGTGGTAGTTTTGGAACCGGTAAATTGCGCTCTCCTTGATGCCATAAAGGGCGAGTTGCGCGAGAGTTCGCATCCCTTTCAACTGAACCGCCCGGGACGTGAGCAAGTTGACATATTTCTTGACTTTGTCAAGGAATCCCAAGTTAGGATCAACGAATATTCGTGGTAAATCTGCTCGGAGTAAGAAGTCTGCTCCCGAACGGGGTTTCTTTGAGAGACGGATCACGTCAATGCCTGCTTTCGTGATTAAAATATCCATCGCAAAGAGACATTTCTTGCGATCGCGTGCTTCTACGACAACTTGGAGGTGTTTTTCTCCCAGCATCTTCCCAAAGGTGCGCATGTCTAAGATCTCATGCATGGGGTGTGCTTGGAAGTATTGTTCAATGCGAGGATCCACCCACGCGTCAAACATGAAGCTCGCGTGTTGAGTCCACTTGAACGCCTTTGTTTCATTATGGCGCCCGTCCTCGGCAAGTTCATAACTCGCCTCTGTTGCAAATTTGAGTTTCTTGAACACCGTCAGGAGAAAGTCCAATAATGGTAGTTTATACGGCGTGCGAAACTTCCCCACGCGAACTTGATCGAGGCGGAATTGCTCTAAAATGGCATCCAAATTCCAGAACCGGGCCAAACACCAGTTCCGATTGAACTCAATCTCCTCGGGGGTCATCGAAGGGTGGCGGAAGACGTTGTGGTTTTCATCGTATTTTGCCCAGTCGTTTTCGAAGATGAGACCTTGGGAATTGAGTTCGTCCCAGTAACCCGTGCCCGGAAAAGGCGTAGCAACGCCGAATGCCGCTGCAGATAAACCAATTTGTCGCGCATAGGCAGGAAACTGTTTGATGAATTCTTTCGTGTGGTTCGGCAACCCAACGACAAAAGTCCCCAGTGATTCCCCACCCAGGTTGCGCAAGATCCCAATCGCCTGATTCTGCACGTTGAGGGAAATATGTTTGTGTGTGCGATCCAAATCGTCCTGTGTAGGGGATTCCACGCCAAGTTCCCACGAAATCATGCCGGCGCGAATCATCTTCTCTACAATGTCAGGATGTTTCACGATCGAGTCCGTGCGACTCATAACTTGGAATGTTATGTCGAGATCGGCAGCCAAGAGTAAATCACATAATTTTTCTACCTTGCGGGGTTGTCCGAGGATGTGCGGGTCGCCGATCAAGATCCGGAGAGGTTTTCGCCCGTGCAGGTTCCAGATCGCACGAATCTCCTCCATAGCCCGTTCAGGAGATTTATAACGCTGTTTCCCGCGGGACATGTAAGGTTCGCAACAGAACGTGCATAATCCATAACATCCCCGCCCAAATTCCATTTGGTCGTAGGACCGGTCTATCAGGAGATTATTCTTATAAACATATCCCCGGCGTTTGCGGAGGTCTCGCGCGGGGAGGGGGAGTAAATCCAAATCTGGCAAGAATTCACGCGGTTCATTATGCTTGATCGTTCCACCATTGTGCGGGAGTCTGTAACTTAATCCTCGTATCTTGTCCCATTCCATACCTTGCACTAAATCCAGCATGACGGGTTCTCCTTCTCCCCGGCAGACCGCATCGCAGCATTGGTTGGCCAAGACCAGTTCTGGGCCGCCCGAAGGATGATACCCGCCAGCTACCACTGGTAGATTTGGGTTGTATTTTTTGACTGCAGCCATTAACTCAATTCCGGACTGGTGTTCCGTTGCTGAGAGGGAAACCCCCACTAGGTCCGGATGAAATTCGGAGAGTATTCGGAAAAAGGTTGAAGAAGGGCCTTTTTCCATGAACTGGTCATAGATGAGGACATCGTCAACTTTGTCCCGAATACAAGCGGCAATACATTCGAGACCTAATGGAATCGGGTGGAGGGCAAAAGCAAGACCTGTAGATCCGGCGGGTTTAACTAAAAGTACACGAGAAAAAGGCCCGATATGTAGCATTTGAAGTATCACCTACACTAACACGATTTATATTAATACTATTTGACTAAAGAACTCTGATGAAATACATTAGATTCGCGATACAACTAATCCGAATGAAGAAAGCAGTATATTATCCCCTATTTTCAATTTTCGCTAGTTGTTCATTGTATGGGATTTTGGTAATGTTTACCGATTTAGCAAATAATCAAGTCATTTTTCCTTTTTTATTTTGGGTTTTGGCTACAATAATCGTAAAGATT
>MBAA01000215.1:0-11009 GCA_001940655.1 Promethearchaeota archaeon CR_4
CGTGAAAATATTCAAGCGCTGGATGCTGTAATTGAAACACGAGACCTTCGCGTCTGCCACGTGCCATTTGAGGTCGTAATACCCATACGTGGTGTATTCTCCACCCCCTTGGATGGTAACCTCGGGGGCGAAGTTGATGAAGCACTCCCCGTCCTTTGCATGGCCGGGCGTGACCTCTTCAGGCGATCCGGGTACCAAGTCGTTGACGATGACGCGGAACGAGTACCACGGGGCGGTGAGGCTGGCCGGCGGGGTGAAATAGATGTCCGAGACGTTCGCCGTGTTGACTCGCCACGTCCCCGAGGCGTTGGCCACCCCAACCACGTTCTGCCACGAATCCCCTGCCTGCCCCGTGTGGGCGTACATCTGCACGTAGTAGAAACCGCCGGCGGGGTTCACGGTGCCGTCCGTGATCGTCCAGTGGATGGGCGTGAGCAAGGGACTCGGGTCGCCCAGGTTGTACCCGTTGTTCGGCGTCCTTTGTGCGTTCTTCCAATTGACATTCTCGCACTCGGCCACCTTGGTCACCACCGGCGCGTGGTTGTCGACCACCACCCGGTGCGTGAACGAACTGGTCAACCCCAACCCATCCGTCGCTTGCAGGGTCACGAAGTGGATCCCCGCAGGCAACCAGAGGCCCGCCACGTCCACGTTGATGGTCGTCCCCTCGTGCCACGTGCCCCCGAGGGCAATGTCATTAAGATAAGAAATCTCTTTAACTGACATCAGCGGAAGTCCAGTTTTCTGTGGATTATGGTTTAATGCGGAATAATCCTAGAAAATGGTAGGGAATCTAAAGTTGCGCACGAGATCATCCCGATTTTGGGAAGAGTGCCAAGGAATCGCGAGTTCCCGGTCAAAAAGCTTAGATCCTTCCCGTGATTCTTCACGGCATGACATCGCCCCAAACCCCCGTCGCAGAGATATTTCTGCCCAAATTTCCCCTATCAATCGATGTCACCACACATAACGTGGGTCCAGCAACATCCCCTCTAATCCCGCCCTGTCGCCCAAGCAATGAAGATCAATGTCCGGCGGCGAACGACATGACTGTTAGGGGCGTACGACTCATTATCCTGCGATTCGCCGCTTTTTCCCTGCATTTCTAGCATTTCCCGTCGTCGCTCGATTCCAATATGCTGGACATAGTCACCAATAGAATCCCTTGCGCCTAGATCACGGTTATCCCTTAAAAACCTGAGAACGGGTCATTCGAGGAATAACCCATCGAGGGGGTCATCCTTACGGGTCGGGGAACGTTCATCCGGATTGAAGGCTCTTCACTCGGAACGACTGATGAGATGAATGCACAATGCCACGAGGGTCGCTTCAGATGCGGCGGACCCGCTCTATCGTGCTTGACTCTTGCGACTGCCGAAGAACCCGCGGATTTTAAAAAACACGATGGCACCGACGAGCCCGACGCACAGCACGGGGTTGACCTTGAACAGGTACCCTGCGACGAGGAAGAGGATTAAGTAAGACATTATTGACATATTCGTTGGATGTGGCAGAGACCTTTAATGCAGCAAAAGGGGGAAAGTGATAAGACCATTGTAGGGGGGGGATGCATGAGGGAGAAAATTCCTCCGATCAAGGACTAACGCTAAATATTTCTTTCCTTTGGATGTAATCCGTGTAAAGAGTGCTGTAGCAAGGCCAAAATAATTTGCGCATGCATACCTCCATCAGAATTCGGCAACCCGCAAGCAACCCCCTTATTCTGGAATTTCTTCAAGTTCTTTAAACTTGGGTATTTCATCGATAATGGTGCGATTCATCATTCGAAAGAGTCGCCCCCTGCGATACCATTTTACAAGATACCCGATTTCTAGGATTAAATAGCAAGAGACAATTCCAATAGAAAGTGATGCAAGGAAGTTATAAATTTTGACGATTAGAACCAGTGGAACGAGCCCCTTGACTTTCACCTGTTCCGCCAATAAAAGGAATATGATGGATGCAACACAACAAAATATAACGAAACAATGCAAAATCACCATCTTTTTTGCTTTTGTGTAATAGGTCCAATTTATTTGAAATAGCGATCCCCCGGGAATTCGTTGTGGTGTGGCAATGCGGGCTAGCGCAGCATTCCAACGATTGATCGTGATAAATTGATATATCGTGAGGATATCGAGCAAAAATAACACTACAAACGCGTAGAAATGATGAGTCACCAGATCCGCACGAATCGTTATCGAGAACGCATACTGCACGAGGCAGATGATGGACACCTCAATCGCGGAGATGACGACAATGAGGATGAGGCAAATGATGGGGAGAACACGCTCCCGGTGGATATTATTAACGGAATTCTGAATCAACTTATTATATGGTTCCTCCATTTCAATGACCTCCGGACGATTTTGGTTGATCCTTTAATTCACGAGACAACGTGATGATCCATTCAATGCGGTTCCTGCCCAAGGGCGTTAATTTAACGACATACCGGGTGCGTTCGCGCCAACTCTCCCCTTCAACTTGGAGATATTGCGCTGCCACGAGTTGGGTTATGTACTTTTCCCCAACTTCGGTTTGAAGTCCCACCGTGCCAAATAACTGGCTTTTGCTCATACCAAGTGATCCAGCCTTCAAGATGGTATCTAAGATCTCACCAATGATGTAGAGGGCGGATCGATTAGGCATGGTGTTCGCTATTCTAACAATGTGTTGAGACACTTTATAAATTCAATACGGGAGCATGGATAATTTATCCGGAGTTCTTCTAATACGCGTCCTGCAAGTCATTATCTGAACGATAAGTTCCCTTTGTACGAGGATGTCAAACATGTTCAGAATAAGACTGCACGGGAAAATCATCTTCATTCTTTCCCTCTTTCTTTGCTCGACCCTCTATTGCGGGTTGATGACTTTTCCACCGAATTTTAGCGCCGATCAGGGTAATGATGTGTACGATACCTCTGGAAATGGGGCAGTTCCCCCGGGTAACGTCCGTACTGGTCAAATTCCTGGCGGGAGAATTATTACCCATCAGGAGGGTACATCCACGATCTTTGAGATCGTCACCGGGGATCAATTGTCCCTGTGCTTGAGTGATTCCGGCGTGGTTACTGGCATTGCGATTGATCAATATTCCCTGCTTCACGAGGCGCGCGAGCCATTCCTTCTCAACATCTTCACGAGTGCTCTAATGACCTCTCTCGGAGGGTCCGTCTTCCAGGTGAATGAAACCACCTTGCGGCAAGAGAGTCGGTGCGGGGATCTCTTCTTCCGCTGTGATTATGGGGTCTATCCTGAATACATCGCAATTGAAATCGGCCTTCAAACACTCCGCGCGACAAATTGCTCGCTCGATGTGGAGTTTTCCCTCCCGATCGATGCCACGGGGTGGAGCTGGTGGGATGGCTTACTTGCCAAGCGAACCATTAATCCTAAGGTAATGGTGTATGAAAATGTCACCTATCCCGATTCCTACATCACCGGTCCAGATTATGCTTACCTGTTAGGTCACGGGAAAATAAACAACCTTCCATTTGCCCTCCTTTCCAATGACATTTGTGGCATGGCGTATGCCATTGATCTCGGGTCGCCCGTGACGTATTTCATGGGGTATGATCTGGCCCAGACGAGCTTTTATTCGGTATTCTCCCTCGGGTTATCAAACCTGCCGCTCAAGCTGCCGGGTCAAGCATCTATGCGGTTTCTCATTTACCGATCCGATCCCGCGTGGGGCTTGCGATCCACCGTTGACCGTTATTATGGGTTTTTCCCAGCCTATTTCGATAACTCCCGGTGTATCGCGGGCGCCCATGCATTCCAAGGCGATGCCGCATCAAACATCCCCCCCGAAGTTGGCGTGAAATACGTGCAGGGGATGTATAACCGCTTTAACTTGAGCACCCCCTATGGGGGGTTGTGGGGTTGCGGCGCGTGGTCTGATGGACTCGTGGACGAATGCTCCGGCATCAAGAGTCTCCAGTATGTCGGTTATGGGTCGGCGATGGGTTTTACGTGCGCGCCGGAACAATTCAACCAGACTGCGGCGATCCCCAAGATCCTCCTGAATCATGCAACCTCCAATGACACGATCAACCGGGATAATTATCGCACTACAATGAATACCTGGAGCTTGCCAGGGCCCTGGGGGCAAGCAAATTATAATTTTGAATGCGGGTGGTGGGGTTCAAATGCATCGGACGCGGGGTTAATCATCTCGGTTAACATGGATCCAGAGATTGCAGACTACACGCCAATGGACTTCTTTTTCCAGTATAGCATTGACCCCGCTTTTCGAGACAATGCCCTCATTGGGATCTCAATCGATGGGTTGATGGCGGACTGCCAGGGGCCCCCACTTGGGGGATCAATGACCGATCTTAATGCCTCGCATTTCTGTTACGTGGATTACCCGCTGACTTATCTAAACACGACCCACGAACCCGCCATTAGTCTTATCGAAAGCTGCGTGGAAGGCCTCAAGTACCTGCGCACGCGGCTCCAGGTAGATTACGGACAGGATAAATTGATAAGTGGGAACGTGGGATGCGCGTTCCCCCAAGGATTCTTCCAAGTCCCATACCTGGATGTCTTCATGATGGAGTCGTGGTTTGGCGCTGGGGGGTGGGGATGGGGCCCGGTAAATAATGAACCAGAGCTCGAACGCCTGCGGCTTATGGCAGACCAAAAAACCATATGTGGTCTTGATTATAATTCGGACTCGCGGGGAATTGTGGAACAATACATGGAACGGTTGCTGCCTTACGCAATATTCCCCCAACCAGGTGGGAACTGGACGCGTGACCTCGATCTATACGAGAAATATGTCCCCATCTTTCAACAACTACAGATGACTGGTTGGGAACCAATCACAGGAGCACGTGCTTCGAGTACCACGATACCCGCATCGGAATTGATTCTCGAAAGGTATGGGGCAAATACTCACAACGACCTTTATTTTGTCCTACGGGATATGCAGGACAAATGTGCTTTCCTGAATCAAAGTTCTCAAGTGCAAATTTCAATTCCAATGCCTGCTTTTGGTCTTGATGGCAATTATTTGATTGAAGAGCAAGTGAATAGTGTTATTATCCCATACACCATCGTACAAACCCCCGGTGGAACGATGATGGTGTGTGACGTGACGATTCATGATGGTCAAAGTCAGGTATTCAGGGTTTTCAAACCAGATCTGGTTTCGACAAACCTCTTAGTCGATACCATCAATCCATGCGAGAGTAATGATATCCTCCTCTTGGCCCAAGGATCGTACATTTTTCCTCGAGATGCATCCTACAGGCCAGATCTCGGTTTAATTAGAGTGGGGTTCTTTGATGGCAAAACCCGCATCGGGGAGGGGATGTTCGAGGTAATCAACAGCACCCACTGGCAATCGCAAATTGTGGTTGATCCGGGGACAGTAAATACGTTGCGGAATCTTAGCGCGGTGGTCGATCCGGACGCGCAAGTCCCGGAATATCGGGAAGATAATAACATTGCCCACTTGGTGATGCAGTTACCGCTCTCTTGGCATTATCAGAAGCAGTTTATCGTGAATACCCTTGATCATGACAGACAAGATACGTTCGGGACACTTAGGGTTAATTTTACCGAACTCTTTAACGAGCTAGAAATTGGTGGTACCCTTGACAGGGACTCCATCCGGGTCTATTCCATCGACCTTCAACGGATAATCCCTTGCCAATTCTTGAAAGATTTCCTTAATGCATCCCCCGGAGGACAACAAACTGGAGATGTAATCTTCCTGTTAGATGAGGTTCCCTCGCAAACCTCCCTAGAATATTACCTACTATTCGACACCCTCGAGCATGGCAAAAAGCCGCCCGCAATTGTCGCTTCAGCATTCACAGAAGTGAGTGAACGACACGTCCACCTCAGTTCAGGTCGCCTTAGCATCTTTTCACCGAGGAGCGGGGGCATCCTGAAAATTCGGGACGGGATGACTGACGTCTGTTCTGACTTGGCATTTCACGGCTGTGCAATGCATGGGCAGCACGGTGGAAACCATACAAATCAAGGAGAGGTTTTTTTCTGGGGAATCGCCCTCGATACTGGCCCGCTGGCTGCTCGCGTCGTCCAACAGCAAGGTCCAAATGGCCCCTATGCCGAGAGCGGGACCGTTTTTACGGTGTACTACAATGGAGTAATAGGGGCGTCTGCTTATTTCCGCTATGCTGAAGCAGTTCCTTTTGACTGGATCACAGTCTCCGGCCTGGGTTTTCAAGGTGAGCCCCTGGATAATGGGGATACGACCCCTCCCAACATTGGGTTTTACTGGAATGCCACAGATCTGGTGTTTATTGCAAATGAAACCGCGCCCATCAATGTTTCTCAAGATGCAAGGGAGCACTGGTACGGGGCAAAATATAGCACGATTCACAATTTAGGCAGGAATACGCCCTTCACGGCCTTCGTTGCAAACGATCCCCGATGGACTAATGGCACAATCAGTCTCGGTACAATCAGTAATTTGGTTCCTGAGATCAAGGGAAATTTCGAGATTCTTAGTGATATAGCTCCCAACCAGTTGGAAACCTATTCAATATATTTTTTAGCAGGGATTTCGACCATGGATGAGATCACCTTTGCGAGCAGGTCGCTCCTTCCAATGGATGTTCATTTTGTTTAGGGGAGAACTCATTTCTAACGAAATTAAATTCCCAAATTTTTTTAACCCTTCTATTTTTCCATTGCATCAATCCCTTGAATGCTTTGAACACATTCTAGTGTGTCATGAGTACACTATATTGAGGGGTCGCCTGAGATGTATACCCCAACCGAATCCGGGCAAAGACTCGCAATGAGGAATTATTTCCGCGTGGCAATATGTGGAATTTGGGTGGAAGTTCCACCCACTTAACCAGTAACTCAGCATCTCTTTGATGATTATATATATAATAAGATATGCTATCAAAGAATCCGTCCATTTTGCCCTGCTACGCGGACGTCCTTGTATCTTGCCTGATTATTGAATCTCGCGCGCATGGGAAACAGGAACTTCCCCACCTTGATTAATCTCGCACTAGGGTTACACTTGGACATTTTTTTACCGTTGCAGTAACGGTGGGATAATCTTGGTTTGAGTCGCCATCGTCTCACAAGGAGAGGTTTGCCTTCCGCGTGGCAATTGGCGTTGTTATCCTGATAGGGGTTTTACGCTCATGGATTAGTAGATCGGGGTGCGATTGAACGGTTGGCTCGCGGTCGAGGGCATAGATAATCCTTGGCGCCTTAGTCGGGTTTGGCACGTGGGTAATTGATGAACCAAAAATGGGTTCTGTAATTATAGGGGGACTTTTGATTAACATTGGCATTAAAAACGAGATTAGAACGTTGTTCTGAATCCAAAAATCTTGAACGAAATAAACATTTAGATTCATCCCGAGATGTTCACGATATCCTCCCCGCGAGACTGGTAGTTCTGGTCTATGTTTAAGAGTAAAGCGTGATTGGCATACATGAACACGAGGGGCACGGGACAGGATTCCGCGCGGTCAATGAGCGCCTTCTTCACGCACACGTCATAATACAGTAGTTCGTAAATGAGGAAAAGACCTTATATGACCGAACTTACATCCGCGGTCGAGTTGGAATCGCTTTATCTACCGCCCTTCCGTAGTCAGGTAATGCCAATTCCCACTCTCAAGCGCTTTCCTCCCGAACACGGGTTTCGGGGCCACCCGAATTTCCGCAATGCCCATCGCGTTCTCCTCGCCAACCCCTTCAAGTCTGAGGCGAAATATTTCGACACGCGAGATTTCAAGCCAGGCCAGATCTCGTGGAACATAGAAGCGGCCAGCTCCAACCGGTCGTCCGTGTCCGCAACGGCGGACTCCTTGCGCCAGTACTGGGACAACGGTCCTTCGGGTGAGGAAGTATTGAAGGTCCTGCGCGACATTCCCGAAACTGACGCCGAGACCATAGTAAACCGGATGTTGTTGAAGCAGTACAAGATGTTACCTGCGGCCACCCGCCGCGAGCTCGAGCAAGACGCCACGGTACTTCTCGACTTTTATGAGGATCCGTTCTGAGGGGATCCCGGGAAGATGGCAGTCCTCCACGGCCAGAAGGTGCACGATTCCAACTTCCACATCGTCTACCTCACTGCAGACCTCGTGTCCGCACATTATAGCTTCACCATCTTCGTCACCTCCCGCGTGGAAGGGTTTCCCGTGGCATCGTACCTGCCGGAGGCCCCGGCACAGGTCAAAAAGGTGACCGAGCCGCGCCTGCTCATCTTCGACGGTGAATTTCCGACGGTCGAGCTCTTGTCCTCCCTAGAACAACTGGGACTGCCGTGGAATGCCCGGAAGTCATTCACCAAGAGCGTGAGGGATGCCTTGGCCATGTATGCCCGAGATCCGATGCAATTGGAGCGCCGGTGCTGGCACATCACAGAGATCAAGGATTTCCGGACGGGCAAGGGCGTGCACGTGCACGTCGCGGTTCAAAAGGTGCACGAGAAGTTGAAAGCGATCTCGAAACCCATCTAGTACTCCCAACCAGTGGAGGAAACAGTGGCCAACTACGAGCAGCGGTTTGCAATTGACGCGGGTTACAAAGACAAGCACGGATTCCTGGCCCGGACGAGCTCACGTAGCTGGGTGGTCAGACTCGTGCTTTTCTTGGTCTCGGTGTTGTTGGAAAACGTGTGGAAACTCGCGCTGGCATGGACGTTCCTGAAGGGATTGCCCCCGCTCTTGAAGGTTGAAAGAAGAGAATTGACAAAGAAAGAGATAACAAACCAACTGTACACCTTTCTCATACATGAAGGTTGGAAATTATGACAATACCGTATTTACGAACTACTGTGAATGCCCCCGGCGGCCGCCACGACCAACCATTGCTTCAAGATCTGCCCCACGTGCTTGTTTATCCACGCCTCCCGCGCGGATTCATCCCCAACGCGTTCCTCGGGGTGCTCGTTAATTCTCGAGTTAGGATATGTTTAGTATTACGAGTTGCCCTTGTTTTATAGCAGTGAACAGTTAAATTGAGAATGGTGCGCCATAAGTAAATACGACCGAATTGTCCGAGATCCTGAGATTTGTGGGGGGCAGCCAACTATTCGAGGCACGCGGGTCTTGGTGCTCGACATCCTAGATTAGTTGAAAGAAGGGAAATCGTTCGATGACATCCTAGAAAACTATCCTGCTATTTCCCGGAGTGATATTCAAGAGATCATCGCATATGCAAGGGAAATCATCGCGGGAGAAGTGATTATTTATGGATCGCACCCAAATCAAGTTCTTACTTGACGAAAACATCCCCGCCAAAATAAAACGATCTTTTACCGTTAGAGGCCTCAAATGCCAGATGATTCAAGATTTAGGATGATCGGGATTTAAAGACCACCAAATTTCCGCCTAAATTTCAGGCAAGGACTCAGTGCTTGTCACACGAGACAAGGAATTCGCGTTCTCGTGGCATAAGCGGAGACTCAGAATTGTGTTGTAGAAGATCTCCTTGACCACTGGAATTTTAACCCCATGCATCTATACTCTTAGATCCTTTTTCTTCCAAAAGGAAGGCCCCCATCATTTAAATCTATTAGAATGAGATGCACGGTAATGTGGAAAATGTTCACACAACAAGGCAGTTCAGTACTATTCAGTATCGTTTACATTTCAAATCTTTCCCCGGACTCTTTGGAGAGCATATCATAAAATTAGTTAAAAGGACTCGGAACGGGCATCAAAGGTTCTTATTCTCGTCTTAGCTTTGGGTTTCAGAAGTTTTCAGGGCGGTCATCGGAAGGGTGACTTTTATCGTGGATCCCAGATCTGGGCCGGGGGAAGTAATCTCAATTTTCCCGTTGTGCCGTTCGATAAGTCCTTTCGAGAGAAACAGGCCGATCCCCGTTCCTGGTAAAATATCTCCCTTGGATTGCCACCCTTTCGCGGAAAACGGACGCCATACTTCTTTTAATTGCTCCGGCGTGAACCCGCGCCCTTGGTCTTTAAAGTAAATCGAGAGTAAATCCCCGGTTACTTCCGAGGTGACCCAGACGTGATTCCCCTCGGGGGAATATTTGATCGCGTTCGACAGGATGTTGATGAAGATTTGTTCCATGCGAAATCCGTCCACCCACATGTCGACATCTTGGATGTCATTGTTAATCGTAATATTGCGTGAGAGGGCCAGTTGGGTGACCGACTCGAGGGCATTCTTCATCAAAATGGTCGACTTGTGCAGCTGGACTTTGAGTTCGAGTCTCTTGCTTTCGAGTCGGCCGATATCGAGGAAGTTGTTGATGATCGTAGTCAAACGTCGTGCGGAGTTAAGGATGCTCGTGATCTCTTCCTTTCCTAAGATTTCTCCTAATTTTTTCCCCTTTTCTATAGCGTGCAATATGAACTCCGCCCACCCGATGATCGGCACGAGGGGGGTTTTCAGCTCGTGCGAGGCGAACGTAATGAGGTTGGTCTTCATTTCCGAAATGCTGAGCGCGTCCTCGTAGAGTTTGAGGATGGATTCTTGGTTATCTTTCAATATTTGCATTGCCTGCTTCATTTGGTCGATGTCAATTAACGTGACCAAAAAGCGGTCCGTGTCCTGTAGCGGAATTTTCTTCGCGGAGAACAAGACCCAAAACGACGTGCCGTCCTTCTTCCTCCACAGCGTTTCAAAATTCTCCACCTCCCCGTTCTCGTCCAACATCGAAAGAACCAGTTGTCTATCCTTAGGATTTACATATAACATGGGTGTAGGGATATGCACGAAATCTTCGCGCGAGTACCCGAGAATAGCGGCGATTGCTTGGTTGCACTCGTGCACGTTCCCTTCGTAGTCCGAGAGAAAAACCCCCACAATATTGCTTTCAAAGAGCGTGCGGTATTTTTCTTCACTCGCCTTGAGGGCCTCTTCCGCTTTTTTACGTTCGGTTACGTCACGACTAATACCTCGATATCCCCGGAATTTCCCATTAGTATCGTAAAACGGCACGCCACTCGTTTCGAGTATGACGAGGTGACCATCTTTATGACGATTAGGGTTTTCTGCCGAATTAATTGGGAGTCTGTGAGTAA
>MBAA01000215.1:11078-12256 GCA_001940655.1 Promethearchaeota archaeon CR_4
GAAGTAACTCTTCTGGTTTGTACCCTAAGATGTCAAAAATCTTCGGGCTAAGGTAGTTGTATTTCCCTTCCTTGTCGACTTCCCATATGATATCGCTCGTTGAGAGAACTAAGTTACGATAGCGTTGTTCGCTTTCCCGCAAATCTTCTTCCGCTCGCTTGCGCAAAGTGATGTCGGTAATGATGGATAAGCTGCGAATAAGATTGCCCGATGCATCCTTTTCTACCAAGGCGGTGCTCAGGATGTCCATCCATTCCCCGTTTTTCTTCACCATCTGAAGAGGGATATCCGTGACTTCACCCATCCGTAACAAATTAGGCGTACCGGTGGTGATTACATAGTCTCGCGAAGCAGGAGTGAGAAACTCGAGATATACATGGCCAAGAACCTCTTCTCGCGAATATCCCGTCTTTTCTAACCAATTTTCATTAATACTAATAATCTTTCCCTTATTATCGGTGGATTCGAGCATCGCGGGAGTCTTCATGTAAAGTGTACGGTACTTTTCTTCACTCACCCGGAGGGTTTCTTCCGCTTTTTTCCGATCGGTGATGTCACGATCAATTCCACGATAACCCAGAAATTTTCTGTCGGCATCGTAAAACGGTACACCACTTGTTTCGAGCACCACGAGGTGTCCATCTTTGTGGCGATTAACATTTACGAGTGACTTTATTGTTTCGTGACGAGTGACGATATCTTGGAAAATCGCCTTAACGCGTTCTGCCTCTTCTTGTGGCATAAAGTTAAAGGGAGTTTTCCTATGCATTTCTTCTGGTTTGTACCCCAAAATGTCGAAGATTTTAGGACTCGCGTAGGTGTATGTCCCATCGAGGTCGACCTCCCAAATGAAGTCGCTCGTGGTTTCTAGTAGGTTGCGATACCGTTGTTCGTTCTCATGTGATGCCTCTTCTGCACGCTTACGCTCGGAGATGTCGGTCGAAATTATCATAAGGTTGCTCACTTTGCCATTTGATTCCAATGGGAGAACTCGCGAGCGCACCCATTTACCCTCACCAATTCCGTGTTCTATTTCTTGGACTTCCCGAGTTATGATGCAATCCATAATCGCTTTTTGTAACTGAGCTTGAGCAACAAGCGGGAGTTGCACAATCACATCGTGACCAACGAGTTTAACCGCTTCTGCGGGTGAAAAGAGGGATGAAATATATGTTCCT
>MBAA01000215.1:12268-15459 GCA_001940655.1 Promethearchaeota archaeon CR_4
TGATCTCTGCCGAATATCTGTTCCGATGGGCGATTGGCCTTGATAATTCTCCCAGCCTGAACGTTGACAATTAAAATCGAGTCTCGGGTTTTTTCAAAGATTGCTTTCCAAAAATTGGCATCGGTTAAAGACGTGCCACTTGCTATAGTCATCAACTACCACCAAATTTGTTAAAATATTTTATCCATTAAATTGTAACTGGTTGTATTTAAGCGATTCACCCTTTCGCTATTGCCGTAAAAGAACATCGGTAATTTCTTTCGCATCAATTCAAGTTATCGTGAAGAATTTCGTATTTATTTTTTACCCTGTTAAAGGATATCTGTAATGATCTTCGGAGGGTGATTCTTTAATTCGTTTCCACTCTATAAACCGGCAAAAAAATCAATGAATCTTGAAACATCATATGCTTTCTTCTCCAAAGGGGAAATTGTGCGAACGTTAGGAATTGAAGCAGGTGAGCTCTAAGTTTATTTGAACATTTGAACAATTCGTTATAAATATAAATAAATCGGTAAAAATAGCTTAGGTTGAGAGGATTTATCTGAATAAAATGCCCGTTAGGTCGTTGATAATAAGATTGGAGATCTCGTCCCCCTAACCAACATATCTTGAATGGGGTGATTTTACGCGTTTAGTAGCTTTGAGGTTCAGAGTTTTTCAAGGATGTCATCGGGAGCGAGATCATTACCGTGGTTCCCAAATCAGGGCCGGGGGAGGTGATTTCAATCTTCCCAGTGTGCCGTTCAACGAGTCCTTTCGTGAGAAAAAGGCCAATTCCCGTACCCGGTAAAATATCCCCTTTTGCTTGCCACTCCTTCACGGAGAAGGGACGCCAAACATCCTTCAATTGCTCCGACGTGAATCCATTTCCTTGATCCTTAAAGAAAATCGTTAGGAAATCCCCGTTTACTTCCGAGGTTATCGTAACTTGACTGTCCTCGGGGGAATATTTAATCGCGTTCGACAGGATGTTGATGAAGATTTGCTCCACACGAAACCCGTCCACCCACAGCTCAACGTCTTGGATGAGATTATTGATGGTAATATTACGCGAGAGCGCCAGTCGCTTTACGGATTCGAGGGCATTTTTCATCAGTTCGGCAAGCTTGTGCTGCTGGACTTTGAGTTCGAGTCTCTTGCTTTCGAGTCGGCCGATATCGAGGAAGTTGTTGATGATCGTGGTCAAACGTCGTGCGGAGTTAAGGATGCTCGTGATCTCGTCCATTCCAACGATTTCATCTAATTTTTTCCCCTTATCGATGGCACGCAACATGAATTCCGCCCACCCGATGATCGGCACGAGGGGGGTCTTCAGCTCGTGAGAGGCGAAGGTAATGAGGTTGGTTTTCATCTCCGAAATGCTGAGCGCGTCCTCGTAGAGTCTGAGGATGGATTCTTGACTATCTTTCAACACTTGCATGGCTTGCTTCATCTGGTTAATGTCAATTAACGTGACCAAAAAGCGATCCGTCTCATGTAATGGTATTTTCTTCGCGGAGAACAAAACCCAAAACGATGTCCCATTCTTTCTCTTCCAAAGCGTCTCAAAATTCTCCACCTCGCCGTTCTTGTCCAAGATTGATAGAGCCATTTCTCTATCCTTAGGATTAACATATAAAAACGGAGTAGGGATGCGCATAAATTCTTCACACGTGTACCCTAGAATTGCGGCAATTGCTTGGTTGCATTCGTGCACATGCCCTTCATAATCCGAGAGAAAGACTCCAACAACGTTACTTTCAAAGAGCGTGCGGTATTTTTCCTCACTTCGACGCAGAGCATCTTCCTCTTGCTTCCGCTTGGTGATGTCGCTGATCATTTCTATGGCACGGTAGACCCGGCCGTTTGCATCCCTATCTGCAATAGCGAATATCAAAACGTCAATTATCTCCCCCTTTTTCTTCATAACTTGGGCATAGACCTCTGGGTATTCGCCTCTCTTCAAGAATTCCGGCAGAACCTTTGTCTCGAAAAATTCTCGATAACCAGGGAGAAGGAGTTCGTGATACCCGTGGCCTATGATCTCCTCTCGAGAGTATCCTAGCTTCTGAAACCAAGTGTCGTTAGCATCAATAATGATCCCCTTGCTATCTATGATTTCGAGCATCGCGGGGGTCTTCATAAAGAGCTTGCGGAATTTCTCCTCACTCGCTTCGAGTGCTTCCTGCGATTTCTTGCGCTCTGTGATGTCACGATCAATTCCATGGTAACCCAAGAATTTTCTATCGGCATCGTAAAAGGGTACACCACTTGTTTCGAGCACCACGAGGTGCCCATCTTTGTGGTGATTGACGTTTGCGAGTGACTTTATTGTTTCGTGACGAGTAACGATATCTTGGAAAATCGCTTTAACTCGTTCTGCCTCCTCTTTTGGCATAAGGTCAAAGGGGGTATTTCCACGTACGTCTTCTGGTTTGTATCCTAAAATGTCGAAGACTTTAGGACTTACGTAGGTGTATTTTCCATCGATGTCGACCTCCCAAATGAAATCACTGGTAATTTCGACTAGGTTGCGATAACGTTGTGCACTTTCATGTAATACTTCTTCCACTCGCTTCCGGGCGGTGATGTCTGTAATTATTTCTATGGCACCAATAAACTTACCAAATTGGTTCCTCTCCGCAATTGCGGAAATAAGAGTGTCTAAAATTTCCCCATTTTTCTTCACCACTTGGAAATAGAGGTCTTTTTGTTCACCTGTCTGCAAGAATTCTGGTGCTTGTTTTGTGATTGCATATTCTCGGGAATCAGGGGCCAGGAAATCAGCGTAATTGCGGCCTAGAACCTCCTCCCGCGTATATCCTAGCTTTGCCAAAAAAGTCTCATTAACACTAGTGATATTCCCCTTAGAATCGAGCGATTCCAGCATCGCGGGGGTCTTCATGAAGAGGTTCCGATATTTTTCTTCACTCTTGCGAAGAACCTCTTCTGCCTGCTTCCGCGTAGTGACATCAGAGATGATAGCTATGGAACTGTGTGCATTGCCAGATTCATCTCTTTCAATGATTGATGAGACGAGTATGTCCATCACCTCCCCATTCTTCTTCACCATCCGGTAAGGAACGTCAGTAGATTCACCGTTCTGCAGGATTTCAGGCCTGATTTTTAACGTAAAATCTCGAGAATCTGGGGTGAGAAAATCGTAGTATTTATGGCCTAGAACCTCTTCTCGCGTGTATCCAGTCCGC
>MBAA01000215.1:15472-17673 GCA_001940655.1 Promethearchaeota archaeon CR_4
CGTTTACACTGACGATCCTTTCATGATGATCGATGATCTCGAGCATCGCAGGGGTCTTCATGTAGAATTTTCGGAATTTCTTCTCACTCGCTTTAAGAGCTTTTTCTGCTTTTTTCCGCTCAGTTATGTCCCGACTAATGCCACGAAAACCCTTGAAAGTTCCCTCTGCATCGAAGAACGGCACGCCACTTGTCTCGAGGATGACGTGATGCCCATTCTTATGTTGATTGATATTTTCGAAAGTCTTGAATGGTCCGTGGCTAGTGAGCACATTTTGGAATAATTGCGAGACGTGTGCTGCCTCTTGTGGGGGCATTAATTCAAAGGGGGTTTTTCCACATATTTCCTCTGGCGTGTAACCCATAATATCAAAGACTTTAGGACTCAGGTGACAAAATTTCCCATCAGTGTCGACTTCCCAGAAGAAATCACTCGTTACTTCGGTGAGATTACTATAGCGTTGTTCGTATTCCTGCAAAACTTTTTCCATTCGCTTTTGCGTGGTGATGTCAGTTAGAATTATCACTAGGTGTTTAATTTTCCCGCTAAATTCTAGTGGTAAGATTCGGGAACGCAACCATTTTCCCCCTGTAATTTCCTGCTCTAGCTCCTGATTTTCCCCAGATGTGATACAATCTCGCATCGCTTTACTTAATGGAGTTTGGGCATTTGGCGGGGATTTGGCATTTAGAATTTGCCGAGCGATTTTTGGAGCGTGCATTGGCGGAAATAAAGAGGAAATATGCGTTCCAACAAGACTTTTCGGGGTCTTCCCGAATAATTTGTCAGTTAGAGAATTTGCTTTAACAATGCAATCAGTCTGAACATTTACAATTAGAAAAGCATCGTGTATTTTGTTAAAAAATGCTGTCCAAGAGTTGAGGTCGTTTAAAGGAGTATCCCTGGCCCTAACCATTATTTACAACCTTCTATACTCCTTAAATATATTTCAACTCCTTTTCACCTGCTTTGATTGCATACCTTCAGTATTTCGCATTCCCCATCAGAGAATATTCTTTTTTTACCAATTTCCTTTTTCCAGAAATTGCAGATGAATACGTACTATAGCTTAGTTGTTATTGCCAAGGGATCTTAGTTGGAACATACCTTAATTTATTTCCACCCCTCTTTTTTGAGGAGTCGTTAGGAGTCTCATTTCTGCACAGAATGTTCTCTTCAAGATTGGATGTAACTTCACCACCAAGAATTGAGAAG
Organism: Promethearchaeota archaeon CR_4; assembly: GCA_001940655.1. Lineage (GTDB taxonomy): Archaea > Asgardarchaeota > Lokiarchaeia > Sigyniarchaeales > CR-4 > CR-4. The sequence goes on from MBAA01000215.1 coordinate 16,688, forward strand.
AGTATACTACGAGGATTTTTGAAAAGGATTTGAAAAATAAGGAATTTAATGGCGCGGGTGGGGAGATTTGAACTCCTGCAGTCCGGCTCATTCCCACATCACTAGAATTGCGACCGGAAGCCGGTGCCATATCCTGGCTAGGCGACACCCGCGTGATTTGTTGTATGGATAAGATGGGGGCCCCTTCAAAAAAATATTTCTATTATTTCTGCCCGTTAACCGAAAGTAAATGATGGGTTAGCTTAGGGGATGGAAAATTCCTCAATAAGTCGAAAAATGGTTTCCACGAAAAACCCCAAATCAGTGTAGGGTTGTGTACCCTCTGATATAGAATTAACCCATTATTTTGGACGAGAGATTCTCCACCGTGTGGATGATCCACGCCTCGGGCGTCTTGGGTTCCACGGGAGACCCCCAGTCCGGAATATTATGGTGGCTCGCGATGATGTGGATGAGCTCGTCGAGTTTCTCAGATTTAATCTCCTGGGAAATAATCTTCACGCCATTAATGATATGGTTTTGCTTGGCGTAAATCTCGGTTGTGCGGATGACATCCCCCTCGAGGGCATAACTATTGATCTTGCCGATGTCATGCAGGAGAGCTCCCGCGAGGAGCACGTCAAAGTCTACCGTGACCTCGTCCGCCATAGCTCTCGCGATGAGGCGGGCCATCTTGATGGTTTGGAGTGTATGCTCGAGGAGGCCGTGTCGGTAATTGTGGTGCATTCCTTTGGCAGCAGGAGCATCTAAAAAGTAGGGGGTTTTCTTGAGATATTCTATAATGGAATTCTTCAAAAGCTCCTCCCGGATGCCTCCGATTTCCTCGTAGAGCAATTTTTGCATATCTATGATTGAGAGAGTGGGATTAAATTTCATGCGCCGTGATTGCAAGCGGGCAATGCCTTCGTCACCAATGTGCCACTTCAGCGTGGGACTAAAGACCATTCGGAAATTTTGCGTCAATTCCCGCTTCAAAGTCGGTTTGT
>MBAA01000215.1:17721-19214 GCA_001940655.1 Promethearchaeota archaeon CR_4
TACACTCAAATCGAATGCCCGAGGGATTGTACCGCTTATTCATGTTGGCAAGATTTTCTTCCAAGTACATATCATTTGACTTCCCTTGTAGTATGATGGCGCTCTTGTGTTTTTAAAAGGTAGTCCTGAGATGTTAAATAAAAGTTTGACGTAATTGAAACTAATGAGGAAGTATATTACGAGACCTAAAAGGAATTAACCGCGGCCAAGCACGTTGAAGGGCGAGTGAATGACACGGATAAATCTTTTCGAATTTGGCGACAAACACTGGTGCCCGAGGATCATTCGGGATACGATGACGGTGTACCTCGGATATCTTTTTGGAAAAAAGATGAATGTGTACAAGTCCGCTATCCCGATCATAAAGAAAGTCCTGCAGGTCACCAGAAAGCGGAGGATCCTCGAACTCTGCGCCGGCGCGGGATTTCACGGGTCGCGTTTGCAACGCGAGTTAGACGGAATGGACATGAAAGTAGGCGTTACCCTGACGGATAAATACCCTAACGTTGCCGCATTTGAACGAGAGAAAGAAATCAATCCCAAAGTAACATTCATTCGCGAACCGGTTGACGCAACGAGAGTTCCCCGGTCTATCGAAGGCGTCCGAGTCATGTACGGCTCTTTCCATCACTTCAATCCAGAACAGGCGAGGAAGATCCTCCAAGATACGGTAGACAAGGAAGATGCGATCTGCGTGTTTGAGGGGATGGGCCCCTATCCTGGTGCTTTCGTTGCCATGTTGTTTGTCCCCCTTATGGTGATTGATATTGTCCGGCAGATGATGCATCCCATAGGCTGCAAGCGATTTATACTGACATACATAATCCCCGTTCTCCCCTTGATCGTGTTGTGGGACGCGATTGCGTCCATGCTCAGGATATACATGCCCCACGAATTGACTGCCCTCGTGAAAAGAATTCGGGGAAAGTCTTTCAAATGGGAGATCGGGATTGGACGCGGGAAGATGACATACCTAGTAGGATATCCTCGAATTACGCCAAAATAACCGAGATTTCACCCCTCATCCTCCTTATTCTACTGACTGGAATAAAAAAACCTAAAAATTAGGGAATGTGCCGAAGTCGGTGAAAAACATCTCAGGTTTTATAATCTGGTAGATGTTATACGATCCCGTGGACCTCTCTCGCGTGTCCCAAACCTTCACCGAGTCCGTCATCCGGGAAATGACGCGCATCGCTAAACGACACCCAGGATCAATTAATTTGGCCCAAGGTTTTCCGGACTTTCCCGCCCCTGCCGAAATCAAACAAGCCGCCATCAAGGCTATCCAAGACGATGTCAACCAATATGCTATCACGTGGGGTAGCAAAACTCTGCGAGACGCCATCGTGGACAAATTTAAGCGATTCAATGGCGTGGAACTAGACGCGGAAAAAAACGTTACTGTGACGTGCGGATCCACGGAAGCGATGATGGCGACTATGAAAGCGATCATCAACCCGGGGGACGAGGTGGTCATTTTTGAGCCCTAT
>MBAA01000215.1:19233-21860 GCA_001940655.1 Promethearchaeota archaeon CR_4
ATTGCCTCTTGTCGGGAGCGATGCCGCGGTTCGTGCGCCTACAACCCCCGGACTGGACGTTCAACGAAGACGAATTGACACACGCATTTAATGAACACACGAAAGCCGTCATCATCAACACGCCCAACAATCCCACGGGCAAGGTCTTCACGCGGCAGGAACTGGAATTAATCGGGGGCTTGTGCCAGCAATATGATTGCCTCGCGGTTACGGACGAAATTTACGAGCACATCACCTACGACGGAACCGAACACGTGTCCATCGCGGCGTTGTCGGGCATGGGGCATCGCACGGTGACCATCAATTCCATCTCGAAAACCTACTCGCTGACGGGGTGGCGCGTGGGGTGGGCTCTCGCGTCGGCTCGCATCACCGCCGAGATCAAGAAAGTGCACGATTTTCTCACAGTGGGCGCCGCGTCACCCCTCCAAGAAGCTGCCGCGTTCGCCCTACAAATGCCAGAATCCTATTACCGAGAGCTACAAGCTTCGTATCTAAAAGCTCGAAATGAACTCTACGCTGCATTACAACAAACCCCGCTCCACCCGTATAAACCCCACGGCGCCTATTACATCATGTGCGAGTGCGCCGAATTCATGCAGGAAAAGGGGTTGAAGACAGCCCTCGACTTGGCGCTCTTTCTCATCAAAAATCTGGGTATCGCCACTGTGCCGGGGAGCTCCTTTTTCGCGAATCCCGCCGATGGACAAAAAATGACCCGGTTTTGTTTCTGCAAGAAAATAGAGACATTGCGCGCCGCCCGGGAACGTTTAGAGAAGTACTGGACGTAATCTGGTTATCCCCTGTCTTAAAATATTTGACACACTCGATTTCTGAATCTCTATGGTATTCCTTCTTCCCCGAAATTCTATACATCCTCCCGAATATCTCAACAACTGAATTTATATTCGTGAACGGGATACTATTAGAATCGAGGGATTTGTAGTAGGAAAACTTCGTTTAATTCTAACATTTTAAAATATGAAGATGCAATTATGTATAGCGTAAAAAAACAAACAATACCCGTTCTGACTTATGTGTTCCTCGGACTGCTTATTTTTGCAAGCATCGACAGCACGATACCTAATGCTCCACGAACCACGAATAAAACAACTCATTACGAGATCCCGAATGGGGCGGCGATCCCATTTTCCGTTTCTATCCTTGACTCGTGTATTTTGTCCGGTTCCGGGTTCGGGTTAGCGTTTGTAATGAAAGTCACGAGTGACGGGAATCTCGCCGTGATTATGGAAAATACCGGGGCCCTGCATTTCCTAAACTTGACGGACGTGACCGCCATTGAAGAAATCGCGACTTATGAACGGAGTGTCATAGGTTACGGAGACTTAGCATTTCGGGAGGATTACATGTACGTTACAAGTGTCGAAGAAGACCATATCGAGATTTTTAATATTGCTGACCCAAGGAATCCCATAAATCTAGTTAATATCAGTCACCCCGACCCCTATGGGATTGATATCAAGGATTCATATGCCTACGTGGGAGAATATGGTCCTGGTATGCGTCTCTGGGAAGTGAACCTGACCAACCCAACGAATCCAGTCAATGTTACTAATGTAAGTTTAGCTGCTGGGAGTCAATTGATCACAAACGTTGAAGTGTTTGGGAATTATGCATTTGCCCGGGGTGAAGTATATCCGGTATACATAGTAGACATCAGCGACCCCCTGCATCTCGTCGCACGGGGGAACTGTAGTTTTGGTCAGTTTACGGATTTCACCGTTTCGGGAAATCGGGTATATACAGTTTATACAAGCTCTCCTATATATTACGTGTACGTTTTCGACACAACCGATCCGGACAATCCCACTGCACTTCGAAATTTTGGTTTTTCTCATTGGGGTTTTGATTTATTTTGCGCAGACGTAGTCGGCGCTTGCCTCGTGGTGGGGAGTGATGACGAGATCATTTTTTTGTCCACAAAAGAACCCTTTTCGTATGACGAATCCAAGTTCTTGGTGGGCACATATTCTACGGGGACTTATATCCTGGAGGTGCAAGCGCTCCCCCAACCAGGCCTCTTCCTCACCTATGACATCAATAGGAACGTGACATTGTTCCAGAGCCCCAATTGCGTGCCCCTTCCAGGCGCGCCGCAAAATGCAGTCGGTTCTATTGTCGGTTCTGACATTTCGCTGATTTGGCAATCCCCAAATTATACAGGCGGGGTGAGCGTCTCTGGTTACAACATTTACCGGACAACTACGAGTGGAGGTTCATATGGATTCATCGGGAATTCTAGTGGTTTAAATTATACCGATACGTCCGGCACCGCTGGTATGACTTATTACTATGTGATTACCGCTATAAATACGGGCGGAGAAAGCGTATACTCGAATGAGGTCGCCATCACATTTCCCAACGAGGATACGCCGATTCAGCCAAGTAACAGCATTCCGGGTTATCCAATAGTGTGGACAATAATGCTAGGTATGTGTGTAATCACTTATATTATCCACACAAAAAAGATAAAACAGAATATGTCGCAATAATTGTGCAATCTCTTCTTTCCTTCTTTTTATAACAAATCATGTTGGCAGTAATTTAATTTGTCACATCTTCAGGAATTAATTTTTGTCCATGCCGGTCGAGTCCTCGACCGGTCC
>MBAA01000012.1:0-1591 GCA_001940655.1 Promethearchaeota archaeon CR_4
CCGTTTCCTCAATTCAATCAAAATATACTTGGGTTTTATGGGGATGAAAAAAACCCCTGCAAGAAGGAAGACCCGTTTGTTGATCTCTATGATAATCTTATTTTTCTGCATATCTGCATAGAGATTCTCGTCCTCTTTTAAGAGATCGATTGCTTCTGTGTACGGTAGGGGTTTCTCTCCTAATTTCTGGAGAGCATTAAATACAGGATTTTTAAAATAATGCACGAACGCGGCAGGAATGGATACTAAGGGTTTGTCCGAATTTTCAGCATAAAAACACTGTGCTTGTGCGAGGTATTCAGATTGTTCCGACCCGAGAACCTCCTCAGACTTGGCATATTCTGGAGGTAGACGGGCTACAAAATAATCCTTTTTCAAGAATAAATACTCCTCTTCAAACAGGATCTCCGGGTGAATCACCCCCAGTCGAATAAAAGGTGAGATGAGAAGGTCAAAGTTCACAACCGCGAGACTGTGTTTCTTTTTGAGATTTTTCTGTAACTGGTCTTTGTTCAACATTCCTCGCCGGATCTCGTCAAAGATGGCAATCTTTGCCGGATCCAAGAAAAGTGTGGAAATAAGTTGTTCTGGTGCAAGGGTAGTATATTCTTCAATAATTTTGAACATCTCTTGAAGAGATGAGAGAAAATGCGGAGTATCGAGTGTTGCTAGCAATGAATTTGACATACCTGCATGAAGCTCCCCGAAACCTTCTTCCACGCGCTCGTCCGTGGCAAAAACTACAAAGTAGGTTCCTGTTTTCAAGGATTCCCGGTAACTGAAGAAGGTTATGTTATCCCGGCCCAAGGAAATGACGGGATTTTCCTGTAATTCGTGGATTGACCAGAGTTTTAGAAACGTTTCATTATCTAGAAATGTCTTTTCAGGAGGATATTGCACGACAGGTAGTGGACCCCGCCGGAGGTCCCATTTCACGACAACTATTCGCTTCACGTAATCACAACCAATACTTTTTAATCGAGGAAATATTTGCGCTCGAAGAATTTGTGAACCAACTCTTCTGTCCCTTTCCATTTATCTACATTTACGCCGCTAAATGCTGCAATTTGTGATGCAAATTGAATCTCAAATGCCTCCGCGAAGGCTTTCATTTTATTGCGAATAACTAAAAGATCATCTTTGATGAGCAGCACGTAAATGATTTTTTTATCGAAAGAATATCGGAACAGGATCTTTTTATCCCCATGGTCAATAATACGCAATCGCTGGTTATTGCGCACGAGCTCCTCGAGGATTGCTGTCATGCCAACAATTCCCCCGGAAATGAGGTCAGATTCGACTTCTGATTCAGTTTTCTTAAAGCAATGCTCAGAAATTAGCATACCCGATTCATGTATAATATATAAGTGAAAAAGGACGTCCGGCCAGGATCGTTCCTTGGAGGAGATAGTTTCCTTCGTGTTCATCAAGAGGAATAAAACCAAGATTGCGAGCGCCATCCCCGTGGCCTCTCGGGTCCCGATTCCCACAAAAATCCCCTTCAAGAATATGCCGATCACTATCCCACCTACAGTTATGAAGAGAAGGGACGCATTTACGGTTGAAACCTCAGACTGGAGTGCAAAATCCC
>MBAA01000012.1:1602-4840 GCA_001940655.1 Promethearchaeota archaeon CR_4
GGAATTGCCATAATTAAGGACATCATAAAAGTAATTGCGATCACGAGCGGATCGAAAATGCGTAGAAAAATCTGAATATAATTCATTAAACCGAGAAAAGTAACAGATATTCCCATAACAATTCGTCGGCCCAAGAAATCATAGGCATACCCGATAATGAATAACAAGAATGCAACAAAGAATGTAGATAGCGTGAGGATTGGGATAAGACGCGTTTGATCTCCTCCTGTAGGAAGTAGTAAAGGCGGAATATGGGTAACCGGAAAATATAGTCCAATCGATATTGAAAATGCGAAAAAGATAAATCCATAAAAAATAAGCATTTTCTTGTTCTGGATTGTTACCCTCATAGGTACCGGGGGAGATCTCTCAATCCGTTTTGGGTGGACTTTTTCACTTTTACGAATTAATTCTAAGAAAATTGCTACCCCTATTGGGATGATGGCAACAAGGAAATTCAAGAATTCTGTTACGACAAAAAATGCAAAAATCATAGCACCGCCAAAGATAAGAATGAAATTTAGAGCGACAACTCGCCCTCGTTCCATAATCGTGGTGGATTCTACGAACAAGGTGGAATAAATGACTGCCGTGATGCCGAAGTTAAACCCATTGATTATCATTACCGTGACCTGGAGCAGCATAGGGGTGTTAGTGGCACTTATCCAAGGATAAGCAAAATGAATTAGGGAGGAAAAAAGTAAAACAACTGCCAAGAGGGGGTATCGCTTTGTAATCCTGCGAAGTAACGATGATGATATCACTAATCCAATGATGAAACCAACGACGACTCCTAAAATCCCCAAGAATAGCGTGACATTGTCTTGGAAAAACTGGATGAATCCAACGATATTTTCAATGATGATCGCCCCAAGAGAGATGCCAATTAACGAGAGGAGCAGAAAATCCCGTAACTTAATCTCAATATCCTTAAAGATATCCCGATATCGTTTTTCGGCCGTTTTTATAAGATATTCGGACATTTCTTGTCCTTTTCTCGTTATGGTGTCTGCGATGTCACGCCCAAGATGCTCTCTTGGTTTGTGCTCTAGTTCTTTGTGCATAATCATCGCTCAAGATTTTTCGTTCACAAGCTTGAAACGATCAATCGCCTTGATAATAATTTGCTCTGCTTCTTTTCTCCCCTGCCATTCAACAATCTCTGCCCACTGTTCTGGCATATTCAACCGCTTGTATTCCTGGAAGAAATGAGTAATCCCCCGATACCAGAAATCACCTAGATCCTCAAGCTCGCGAACATTATTCAAGCGTGGATCCGCTTCCGCTACAGCCATTATCTTATCGTCCACTCCCTTCTCGTCTTTCATCCGAGCAACTCCTATCGGACGAACTATCAGCACGCACCCTGGGAACGTAGACTCATAGATCATAACGAGGACATCCAACGCGTCTCCATCATCGCTTCGCGTCTGGGGGACGAATCCGTAATCTAAGGGATACCCGAACGGGGATGGTAAGACACGATCAAGATAGAAAAATCCGATCTCTTCATCGTATTGATATTTATTACGAGAACGCATAGGAATCTCGATGACCGCATAGATCTGATGGGGGGGATTGGGTCCCGGTGGTATGTCCGTAACAAGGTTGGGCATTAAAATCACTATCAACTCTCTTATGCATAGAGCTATTTCCGCCTAAAATATTTATTGCCGCGAATAATTTTAATTTTGCTGGAGGAGTCCCTCTCAAAACCAAGAAAATATTTTGACAACGAACAAATTTGTGCCTAATCTGTGTTTTTCACAAGCAGTTCGAACACGAATTTGGATCAGGTCTCTATTGGTCTTTGATGAGATTTGACGTGACTTATACCGCCGTTCAGATGTTTCCTGAATACACAATTAGTATTCGCAATGTAGCTTTTTATACTAAATAGATCATACTTTCCCACAAGTATGCACGAGCGACTGTATTGTCCGGACTTCTCGACTATCTTCAACGAGAAATTTCGCAATCCTTTTGATTACCCGCAAGTAGATAGCCTCGTCTGGCCTCTCTTTGACTGCGACAAGCTGCCACCAGAAATCACGACTTTGCTCGAGATCGCCCGTAATGGGTATCCCTTCTTTTACCGGCGCCAGATCACGTTCGGAGAATTCGCATCGGAACAACACTGTGGGAACGTGGGACTATCAATCTTGCAAGCGATGGACATTGGGCAAGAATATGGCATTCCTAATTCATTCGTGCAGCAAATCGTTAATGTCGCCCCCAATCTTTTCTCGGCAGTTTATTCCGCCAATTTGGCTGGAGAGGATTTCTCCTCAGATATTCTTTCATTCCCCAACATTGCGGGTGTTGTTGTTTATCCTACCCTTTGCCGGGCGGACTTGACTTCCCCCAACGAAATTCTCGCGAAAACCATTGGCCTTTGTCTAGAAAACGACTTACCCCTCAAGATAGACTTAGGCAACAATTATTTGCCTGACAATGATCGCCGGTTTGTGGACCCACGTGCGATCGATGCCTTTGCGGCCGCGAATCCTGACCTCTCCATCATCGTGAGCGGACCCGACCCAGGGAGTAGCGAATTACTCGACCTATTTAACCTCGTGAAATATCGGCGCAATATAGCAATGGAGGTCGACCCTAGATCCATCGGGGGGATGTCGCCAACGAAGTTATTCACGACTATCTTCACAACTCCGGGCGTCATCCAGAATTGCTGGGGGAACCTACTCATCGGGAGCGCCACCCCTACATTGGAATTGTCCCAAATGGTGAGGGGGTTGTGGGATGCCACGGAACCGCTGCCGCTTTCTTTCCGCCACTTACTCCGTATCTGGGGTTTCCGCAACGCCCACCGCTGGTACAAGTTACCCTCGCCCCAGAACCCTTATACTGGTGCCATGGAGCGGCCAAAGCTCTATACCCTCTCGATGGCGGGCGAAACAACTTGGGATCTCGGTAGTGGACATAAAGATGTTTACCTGACGTACGACCTCCTCGTGGAATCCTTTGCCATCACTCAGCTTCTCTGGTTGCAACCTGCGCTGGACGACCTCCTCTGGGACCTCCAAGAAAAATACCCCGAGTACAAGGATGGCGATGTTCTCGTCCGCACCAAACACACCACGACTAGCTTGCTGATAAATGAGCACGAAGCAGGAAATTTCCTCGAATTACACTATTCCCTTGTGGAACTCACACGCGCCGATCCTGCTTTAACGTTACATACCGTGGCAGCTGAAGAGAATAGGGCGGATTTTAACTT
>MBAA01000012.1:4857-5895 GCA_001940655.1 Promethearchaeota archaeon CR_4
CGAGCAGCCTCGGACAGCGGCACATTTCCATCCCCTTCCTGGATGGCAAGTTCCTTCTTGGTGCGAGGGAAAACCTCTACTTGGTAAGCACTTTTGGGCCCCGGAGCATACACATCACGATTGTGGTGAAATTACGCAAATAAACGCTAATGGTATCAAAAATTCCCACTCACTAGGGGGTGGACGATAGCTGAGCTAGTTCCCTCCATTGCTAAGGAATTTGTATTTCCAAGGGATATAGGTTGTAATGACTTAGAAAAATTCGTGATAGTGAGATGAAGGAAAAAGGGATTGCATTTTAGAAGGGAGGATTAGCGTCAACGAAACATATTTAGAGAAATTCTGGCAAGGGGGATACCATCAGCGAAATCTTGTTTATTCCGAAAAAAATGCGCGAAATGTGAAACTCTTTAATTATCGACTGAATTGGGGTAAAAACGTGATTGCTGACAACATTGCGAATTGGCGTGCAGTAACGGCCAACCTTCCCAATAAATTCTCGATTGCATTTGCATGGATAGAAGCGCATATGCAGTCTGCCCTAGCTACCGGGCGTTACGTCTTGGGTGATGGGGTATTTGCCCTTGTACAGGTCAACCGCCTCAGACCATTGCGAAGAGGGCGTTTCGAGAATCATCGCAAATACATCGACATCCAATTTTCCATAACCGGTCGAGAGCGAATTTTCTGGACCAAACCCAAACCCGTCAAACAGCTGGAAGCTTATAATGAAGAGAAAGACATCGAAATTTTTGAAGTGGAAGACCCACTCACCATGTCCAGCTCCATCCTCCTTGAACCCGGCATTTTCGTCATTCTCGCCCCATCTGACTGGTACATGTCTGGTATTGCCCCGGAAGGAAAACCCGCCGAAGAACTGGAGAAATCAACAACCCCTGAATTTATCCAGAAAATTGTAATGAAAGTTGCAGTTGACTAAAGTAAATTGGATGGGAAGACCCAAACTACCACCAACATTCACTCTTCAGTGCCCTGTTTGGCGTTCGGGTCAATACAGCAAGAATGACTGATTCCTTT
>MBAA01000012.1:5962-6129 GCA_001940655.1 Promethearchaeota archaeon CR_4
CTCAAATAATAGCCCCCAGGAAGAACAACACGGCAACAGTCACTTTCACCATTGGGCATATCTTGAAAAAAATCACTGCCGTCCTGCTTCCAGTAAGTGATGTTAGTACCGCCATGCAAATCAACATCAATCCACATGCGCCGTATACTAATATGGAAACGGGATTT
>MBAA01000012.1:6345-8087 GCA_001940655.1 Promethearchaeota archaeon CR_4
ATCCTATGGATGATTGCATATATGTGCATATATGAATGTTTTGAATTACAAAAAAAATTGAGTTTAGGAACATTATCACTGGTATTGGAAAAATGTATATTCCTCGCAGAATTCAATTCTTTTTTATTTTCTGAAGATATGCTTTGACATTATTCTTAAATTCTTGCCGGTGCGTTTTATCAAGCAGAATTTCGTGAAAAATTTCATTTTCAAAATCAATGCTGTCGGCAACAAACTTCCCCTGAACCGCTTGCATCACCTTTTTTTCTGTTTGAAGAACAGACAGCGGTGCTTCCGCAATCATTTGAGCCATTTTTTTGGCCTCAACGTGTAACATTTCGGGAGAGGTAATCTTGTTAATTAAACCCATCTCCAAGGCTTCCTTCGCGGTAATGAGCTTCCCCGTCAGAATCAATTCACGTGCCATTCCCTCGCCCAATATCCGAGCATAAGGCCCGTAAAGTGCTGGTATAAATTTAATTTCAGGCCCGCTAAATATCGCTGACTCTGAAGCAATACGTATGTCGCAGATTATCGCGAGATCCATCCCTCCTGCGAGTGCTGGACCATTAATGGCAGCAATGGTTGGTTTTTTGTAAAAACTAAGTTTGCAGACAAGTTCATCCGCGCTTTTTATCAGGTCAGCCACATTCGTTGAATCCACAGATGCGAATTCGTTTAAATCGAAACCGGCAGAGAAATAATTACTTGCACCTGTGATGATAACAACCTTGATTGTCTCATCATCTTCCAATGTCTCGAGTTCCTTGAGAATTTCTTTACGAAACGCCGTGGACAAGGCATTTGCACTTGGGATTCGATTTAATTGCAAAATAGCAATTGAGCCCTCTTTAGTGATAATGACATTTTTTGTATTCCTGATAAATCCTCCAAATCTTGGAGTAGAATATTATCGTAATCGCATATTTTGTCAAAAAGGAAATATTGGCGATAACCTTACAGTCCTAATGGATTATAAAAAGGATTTTCGACCGGGCGCAACTTTTTTCGAGTTGAAAGGTTTGTCCCACAGATCTTTGCGACCTCTTAAATTTCTTCATTACTCAATTCCCGGCAATAAAGGGAAACTGTTTTTAGTCATTTTTTTAATAAGAAGTGATAGTTAAGGCCTTAACCAAAGAGAAACTGCAACAGTATATTTTCGAAATGATATCGCCGCGTCAACCAGTGTCAGCCCACATCGTACCGGAAGAAATAATGCTTGGTTGGGAGGAAGTCCCTCATGTGTTCTTTCGTGCTGTGGTAGAAGATCTTCAACCACGTGAAAGTATTCGAATAGGGCGCCTCACCTACGAACGTGCCGATGCATAACATACGTTCTGCGGGGAAATGCACGATTGCATTATTGAAGTCGACCAGACCGAATAATGTCCGTGGAGCACAGGCGCCGGACATATCTTTGTTAATGTTGCAGGCTCTGACTTTGCCACGTTCTTACTCGATGGAAACGCTTACACTGTGAGTTATGGTTTCAATTCATTCTCCATAACGTTTCCGTCCCCCTGGGGAGGTGCCTCTCAAAGTTCTAAATATCTCAGATATAAATAATTTAATTTGACACACCGTGTGACCGAAAGTTATTTAATTAAAAAGGATGATATTTTTTAGAACAATTATGGCGGACATAGATTTATGGTTTATACTCCTAGAACTTGATGCTTTTATTTGCGCAGGCCTTGCATTCATAATTACAGCTATCGCCTACTCGCGCTACCGAAAGA
>MBAA01000012.1:8102-8376 GCA_001940655.1 Promethearchaeota archaeon CR_4
CGAAAACCATATTTTACATGTTCATATCTATTGCTCTCCTTATTCTCTTCACACCGATAAGATTTTTATTGAGCAAACCTGGGATAGAGCAGAGCCCTGAGAGTCTAACACTCGCTATTCTTATGTCGTTTGCAGTTTATTACGTGTTTGTTTTTTCCCGAATCGTGTTCGCTGGGGAACATTCGAAGCTAGATACAATTATCAATGTTATGTTTATTATCGATATTTGTCTGTGTATTATTGCGACCATTTACCCCACCGTTTTCTTATCCAT
>MBAA01000012.1:8855-11278 GCA_001940655.1 Promethearchaeota archaeon CR_4
TTCCGTGATTACAACTAGATAATACTTGCCCGCAATGCGAACCGGAGTCTTAAACTCGCGGCTGTAATCGTGGCAGTGAAGCTGGTTAACGTGGTGTTCGATATTTTTCAAACCCTGACTTCTTTCTCCCCCAAATTGGCACGCCCCCGTTAACGCGAGACGAACGAGTCCGGCGCGCGATTCTGCTTGGCGGATCGGAGAATGCTCCGCCAGACGAGCAAATGTGTCGAGCACGCCAGCGAGATCCTCAAATACGACCTGTTCGTGACGGACGTACACCGCGTTAAACGGGACAGTTCAAGTTGTCATAGGTGAGCTCTTGCTCTCCAAGAATTTTTTTGATAATCTTCATTACATCAGAGAGTTACCAGTTGGCTGGACGAGATTTAAATTATTGGTAGAGTGACAAAATTGGTGACAGACAAAACAAGTCGTCGATAAAGGGGAAAGAAAAGGTTCGGGTTCGATTCCTACCCGAAAAAGGGGGAAAGGGTGATGATGACGAAGGCCCAAAAGATGGCCACCGTTATGGCAGGCATAACCACATCGTTGGTACGCAGGTAGTAGTAGGTACAAGTGAAGAAAATCACGCCAAAGATGGGTATTGTGGGGATAATGAAAATGATGAGAAAAAAGCTCTGGAGTACGAGACATATGACGAGCAGTATAGCGCCATAAATTGCAGTATTTAACAGAAAGTTAATAGTTCCTGCGATAATAACACCGTTCTTACGACCTCGCCCAAACTTATCTGCCACGAGCGGTAGGGCGAAAAGTAGGAGGTTAATGAGCGCGAATACTATTGCGACATAATACAGTGGCACCCACCCTAAGCGGGTCACACTGGGTACGATCCCGAGGAGGTTGCCCCCGGACAGTTCGAGCAATGCGTAAAGTAGAACGCCGAGACCCACCCCCACGAGGATATTTCGCCCGGAGGTCGTGGCAACATTAGATCGGTACATGGCGGCAAAGCCAATCCCTTTCCGCGCGTAAGTCCGCCAGACCATCAAAAGAATAGCGAGGGACATTCCTGCCAAGAACATAAATAACAGGGTGGACACGATCAGCGGGGTCCAGAGGAGGACGGCGCCGGTGAATATGCACGGCAATGACAAGACGAGACCGTAAATAAAAAATCGCCCAATGAGGTAACTCTTGGAAATGGTTTCCAATATGGGACTGGAAACCGGCACGTCCACTTTCCGGCGAGCAAAGTGGGCAATGATCTGTCCTGACACTCCCCAAAAGAGACCCAACGCGCCAATCATAGCAATGATTACCGCTAAAACGAGAACGGGATATGCAAAATCCACAGCTGGGGTCGCTATACCTAGCAGAGCTTGGAGGTTCCAATTCACAATTTCCCGCACGAAATTCAGGTCATACGGAGTAAAGAAGTGGTCAACATAGGGATCTACTACCATTTTCGCCGCCGTGCCACTCGCGAAGCTCCCGTAGAGGTGGTTGAGTTCTATTGAACTTGTCGAAAGCCCTGTCTTATTCGCCATTACCTTCAACAAAGCATCCATCGGGTTGCTTTCATCGAGCCCGCCTGAGAGTATCAATAAATTACGTGGATTAGAAGTATTCGTCAATTTGTAGTTGGGCAAAGGCGCTAGCCCCACCATTGCATTGAAGTCATTGTCATAACTCAGGAGTTCAAACCCCGCTCCTCCGCCCATAGAATATCCCACGTACCCAAGGTTGGTCATATTGATGTCTATACGATCCTCCTCCAAGTAACCCTTGATGGCGAGGATGTCATTAGTAAGTCCGGATTCATTAACGGAAGTTAGCTGCTCAATGCCGCCCACACCCGTAATTCCAGCCATCGATGAGGGCGGCAGTGTTCCTCCGCTCTGCCCATGCCCCCGGAAGTCGAAGGCCACTGCGACAAATCCGTTCTTCGCGAGCTCAAGGGCTATCAGGCGCATCATTTCTTTGTTAACCATGACGCCGTGCCCAATGATAACGGCCGGTTTATTAGCCGTGAGATCATTCGCAGGCTCGAACACATCGTAACATATAGGTACCCCGTCAGAAGTTGTGATAGTTTGGTTATACGTCTTCTTGACATTGAGCGGAGTGACGTTAAACACTATAATGCCAGATAAAAACATTGTGGCGAAGATAATAATCGTGAGGAGCTGTCGCTTCGCCTTTGGCGTGAGCGTTTTTGAACTCATAAAATTTGGTTGTTACAGGTTCTAAATAAATTCGATGTCTCACGAGAGGGAGGAGATACCCTCCTATGAGCACAATTGTCCAAGTCTAAACGGAGGGACTTAAAACACGATTTGAACTTTACGTTCTTTCCCCGCTTGCAGGTGCTGAATGTATTCCACCACTTGATCCACCTTGATCCGGGCAGACACGATGGAATCTACCTGCAACGATGGGAGCAACTGCAGGGCAGCTTC
>MBAA01000235.1:0-134 GCA_001940655.1 Promethearchaeota archaeon CR_4
CTCGCAGTCCCAATCAACCGGAGTACCCCCGCCACATTCAACTACACCATAGAGTACACGGACGACCAAGGCGCGTGGGGGCCCGCCGACTCCGTGATCGTGACCGTGAATGTATCCGAAGACACAACCTTCAT
>MBAA01000235.1:166-308 GCA_001940655.1 Promethearchaeota archaeon CR_4
TCATCTGTACCGTGGTCGTGGGGGTGCTGCTCCTTCTAAAGATCGGCCAGCTCAAACGTGCGCTGTCAGGACGCAAGGGATAGTCACGGGAGGTCCTCCCGTCGTGGGAATCCCCTGGCAAGAGGGATGAAAACAACGAATT
>MBAA01000235.1:394-3857 GCA_001940655.1 Promethearchaeota archaeon CR_4
GCAATAAATTTGCAATGCTTTCATCGGCGCAATCTCCTAGCGCATGAATAAATATGTTGTCCCACATATTGTAAGCTTTAGGAAAAATGACTCGCACGAGAGATATATAACTCATTGGGAGTAAATTCTTTCCGGCACAGATTACGATCGTGCTAAATGGTCTAAGGCATCAAAAAGCATTTCGACACGAATACCCCCCAAAATAAATAAAGGAACGTTTTTGCACTGGACGTACAGGTGTGGAAGTTGCCGTTGTTGAAACCTCATCTATTAGCCTACAAGATCTCAAGCACGGGGACTTTTGAGGAGATAGATTACAAGCAATTGCTCAACGCGTTCACGCCTGTTAGTGCCCTCGGAATTTACGCGTATAAATCGAAGCGATTATATTTTTGGAAGGGAGAAAATCTTCCTTTCAACCTGGGAAAAGTCATTCCCGAAGCGAAAAGATTTTTTCTAGCCCAAGATGACCGGATGATAGTGTTGCGCCACTTCATCATCGAAAGTGGAGACGAACCTCAAGAGTTTTTAGACGATCTGAAGGTGAAAGCGGCTCAATTACGAGATCAACTTCTGACTACGCATCAAGAACCGAGTCCAATACCGAGTTCACAACCGAGTCCAGAACCGCAAATTGTTACTCCTAGCCCCTCTACTTCTTTAGTGGAAAAGACGAAAACAGAAGTCCACACCAAAATAGCTGAAGAAAAAAACCGCACCCGGCGGATTGCGTTAATCAAAGAAAGGATTTCGTCCCTTTTTGGTGAAATCCCCAAGCTTTGTAAACTCCGAGGTTATGAGGGTGCATTGGAAAAGCTGGAAGAAATTAACATCCTCGTCCAGAGAAACCGCCTTTCGGAGTTTCAAGATCAGATTGAGACGCAGCGGGAGAATGTGTTAACCCAGCGAGCCGCTTATTTCAAGGATCTGGACCAGATCTCCGTGCTGGAAAAGATCATCCGCGAAGCTCAGACCGCGAAGCAGTGGCAGGCGCTCATTCCCCCAAGTGAACTAATCATTGAAATTGCCGAAAGAATTGGCAAAAAGGATCTCGTCACCCAATACACGAAGGTTCTCCTCGAAGCTCGCGAGAAGCTCAAAGAAGAAGAGTGGAACAAGATGAAAACTGGAGTTGAACCGCCCCAAACAGCCGCCAGGCCGAAACCAACTCCATCCCAAGAAATCGAAGACACGAAAGTCATCGATCATCTCTTTTCCGCCCTCCAACTCGCCGAGTTGCGCTTCACCAATGCTCACGCGAAAAATATATTCTTTGAAAGTATGAAAGCGATTGCAGACATCCTCGAAATCGCCGGAAAATTAAACCAAACCAACCTAATCCGCAAATATGAGGAAATCAAAAAGGAAATTACCACTAAACTCGAGTTGAATGCGAAAAACTACGCCAAAAGGTTGGAAAAGATCGAACAAATCAACCAGCTGAAAAAAGATGCAGTCGACCTCGAAACCCGCCTCTTATTCGAAGAAGCCCGCCAAAAAACCATCGAAATCAAAGCACTTGCGCTCGAGTTGGACGACAAACCCACCATTACATCCTGTGAACGGAAGATCCGGCAGCTTAATACGTGGACAAAGGACACAAGTGACTCCGACCTGTTGAAATGGGACATTCCGGTCGAAAATATCATCAACGACCAGAAATACCATCTTCTCGAAGCCTTTAATGACGAGGAGGTTGCCCAAAAGCGGGCTGAGGAAATCTTAACAAATTCCGGTAAAACTGAAAGTGTTAGAGTCATAACGTTAACACAAGCCAAGTTCGTGAATCAAGGCCCCTTCAATGGCAACGGAAAATGCTTTATCATTTATGGTGCAAAGGCATCCTCTTAAGACAGGGCATCAGGTTCGTTAAGTTTACTGCTTTCCAAGAATTATGAAATTCGATGAATCTAAAACTAATTGATTGCAATTATTTTCTTTGAAATTTGAAAGCGCGGTCAAACAGATTATGCGTATTTTTGACATTAATCCTCACCTCTAATACGAAATCCGCGCATACTACTTTTTTCTCAGCTAAAAACCCAAAGATATGGAATAACTGTTTATAACTCAAGATCAAATTTCTTGAGGGTAAAAACACAAAGGTTTGCATTGTTAGTTGATCATATGATGAAGGAAAAAGTATTGCTCTTAGGAGCATCAGGTTCCATGGGATTTGCGGCTTTCCAGGAACTTTGGAGTCGCGTGGACGCACAATGCGAGCGCAAATACCATATCACTCTTCTCCTCCGCCCATCCCAGAAGAACAAGGCCATGTTCAAACCTTACGAGAAACAATGCGGTATCACCTCAATCCCCGGCCGGGGCGTGAGCGAAGACCCGACAAAGTCCGTGAAATTTGTTTGGGGAGATGCCACTAATTACGAAGATATCCTGGAAGCGGTCACCGGGGTGGATTGGGTGTTGTGTCCCATGGCCTTCATCTCCCCCGAGGCGGATCGCAATCCGCAGCAGGCGAAGGCGGTCAATACTACTGCGATTGAATACATCGTGAATGCCATCGAGTCACAACCCAATGGGGCAGAGCATATCAAATTCATCTACACGGGTACGGTCGCCGCCACAGGTGATCGCCTCCCCCCTATCCACTGGGGGCGGGTAGGAGACCCGCTAAAACCGTCCATCTTTGATTTTTATGCCACCACGAAGATTCGTGGGGAATGGGCAGTCTTAGAAAGCAATATCCGACACTGGGCGTCTCTCCGCCAAACATTCATCATGATCCCGGACGTGATGAGTTTAAAAGACCCCATCATGTTTCACCAGCCGATCAACAGCTACATGGAAAATAATACCATGCGGGACGCGGGCCGTGGGTTGATCAACTGTTTGGACGTTCCAGCGGACTCGGATTTCTGGCGGCGGGTCTATAACATGGGCGGCGGTCCTTCCTGCCGGATCATTTTCCTGGATTTCATGAAAATCGCCTACGACATGCTCGGTCTTGATTACCGGAAGGTCATAGAGCGTCGGTGGTTTGCGTTGCGCAACTTCCACATGCAGTTCTACCTCGATTCGGAGGTGCTCGACAAGTACATCCACAATTGGGGTGACTCCATGGACACCTACAAGGAAATGATGAAACAAGCATTACCCGACTCGCTCAAATTGGTCGCGGGGTTGTGCCGGATTTTTCCTCTCTTCAAAAGGTGGGTGGAGAAAGCTACCTACAAACAGCTGAAGAAACTTGCCGAACGACTCGATGGTACCTTGGGGTGGATTAAGGGACGTAATGACCGGCGAGTTACGGCCTTCTACGGGTCTTACGAGAACTACGAGAAGATTCCCGACTGGGACGTGGACATGCCTGAAATGCGGCACGATGCCCCCATCGTGCGCATGAACCACGGATATGACGAGATGAAAACCAGGCTGGACTTAGGCGACTTGAAAGGGGCGGCTCACTTCCGGGGCGGGGATTGCATCTCCACCTCATGGAATG
>MBAA01000235.1:3893-4805 GCA_001940655.1 Promethearchaeota archaeon CR_4
AAGGACACGAATTTTCCGCGAAACCATATACCGTGCTCAAAGCAGGTCAGTGGTGTTTGCAATGCCTCCCGCCCCCGTGGAACTATGACGAAATCGCGAAATCCAATCCCTTTTTCGCGCAAGTCTGGTATCCGAATCATAGCAAGGAGGAAAACCATTTCTACCCCGAGGATTGCTACAAGGATATTGAAGGATTAAATGAAAAATAATATCTTCTGAAATCTTACAATTATTTTGTCAGTTGATTTTCCAAGGATGATCAGATCAGATTAAAAGGGAATTTCCTTCGATCTCAATTGACCTTGTAGTAGTAACTGGCAAAGCAAGGGGATATCATGGGTAGGATCTCCTTTCATAGGACTCGCTAACCCATCTCCTCTCAGCCACGAGTGGAAGTGATGGGGTGATGTGGAAACATTCCAACCCTTATCGAAATTGTCGAAGCGACATCTATCTAATTGAAGACTCGAGAAAACTATCTGATACCCATATTGATCGTGATCATTATAAACTATATAGACGAGCGAATTATCGCGTAGCGTTAATTGAATGCGACGCAATTTCAATTCAAAATTTAATTGAACGACACGATAGGATAAATATTTTTCAAGACAGACTTTGGCAAGGAGTAATTTTTCTAGGCCGAGCATCCCCTCAAAAAACTCCTAAAAAAACATTTAATCCTGAACACTCCAGCTTAACTTTAACCGCAAAAGTTCCTCTCGCTGGTCTATTAAATTCGTTATCGTTAATGCATCCAATTCCGCTTCTGCGAGTATCCCCTCTTCCGCATCTTTCAAGAACTTGTCTAAAGATTTATAGTTCCATTTAGTGAGAATCTTCGTGATTTCCTGAGCCAATTGCTGCAATTTCAAGTCTACGAGTTCTTCTGCCAATGCCTTGTCAACAGAA
>MBAA01000235.1:4816-10204 GCA_001940655.1 Promethearchaeota archaeon CR_4
CATACCAATACACGCATTACGCTAATAAATACGTTTTCCCGTTTCTCGGTTTCCTTGTGGGATTTATAATTGAGATCAACGCCTGCACATAATGTGGAAAATTCCTTCAAAGCGTGGATATCAGATTCTTGAAAGCATCATTGGAGCCCACGTCAGCTCCGGTGAGGAGTGCTTCGAGGGAATGAATCATACCCACCAGATGCCTGTCCACAACGATTTTTTAAAGGAAAAAATCGCCCACACGCCAATTCCAGTTGCAGTCCGGGCAGGGAACATCCCGCCCCACGATTGGGGCATAGGGTAAGGTTGCGCCACATTTCTCGCAGGTGAGCTCCACTACCCCCTCCTCACTATCCACGGCTCCCCGCCGAACCAGCTCGCGCCGGACGGTCGCCCCCACTTCCGCGAGGAATCCCGTGCATCCGGCCTCATCATCACAGCTCGTGGACAGGCGAATCGTTCGGTCTTTCTCCGACACGGTGGTTGTCAAGATGTACCGTTTCTGTCCAACCTTCGTCACCCCATAGAACCACGCGGACTCTTCAAAGGAGCTCCTTATATCATCGCTGGTGAAGGTTCCTACGAGGCGCACGTCTCGCTCGGCAATCGCAGTTTTAGAAATATCAAATGCATCCAATGGGGCGAGTGTTTCTGGGAGGTAAAAGACTCGCTCACTTTTCACAGCCAACTCCCCCAACATCCGCTGCACTATTGGTAGGTTGACTTCCTCTGGACGAGCGAAGAGGGGACAACGCACTGTTATTTCGAGGGGATCCATCGGGAGTGCGAAAGGCCGTCCCTTAGGGTTCACCCCACTCACGGTTCCTCCCACGCTTTCTTTCCCGCAAATGAGAGGTTCGAGCACGTATGCGATGGCCTTTTCTTCACCCGGAAGTAAATCGTTGATTTTCACAACGGGACCTTCGTGAGAATATTCGGTGGGTTCAACTCGTAAGAGGCGGAAGGATTTCGGGATGTTGAGTGTGAGGATGACTCGCAACAAACCATCCTCTCCCGGATTCACCACCTTGATTTTCACCCGCACCTTCCCACCAATGTATTCGTATTGTCGCAATAAAGATAAGACCGATTTTTCGTTGATCTCTGGATAAGATTTATTCGATCCATACGAAATCTCTTTGCGATGCCTTTTGACTTCCTCTAGTTCTCCCAGATCCAATTCCGGATTTTCATCAATAATCCCTACAAGCTGACGAAACCCGTGAGTACTTTTTATACTATCAAAATCAGGTTCTTGCAGAGCTTCGTCTGCCAATTGTGGATTCCGGGATATGGCAAAGCTCAGATGGTTCAGGGCTTCACTCTTTTGGTTGTTTAACGCGAGGTAACACGCAAATGTATATGCGATGTCCGGATCCTCCGGTGCAATATCGCGGGCATTCTTGCATGATTTAATAGCCTCGTTAAGGTTTTTCGATTCATATTGGGCAAAACCAAGATTAAACCATGCATCGGCATCTTTTGGAGTAATCATTACCGCATGGTAAAAAGCCTCGATAGCGCCATTTAAATCCATCACTCCTGATTTTGCGACACCGAGATTATACCACAGCATTGCATTTTCGGAGTCAAGTATCAATGCTTGTGTAAAAGATGAAATCGCCCCCACGAAGTCTTCTTGGTTGAATTGACAACTTCCGAGACCATTCCAGGCATCAACTTCCTTCGGATTATCTGTGACTGCTTGTTCGTAGATTTTAAGCGCCTCTTCATATTTTCCCTTCCTCAACAAATCGACCCCAGATTTTCTGAAATCTTGCCTTAGATGTTCACTGGTTTTCTCGAGAGTACTTTTTACCTTAGAAAACATTCTTTGCAGCAGATTTTGAGGCATTTTTTAATTGGCACCATCCTAAATAAAAGACTTCACGGATATTGGGGATTTTTCTCTTCCCATTCTAAATTAACGAACGTAATTTATTAAAGTTCTCAATCGTTGGAGCCCGGTTAAAATAGAATGTGGGCGAGAACAACAGATTAATGTCAAATTAAAAATAATAAAAACAAGAATTCTGAAAAAGCGGGGATTTTATTGATACCGTTTCATCGTGAACAACAGGAATATAAATCCCATGATCGCGACAATCATTATGGTGAATACAAAGATATTCGACTATATCCGAACTACAGTGAAGTAGAACCCAATTGTGACCCCGAGGATTGCTTTAAGGATATTAAAGGGTTAAAAGAATACATATATCCTGAAGAAATCTATTACACAAAGCAAATACGAAAGTGGCATTCCGTGTCTCCTGACAGGGCAGATTTCAATAGAGTTACCGTAACAGGTTGGTTGAGAGCAGCTTGCCACATTTGCTGCACGAGCGCACGAGAGCACTGGCAATAAGTAGACGATATGGTTTCATTCATAGGCAATCCATTGACAAGACAGCAATAACAACGCATCGGGTGACTGAATTCCTTTGGGCAATACGCTTGCACGGCACCATCTTTGTCGCGCCATAATTTTGTTCCAGCCATCGGGGTCTTCTCTTCAGCATCCAGAAATGCATCAATTGAGGGAAACTTTGCGCGCCGTTTCTTGATTGTTTCAATCGCCCGATGGTTGTGCTTTGCGCAATTTTGCCCGCAGACAGTCATAATTTCTACTCGTTGCTTCTCGGGGACTACTGTGTCGAGACGTTCGATGGCACCTTTCACCCATTTCGCCATTTTTGTTTTATTGGAACTCGGTTTGAGTTCTTTGATACCGTTCATTATGGTATCCGCAGCAGCGTTTCCTGCTATGGCCTTGATATTTGCCTCTAATTCTTTGATCATCGCAATTTGTTTCTGCGTCATTTAAAACCTTACTCAAATAATGTGCTTATCAATATAAAGGCAAGACCCGAGATGGATTTTTGATATCAATCGAATCACGTTTCTTTGACAATTCCTGTATGGCATCAGTGGCAATGGTTGCAAGCGTGATGATCGCGAGCGCACCCGCTTGTGATGTTTCTTCGTTGAGTAATTGCCGAAATTAATCAAGTTCACAACCGCGTCAAACAGTTCGGGTTTCCCATAGATAACTTATAGTATTTCCTGAAGATCTTTTAATCTTAAACCTAAAGATGTTTATATTTAATAATAAAAAGTGATGATTAGGTTCTTTTCCTAATAGCGAAGTCGGAGGATTTTACGTGCAAATTTTAGCTCAGGCAATGCCAACTACATCTTTATTCTTCCTGCACCCTCTTTATGTTTCTGCTGCATACAATCCAACGCCTTTTGTCATAATTCTTGTATCACTGGGGATCATTATCGCATTAATAATTGATTATCTCATAACACGTTTTCATCCAGATAATCGCACCTAATCTGCGAGAGGATATTAAAGTCAGACAACGGTTCTGTGCCTAATATCTCGTCCATTCTGATCCCTCGGAGGGAGATGACGTGCGGGGGAATCTAGTCCGGTTCCTCGTGCCGCAATGTCGCAAACACTCTTTGTCGTGCATTTGTAACGCGCCCTACTAAAAACTGACAATTTCATCCTCCCTCTGGCGGTTATCTAGTCGTTTTTTATTATATTAATAACTATCTCAATGTGAGAAAGTGGAAAAAGGGGTAGAGGATAAATTTTTGGCAATGTGAATGGATTTCTTTGACCACTACGGCACTAATACCAATTCAAAAATGGAAAAAATAGAAAATTGGAAAAAATAGTTCTAGAGGTTACTTATATCGCTTCATCGTGAACAGGAGGTACAGGAACCCCACGATGGAAACGAGAATAAGGATGAATGCGACCCAATTGGGCCATGCCAGCCAGAAATCAACGGGAGCTGCCAAAATCCCCGTGACAACGCCGATCAACCCCTGGGCGATGATGACTGTAAAGCATACAAATGACGCGCCGACAGCCCATTCTTGTTCATCCCATAATCCAATCGCGGCAATGACCATCCACACGCCTATTGGAAGGGTTATCATAGAATTAAAGGTCGCTGTCGCAAGACCAGACGGCCACCACGCCGGCGGGGTCACGAACCCGTACGAGGCTACTAAAGACATGATCGCCAGCACAATGGATATCGCGCCGATGATCAGCATAATGAGGTTCATTAACCAACTTGACTCTTTTGTTGACATTTTGAGACACCTTGTTTTTGTTTTGGTGTTGCCATCATCGATTACTCTCTATCCATTTATTAAAATTTCGCTAAGGAAACAATGGTGAAAAGGGAAAAAATTGTATAGTTCGAAACAATTTATATCGGTTTCGAAAGATAAGACAAACCAAACATCGCATTCGATCGAAAATATAAATGTCTTGGTGATGGTATGGAATTCAAAGAAATTGTGACGCAACGATATGCCACGAAGCAATTTGATGGTAAACAGATTCCTGAAGAGAAACTTCGCCAGGTTCTCGAGATGACCCGGTTAGCTCCCTCCGCGGCGAATACGCAACCTTGGAAAGTCAAAGTGATCGGGGACGAGCAAACGAAACAAGCGTTGATGCCAGCAACGTTCAATCAACCACAGGTGAAATCTTGCTCCCATCTGCTGGTTTTCTGCGCGAATGTCGATTATGCAGGGACGAAACAGAAAATGATCGATACTCTGAAGAAAATCAACGCTCCCCAGCCCGCACTTGATCAGGTGGAAATGATTCTCAACCGGATTATCAACCTGGCTCCGCAGCAGAAACTTGCCGAGGCGCAGAAAAACACGTTCCTAGCCGCGGTGACCGCTATTTATGCCGCGAAATCGCTGGGCATCGACTCCTGCCCGATGGGTGGGTTCGATCCGGCGGGGTACGCGAAAGTGTTAAAAATGCCTGATACCCTTATTCCAACGATCCTCGTGCCCTTGGGGTATGCTGCAGACACACCCATGCCCAAACGACGGTTCCCAGAAACAGAAATCTTCTTCTAAATACTTTTAATTCTTATTTCCCATACCTACGA
The DNA here is from genome assembly GCA_001940655.1 of Promethearchaeota archaeon CR_4. GTDB lineage: Archaea > Asgardarchaeota > Lokiarchaeia > Sigyniarchaeales > CR-4 > CR-4. The sequence continues at coordinate 9,754 of MBAA01000235.1, forward strand.
TTGCGCATTTGAAATTGGTAGATCGCGGAAAGAAACTGATGTTGCGGATAGGCTGGAAACAGAGTTTCCTGAAAAATCAACTCACTGTATGTTCCTTGCCAGCAAAGGAACCCGGAGATTCGCTGCTCCCCCGAGGTGCGGATGATCAGATCGGGGTCTTCCTGCATTCCCGTGTCTAGAAATTGTTGTATGGTGGTCTCAGAAATAGCATCGGGCGTGAGAGTGTTCTCGTGAATTTTGACTCCGATTTGTTTGACGGCTCTCACGATCTCATCGCGTCCACCGTATCCCATTGCAATATTCAATTCAAAATTCTCATATAACCGTGTTTTTTCCTCAATGGCATTGATCTCTTGGATCAACGCGGGAGGGAGGAGAGCCCGATTCCCAATGAAGCGAACGCGTACGTGGTTACTTTGGATTTTCTCATCTTGAAATAACTCGATAGTGC
>MBAA01000235.1:10212-12444 GCA_001940655.1 Promethearchaeota archaeon CR_4
AGTAGGTCCATTAGATGGGATACTTCATCGGTAGATCGTTGGAAGTTCTCAGTCGAAAAGGCATAGAGAGATAAGGTGTGAATGCCAATGTCGAGGGCCCAGTTCAACAGGTCCCGAGCTTTTTGATATCCTTCCATGTGTCCTTGGAGGGGGAGTATGTGGTGCTTAGCTGCGTATCGGCGGTTCCCATCCGGGATAAATGCAACGTGTTTGGGCAGGACGTACCCTTGTCGCTTCCCCAATTCAATTTTGCGTTTCAAACGGTTCACGCGAATTTTCTCAATATAATTGGAGAGGGAACCCATTGTGCACGCCTTGATTAGATTCACGCAAGATTAATGTTAAGTACTATTCAAAATTTTGCCTGCAATCCTAAAAGGTGGAGGAATCATTACCATTATGTTAGCTTCGGAACATTTTTCAAGGGTTTGTCGATAGAGACGTGCACCATTGCGAGCGTGGCACAATTGGCCACCTACCATATACGGGGAGGAGGAATCTGCCCACATTTCCAAGTTCTATTACACCAGTAAAGTCTTGAAGGAAAACTATGTCACTAACTAACAGGGATGCAAAGATTTCGGATAATCCATCAGTGCGAACGGGTTCTAGCCGTCTCCTCCAATGTAACACATGTTGCGCGTGGTAAAGAGTAGAAAAGAGGGAATGGACAAGGAAAAGAATAAGAATAAGTAATGAAAAGAATAACTAAGGATTGAAAATTGGATATGAGAATTGTCGTCGGGGTTACTGGAGCTTCAGGGGTCATCCTTGCGAGCAAATTACTGCAGATTCTCAAGGAAAAGCAGGTGGAGACCCACTTAATAGTCTCGGACATTGCAAAGAAGGTCGCAGATCTGGAACATGTGTCATTCAATGCAGACTTAGAGTATGCAATTCGGGATTTCACTGCGAATCTTGCTTCTGGTTCATTTTTCACGAGTGGTATGGTGGTAATCCCTTGTTCTATGAATTCCCTCGCCAAGATTGCGAGTGGCGTTGAAGACAACTTAATACTAAGGGCTGCTGCGATCCACTTGAAAGAAGGGAGGAAATTGGTAATTGTCCCGCGAGAAACTCCCTTAAACGAAATTCAGATACGCAATCTCCTAAAAGTCAAGCGAGCTGGTGCTCACATACTCTTACCAGTCCTCACGTTCTATCACGAACCAAAAACCATAGATGACATGATTGGATTCGTGCTGGGTAAATTACTCGACCTGCTAGGGATCGAAAATACCCTCTATAAAAGGTGGTCCGAACGAGATCTTTCTTAACCCAATTGGAAAAGGACGGAGATTTAATACGGGTAACTAAAGAAGTGTCCCCTCAATACGAGATCCCCGCTATCATACAAAAACTCGATGGACATTGCCTCCTATTTGAAAATATTAAAGGATCTCCCTTCAAAGGGATTTCCGGGTTGGTTTCAAGCAGAGAGCGAATCGGGAAAGCGCTTGGTTGCCGATCGGGGGATATCATATCTAAACTTGCGCACGCGATCGACCATCCTACAACACCTCAAATTATTGATCAAGCCCCCTGCCAAGAAATCGTTGAAAAGGATATTGATCTGAGCAAATATCCTATTTGCATGCATACCTCACAAGACGGTGGGCCTTATATCGCCTCGGGGATTGTCATCGCCAAGGATAATAAACTCGGATTGAATGCAAGCTTTCACCGTTTAATGTATTTGGGCAAGAACCGATTTACTATCAGAATTCTCCCCCGCCATCTACAGGAATTTTTAAACAGAGCTGGAGGAGAACTTGATGTGGCAATTTGCATCGGAAACCACCCTGCAACCCTCCTCTCGGGAGCCATCTCTACGGAATTAGGCAAGTCCGAGCTAGATATCACCAATGCACTCAACCCAATTCAGTTGGTCAAGTGTAAAACCATCGACGTGGAGGTGCCGGTAAATTCCGAGTTTGTCATAGAGGCCCGCATCACGCGCGAATTAGACTGGGAGGGGCCTTTCTTGGATTTAACGGGCACTTTAGACATCCGCCGGAAGCAGCAAGTGGTAGAAGTCAAAGCGATAACCCACCGCAAAGACCCGTATTTCCACATCTTATTGCCCGGGGGGTTAGAACACAAGACCTGTATGGGAATGCCCCGCGAACCCTCCATTTTTCTCGAAGTGAACAAGGTTTGTCAGTGTAAAAACGTCAATGTCACCTCCGGCGGATGCTCATGGTTTCACGGCGTAGTCCAGATCGAGAAAAA
>MBAA01000235.1:12469-14541 GCA_001940655.1 Promethearchaeota archaeon CR_4
ATCAAAGCGGCTTTCAAGGGTCACTCGTCTATGAAACACGTGTTCATCGTGGACGAAGACATTGACATTTTTAACCCTCAAGATGTCGAATGGGCCTTTGCCACCCGGTTTCAAGGTTCGTGGGGGTTGCACGTCTTTGAGAAGCAATTCGGGTCGAGCTTGGACCCGTCTGCTGACCAAATGACCCGAGAAACGACCAAAGTCGGTTTTGATCTCACCATTCCTCTGAGCGGGAAGCGAGAAAAATTCCTACGAGCGACCATCCCGGGCACGGAGTATGTTCGGGAAGACGAATTCCTTTGTAAAGGAGCTAAGTGACCGTGAACCTAACTCCCGACGAAGAAGCAACGTTGGACGGGGAAAAGGGCCCTGGGTATCAAAAGGCCATGGAGATTATCGTTGCCCTGGGGAAGATTTACGAGGCGGATAATCTCGTGGCGATCTGGTCCGCGCAAGTATCGGGGGTTTCCTACCAAAACATCGGGGACGCTGGCTTGGAATTTCTCGAGGAGTGGGCATCAATGGGCGCAACGTGCTCGGTGCAGGCGACCCTCAACCCCGCTGCCGTGGACTTACGATCGTGGAAAGAGTTCGGATTTCCCGAGGACATCGCCCGGAAACAACTCCGCATTATTGATGCATATGTTAAGATGGGAATCCAACCAACCTGTACATGCGTCCCATATCTGATTGGCAATTTGCCCCAGTTTGGGAACCATGTCGCATGGGGGGAATCGTCCGCAATTGCATACTGTAATTCCATTATCGGCGCGCGGACAAACCGCGAGGGAGGCCCTTCGAGCTTGGCCGCAGGTCTCGTGGGTAAAACTGCAAATTATGGCTTACATTTAACCGAGAACCGCAAACCTGAACTTACAATCCAGGTAGAATGTCCCTTGAAATCGGGTGCAGATTTTGGGGCGCTGGGATATTTTGTAGGGAAGAGGGGGGGAAATAAAGTGATTTATTTCCAAGGAATCCGGAGGGCGACATTGGAAGATCTCAAGCTTTTTGGGGCATCACTTGCCACATATGGATCCATAGCGTTATATCACATCGAAGGATTCACGCCTGAAGCATCCATAGTATCGCCAGTTTCTAAAACGGTAATTGTGACCGAAGACGACCTCAAACAAGCGTATGGTGAGATCAACTCGCCACTTGCACGAGTTGATTTTGTCGCATTGGGTTGTCCTCATAATTCTCTCGAAGAAATGAAGGCCATAGGTCAAAGCTTACAGGGAAAGTCGTTAAAGTCGGAATTATGGGTGTTAACTGCCCGACCTATCAAAGAAGCTGCTGAACATCTCGGATTAGATAAGCCAATTCTTGCTGCGGGAGGAAAGATCATCGCGGACACGTGTATGGTTGTAGCACCGATCAAAGAATTTGGATTTCACACGATTGTCACCAATTCCGCGAAAGCGTGTTTCTATTCCCAAAATCTCCATAACCTGCAAGTGCGTCTAGCGAGTTTGGAGAAATGTATTGACGTGGCGGTGTCCGGCATATGGAGCTGAAAGGAAGAGTCATTGCCCGAGGAGTAGCAAACGGCATTGCCTTGGTGAGCAGCGATCCCATCAGTTTTCTCGGCGGAGTCGATCCTTTGACAGGGAAAATCATCGAGCGAGGACACGCCATTGAGGGGGAAACTGTGAGTGGAAAAATCCTCGTCTTCCCGCGAGGCAAGGGATCTACGGTAGGATCATACGTCCTCTATCGCATGAAAAAAGCAGGTACCGCCCCGGCCGGCATCTTAAATTCCGAGACGGAAACCATCGTGGCGATAGGAGCTATCATTGCAGCCATCCCGCTTGTTGACAAGCTCAACATGGATCCCATTCTAGCTATTAAAACGGGTCAACACGTGATCATGCAAAACGAGGTAATTTTGGTTGAGTGACCTGATTCTCGTGAAACTTGGGGGAAGCGTCATCACTCACAAGGATCAACCTAGGACGGAAAATAAGGCGAATATTCTCCGAATTTGTCAGGAGATCAAACAAGTGGTTCAAACCAGACCCCTTAAATTGATTTTGGGCACGGGAGGTGGGTCTTTTGCTCACTTCACA
>MBAA01000235.1:14572-14995 GCA_001940655.1 Promethearchaeota archaeon CR_4
ACTTGATAAACCAAGAAAAACAATTCATCCCGAATGGATCACCCACTATCCCTCAACCTCCCATCCGGCCCAAAGCGTTGGAGGGATTTGTACTGACGCAAAATTCCGCTGCGGAGATCAACCGTATCGTCGTTCAGGAATTACTCGGGCAAGAATTGAGGGTAATCTCCATGCAACCCTCTGCATTTAGCTATTGTGAGAACGGGGTGATTAAGGAAGCATTTTTGCAACCCATCCGCAATTTGTTGGATGTCGGCATAATCCCCGTTGTGTATGGGGATATTGTGACGGATACCACAAAAGGGTGTAATATCACGTCAACTGAAATAGAACTCTCTGCCTTGGCAACCCAATTAGGCGGGAAACGCATCATTATGTGCACGGACGTTGACGGGGTCTTTGACGCAAACCCGCATACTAATT
>MBAA01000235.1:15047-16778 GCA_001940655.1 Promethearchaeota archaeon CR_4
AAAGGCGATCACGTCCTCTCACACCACGGATGTCACCGGAGGCATGCTCCACAAAGTTGAATCTTTGCTCGAATTGACTAAAAGGGGTATCGAAAGCCTGATCATCAACGGAATGACGCCGGGTCGGGTAACAAGTGCGTTACTTGGAGAGGAGACCATCGGCACAAAAATTGCGCGCAAATAATTGCATCCCACTTTCTTCCCAAAACGCAAAAATATCGTTAAAATCAAGTCCCAAGATTAAGTGTCCATTTTTTTTCTCGAATCATGGCAAGCTGTCAAAATGTTTAAAGATCCACTACCTCGGCGGTTTCATTGGTCATTATAACCTATGATCTCAAATCCTATACATCTGGATGTGTCTTGGGGAAAATCGAGGGATTCGGAGGCGCAAGCCACCTTTTTTCAACAATCCCTGCTGAAATTCCCGCGAAATGACTTTTAAACCTACGGGAATCCTAACGAGAGAACTCCGTGTTTTGCCCAAAAAGAACTAGAACTTAAATATTAATAAAATCGTAGTTGGAAAATTCAGAAAAGCATTTGAAATCTCTAGGACACGAGTTATACGGCATTATTTGCTTTCCGTTAGTGATAATAAAACATATTCTCAATACCTCTTTCTTAAAAAGAAAAAGTCACATCAAAATATCCAATATACAAATAGTAAAAAAACAATATAAATTGTCAGAGTTCGCGTTTATTATTATCCACCGGTTGATTTTCGCAGATATTTCCTGCGATATAGTACAATTCCAATTACTGTGACACCTCCTGCAATTCCTACCAGAATTATTAATAGAAATTCTGGTGCAATTGGTTTCGCACTGATTGTAACTTGTGTGCTAGCTATCACATTACCGTACTCCTCGCCATCGAATGGTTCTACTGTCACATACCACTCTTCTCCTGCGCCTGCCACGCCAGCAGGTAAGGTGAGTTGATCGTCATATGTTGATTGATGCACCCCATTTCGATACCATCGAATTTTTGATTGAGTGTCGGAATCTCCATCGACATCAAAGTAAGAGTACGTCACCATTAAGACATCTCCTGCAACGGGAATTACAGGCACAACTGTAACGCTTGTTACAACAGGTTTGGTGTTGTTAATGGTTACAGTTTGTGTCCAAAGCACCGTTCCAAATTCACGGCCATCCCAAACACGTATAGTCGCATTCCACTGATCAGTCTTATTTGTCCAAGAGGCCGGAATCGCCTGTAGGTCATTAAATTGCGACTGGAGGGTGTTATTCTTGTACCATCGAATTTCTGCCCCTTCTTGCGAATCCCCATCATCATCCGTATATTCATATCCAATAGAGAGATCGTCTACTGTTTTTGGACTCGCTGGTAGGATATTGGGGTTGTGCACTACGGGGATGGTATTATTCAGAAATACTTGGACACGGAGATTATCTTGGTCAGTTACGAAAATGTGGCGGGTTGCATTTACGACCACGCCACGCGGTAGAGTGAATTCCCACGTACCTGATCCTTTGGAACCCCATTTTGAAACTAATTGCCCCGTATAATTAAAGACGCAGATCCGGTGATTCCCTGAATCCGCAATGAATACGAGCTCTTTGTCGTCAATGAAAACACCCGTTGGGGAAGAAAATTGCCCGTCTTCTGTTCCGAATGATCCCCAATTATAGAGCGCTTCACCACCTGGGGAAATTACTTGCACGTGATGGTGATTTGCTTCAGTGATAAAAGCATGTCCTGAAC
>MBAA01000235.1:16885-22331 GCA_001940655.1 Promethearchaeota archaeon CR_4
TGCTATATAAGTTGCCACCTGGGGAATATACTTGAACCCGGTCTGTTTCTTGATCTGCAACAAAAATGTAACCCGTGGAATTGATCCCGATACCCCAGGGCATATTAAAATTTCCTGCCGTTCGGGCGCTTATTCCGACAGTATTGACAAATTCCCCACCAAGTGTGAAATTTTGTATACGGCTATTTTCTCGATCTGCCACATAGACGCTCTCATTTACAACAATCCCATAAGGGTATTGAAATTGGCCATTTACGCTTCCCTCAGAACCCCAGCTGAACAAACTCTGCCCTGTTTGACTGAAGACTTGGACTTGCGAGGAATATTCTAAAACAACATAAACTTGGCTACTCGTATTGACGGATATACCAACGGGGTTATAGATACCCTCCCATTTATCGATAAACGAACCCATTTGGTCAAAGACTTGTATACGGTTGTTGCTCGTGTCTGTAACATATACATAGCCAGAACTATTAATTGCGACACCGCTTGGTCCGGAAAAATTCCCGCTTTCACTCCCTGACATTCCCCATTTATGAAGAAAAACCCCAGTTGGACTAAAGACTTGAACCCGGTTGTTATTTTTATCAACGATATATACATCATTGGTTGCATTGATGGCAATCCCATCAGGATTTATGAATTCCCCATCGTCATCACCTGGGGATCCCCAAGATTGAACAAATTCGCCGGTTGCGGTGAACACCTGGACCCTATTAAATTCATCCACCACGTACACATACCCTGAACTGTTGATTGCAATGCCACGAGGATACGTTAAATGCCCATCCGCACTGCCTTGCGATCCCCATTGATTCACTAACATACCCGATGGGGAGAATACTTGCACACGGTGGTTTGTTAAGTCCGTCATGTACAAATATTTCGAGCCATTTATCGCAATGTGGTAAGGACCCCGCATTGCATTTGCGTCCCCCCAAGTGTTTACGTATTTTAGATCCGTGGTCGCTATTCGGGGAGGAGGCGTTGCCGGAATTTGTTGCGATGCAATATTAATATTGATCCCGAACATGCACTCCGTTAAAATTACGCAGGCGCACAACATGCTACATAGGAGAATTCTCGGAAACCATCCTGATCTATTTCTTACACTTTTCTCATCTCGCTTGATTCTTTGCATCGAAATTTCCCTTTTAACATTTAGCACAATTATATTAACTACTATTTCGCAAAGCGATATAAAAAATAGTTGTTAGTCAAAATTCAAATAAAATGTTAACTTTACACCGGTTTGATTAAAGAAAAAGATTACTTAATGACGAGTTAAATCTTCTGACCGTTCCCCCCTACAATCCAGAGGCTTAGAATTACTGCATCCGAAACGCCCCCCCAAAAATCGCCCCAACTGCAAACCGTCGTCAGTCCTTTTCTTGGGGCAAGAGACCGAAGAAACTAAGATTGCACGTAAATAAATGATATGTTTGAATACCCATTTTTTTCCCAAAACGATAAAATATTATCAAAATCAAGCGCTAAAATCTAGTTTCTAAATTTTTTGTCAAGTTTCGCGAACAGTTAAAATAATCAAAGATGCACTGACTTGCCGGTTCCGGGGGTTATTCACGTCTATGATCTCGCCACGTACCGGAATCCTCGTATTACGACCGTAATACTCGAGAATACTTTTAAATATAGTAGGTGTGAAAAAAAACACAAAATTGTTCTCGCAATTTTGGTGATTAAAATGCATAATTTTAAGCGCAAAACGTTTTATGCGCTATTTTTCGCATTTCTGACGATTCTGCCAATAAGCATAGTCATTGGAATGGGCAATAATAGCGCGTCACGAAACTCTGGTGCTACCAGTCAGCGGAGTACCACTGACCTTATTTGGTCTCCAGACGGCATTAAAGTGGCCTACGTTAATTACAATGCACGAAAGGCAGGCTGATCATAAATATTTTCAAAATTGAAGATCGCTTCATATAAATTCTCCCAAACCAATTTTAGAAAAAGGTTCAATGTCATATCTATTGATTTCTTAAAAAAAGTTTCGACAACCTCGCAAAGAAATTATTGCAGAAAATAAGATGGATCTTTCCTTAATTCACCGAGCTTTGAATCGAGCATCGACAAAGATCGCGAACTCGTGATCGCAGACGTCCCCCGGGAAAATACGCAGGGGGATCAGGGAATCCCCCTTTTCACGAAGCATGTCCTCGATGATCTGTTTGTGAACGCGAATACTGCCGATTTTTTTACATTTAGGGCATGCGAGTCGGATCTGTTGATCGGTTGGCGCGTCCGGGTTCATTTGCGATTTTAGGGAAGTCTGGAGGGCTCGGGAGGCTTTGTCGATCATATCGTCAGCGTACCGGACGCCTTCTAACCACTGTTGCGCCACACAGATGGATCTAGATTCCCAGAAAAGTGCAATTGCTTTTTCCCATTTCTGTTGGGCAAGGTAAGATTTGGCGTTCGCCACGAGAGACCAGTTTTTTTTTTCAATATCCACGATTTCAACAGAAGTCAACTTGTATCCTCTATGTCGAGGTTCCAATTCCAGCTTATAAAAGTTATTGGACATTCCTCGCAATCTCGTCTGGTTAGAACTAACCTTCCCAATTGCAAAATTCTGGGTCGGGAGTTATCTCTTTTCCCTCCTCAATGGGCGAGTTTTCCCATAAGTATTATAAATATGCAAATCCCGATATCAAGCAGAACCTATTCCGATTTACCATCAACTTTAAAAAGTAGAGTTGTCCTTATCCGTTTTGGAAAACGATCACAAGGGAGCCAGTCAAAAGTCTGGCAGAAATACTGAAATTTGGTAAAACCCTTTTCAATATCGTTTTCCATCAACTTTGGTCGGCAATACCCGCGGGAAGGGGATAAGTAATACCTGCATCGGGTCATTAAGACCTATGCTCGCCCTTTCCCGCTCCAGGTGGCGGGTCCACGTGACCCCCACCGAATTTCCAACTTTCTTTATTTTCTTATGTTCTAATTTTAGACTTCTTTTTCTTTTTTCAAATATAATGCAGTATAGGCGTTTAGTCACATGAGTGGGTTTTTTTATTTGACAATCAAAAAGAAGAATCGATGTTCTTCCTCAAATGCAACGAAAATTAAGACAACCTTATAAGGAAAAACGGTAAAAGGTCAAAGTAGGATGAATGAGATCGAATTTTCGCTTTATTTTACCGTAGCAAGTCTAGGAATTCTCACGCTAGTCCTGTTCTTTTTATACAACCAATATAAGGAAAAGTCGATGTTATTTTGGGCATACAATGGATTGCTCAACGTGGTTGGAATTGCCATCCTGTTAGTCACTATTGAAGACTTTTCTCTGGGAATAATAAACCCGGGATTCTTCCTTTCTTACCTACCTGCCACTCTCCTCATTTTAAAGGGCACGTCATTGTATATAGGAAAAAAAATGCGGAACACTTGGATTTTCATAATGATAATTTGCGCGACATGGACAGTACTTGGTCTATCGCTGCAATTTGATGATCTAATCGTCTATCTCCCCGCAAGCATCTATTTAGCTTTGATAGATATTTATACCGGCATAAATTTCGTGCGATATCGAGAAACGAAGGGGGTTGGTCCAACTATTACGGGGATTTGTTTTCTATGCTACGCCGTTTTCATGTTCGGGTATCCCTTCTTATCAGATGCTGTTTCTTTCATTCCTCAGGCGCTTCTTTTATTAGCTATTGTGACGATTACTCTCGTTATAGGATTTCTTTTAGTTTATTTTGAGAGATTTGTGACCAAACTGGAAAAAAATGAAGAATCTTTACTCAAAGCAAAAAAAACTGCGGAAATGGCGAATCAAGCGAAATCCGAATTTCTAATTCACATGTCCGATGCCCTTTTTCTCGTTGATCCAGACGGAAAGATAGGTGCCGTAAATCCGGCCGCAAACATCCTTTTTGAGTTCAATGAGATCGAACTCCTCGGTAAACAGATTGACATTCTTTTCAACCAAGCATCATTCAAAGATAACAATTCTCCGGAAAAATGGAAGGAAATTATTCTCAAACCCGAGAAAATTCAAGACCTTGAGATCTCGGTTTATTCAAAAGGTGGGAAAAAAATCCCGGTTTCGCTGTCAAAAACGAAAATGTTAGATCCAGACGAGAACCTCCAAGCATTTGTGTATATTTTTTGCGACCTCACGGACAAGAATCGCGCCGAGGAAAACCTCCAATTGCTCCAAAAATTGACGGAAACAGACCACCTGAAATCGAACATAATCACGTGGGCTGCCCATGAATTGAAGACCCCGCTTACACCTATCCTTGGAATGGCAGAACTCCTCTACAAATCCAAAAAAGACGAAAAGAGTGCTCAAATTAAGTTTGAACTCGAAGATTTCGAAATTTTATTGCGCAACACCGAGCGTTTATTAAAAATTGTGGAGAATTTTCTCGACGTGGGACGTTTGCAAGACGGAAATTTCCAACTTCGTTACGAATCTTGCGATCTAGGAGTTATTATTCAAAATGCGATAAAGGCAGTGGACTATCAGGCATCCCGGAAAAATATTAAGGTGATTCCGGAAATCTTTCCATTAAAATCCAATTTCGATCAGGAACGAATAGAGCAAGTTTTCATCAATCTCTTGTCGAATGCCATTAAATATTCTCCAGAGAACACCAAGGTTTATGTTAAATTGGATCAAATTAAAGAAAACGAAAAGAAAGTTGCTCTTATCACTGTTATTGACCAAGGTTTCGGATTTACGAGCGTCGAACTTGAAAAAGCGTTCTTGCCCTTCGCAAAGGTTCATACCCAACAGGATCAAAAGAAATTCATTGCTGGCCCTGGATTGGGACTCTATATCAGTAAAAACATCGTGGAATCCCACGGAGGAACAATCCACATTTACTCCGATGGGGCAAACCGAGGAACAACCGTCAAAATCCTTTTACCCTTTGCTTAAATTGTGCCTCAAATTCCTTTTCGCCTTGAATGAAAATTTTGACTTTTACTTCAGTTTATTTTGTGATCATTTTAAGGAGCCAGGCGACATTTTGCCCGAGGTCTTTCAATGTTTGGAGTCCTTCCTCGTCCTTGGAAATATCCCCAGGATCTCGCCCCATTGCCATATTCCAATATGATGAACCGACTATAAACATTGAATTTATCGCAAAGTAATTACTAATCATATGATAAACGCCCGTAGCCCCTTGCCGGCGCACTGCAATGACGGGAGCACCAACTTTGTGTGCCATCAAACCCCCATTTAATTTCGACACGAGGAACGCGCGATCGAGGAGGCACTTTAATTTACCCGCGATGTTCCCAAAGTAAGTCGGGGATCCAATGAGAATGCCATCGGCGGCTTGCATTTTTTCAATACAATAATTTGCATCATCCTCTTGATTACATTTGCCATCTCGGCGATCCCTGCATCGGTAGCATGCAATGCATTCATTGATCTTTAAGGGACGGAGTTGGATGAATTCCG
>MBAA01000235.1:22396-22554 GCA_001940655.1 Promethearchaeota archaeon CR_4
TGCCGGGGCGACCCGTTTAATCCAACAACTTTGATCCCCATGTTCAATCCACCTTGAAATAATGATGTTAGTAACTTTCACAGATTTTATTAAATTATCTAATTCCGTCAAGCCTGAAACAAATTGAACTTGTGATATCGTCAATAATTTGCAATCAT
>MBAA01000235.1:22566-23544 GCA_001940655.1 Promethearchaeota archaeon CR_4
CAAATGAGGAGGTGAGAGGATTTGGAATGGGGATGGAGTATCGTTCTAATGGAGTGAGCAGGGTTTGACCTGAAATCATGCATCCCAAATTGAACAGGGAACCGGTGGCAAAGATCACGTATTTAGCTGTGACTTTTACTTTCGTACCCCTCGTGTCTTCTAAAAGGCATATCCATTGTGGATCATTTATCCCGAGTTGTTTTTCTAAAGTCAAAAGAGTTAAGCCCTTCTGGATATTGACGTGTAGTTTTTGTAATTTTTCTTCAAATTGTAGGAAAAACCGCTGGGACATGAGGGACGGCGAGAAAGCCACGAGCTCGCCAATCTTAACACCTAATTCCCGTGATAATTCTCGGATAATTTTTACCGGATTTTTAACCCCTAAAACAGGAGGGAACAAGATACTGGTAATTGGCAAGTGATTGAGTGACGGTAATTGGGTTCGTATACCTTCTCGGATGAGATCCGCTAGTAAATCACACCGGTTTGCATACCTGTCGAAATATTGCGCAATCTGAGTTTCATTAATCTTGGACAAAGTGCTGGTTATATTTGGAGAATTTTCCCACTTGCGGATCAGTTCGGTGAATGAAAGACGCACAACCCGAAACTTTCCCTCAAAATTGTCCGCGAGACCCTTCGCCACGAGATGCATGACAGAATTATTGAATTCCAGAAAATCTACGAGAATTGTGAGAGTATTTACTTGAAACGTGCTAAAATCGTGAAAGATTGTGTTCCACACGCCTACGCATGGTTTCTGGGTTCCGAGGGTAGTCAGGACTGGGCGATTTTCAAGATGATCATCCTCTTGAAATGTGGTAAAATCCGGGAAGGCATCGAAGAACTCGCCAAGAGATTGGACAACTTCAGCAAACTCAAGATGGTGGTAGGGGTGTTGTGGGAGTATTTCCTTGAATTGGTTAAAATCCGCTTCAAGGAAATACTCCCACAACACCCCTACCACCATCTTGAGTT
>MBAA01000235.1:23603-23844 GCA_001940655.1 Promethearchaeota archaeon CR_4
GAATCTGGGCGTGAGACTTTTCGCTCCATTGTGCCTCGAGATTTGCTAATTTATAGAAACAGAATAATCCTTGGCATGGCCCCATACCTTGACGCGTTCGGCGGCGGTAATCGTCCATAACTTTGATGCCTAAGTTTTTCCGAACCCATACTAATTCAGGTTCTGTCACGTGTTCACATTCGCAGATCGTGCGCGGGATGCCTTGGGAGGAAAATGAATCCATACACGTTTGGCACAATCC
>MBAA01000235.1:23880-24849 GCA_001940655.1 Promethearchaeota archaeon CR_4
CATATCGAAGGCAGTTTTTGCATCTACGTGTAGATCTCGTTCAAATTCCTTCATGGCGACTCTCTGTTCCCCCCCGGGCAACGGTGAAATGGCAGTTTCACATTTCACATAGCGATCCAATTTTCGGCAAACTAAGTCGACCACGTGCTCGGCCATGAGGCGATAAGTGGTGAGTTTCCCCCCAAAAATAGTGATCAAACCTTCGTAACCCGCTCGTTCATAATCGATGATGTCAAATTTGCGGGATGCCTCCCGTAATGACCCACCACTGGCAATTAGGGGGCGTGCACCCGAATAAAAGCGAATTACGTGATGTTTTCGGATCGTAGGGATGAGGATTTCGCCCAGTTGGAGTATATTCTCAATTTCCTCCCTGGTCGTTCTCAAATTATCTAGTTGCTCGAATTTTACTGGAATCGAGGTCGTTCCAAGAAGTACGGACTGGTGACTCGGCACAAATATGTCCCCGTCCCCCGGTGGCCGCAAGCGGTTAATTACATGGTTGACTAGCCTATCTTGAACCACGAGGATGGTGCCCATTGTTGGGGCAATTTTGAGTGGAGCATCCAAAGTCAAATCTTTTTCTAGGAAGGAAGCCCACGGTCCAGTAGCGTTAATCACTACCTGTCCCAAAACTTGATGCCTTCGACCCTTCAGCAGGTCAAGATATTCTACGCCACACACCCGATCACCCTTCAAAACCAACCCTGTTGCCTTGCAATAAGTTTTTACTGTTGCCCCGTGCCGTCGAGCATCCAATGCATTGTATATTGTGAGTAAGAAAGGATCCACATATCCGTCTTTCACGCGATAGACCCGCTGGATTACAGGATTGCAATTAGGTTCTTCTTTAAGGAATACTCCAGGTGATACTTCCTCGTATGATACTCCGGCAATATTACATGCCGCAGCGAAACTGTCTCCGTATTCCACTTCCTCCTCCCCAAAACCCATAAAATAACCACCACA
>MBAA01000235.1:24933-25944 GCA_001940655.1 Promethearchaeota archaeon CR_4
GTACCGAGCTCCAGAGTGAACCATCGCGTGGCAGCGGCCTGTAGTACCCTCGCTCAAATCATTTTTCTCTAATAATACAACTGAAAAACCCCGCAGACTCAGGTCTCGCGTGATCCCCGTCCCCGTGATGCCACCCCCAACCACGATGCAATCATATTCTTTTTGGTTCACATAAATGCCCCTATTTTTGAGTTTTTAAAGGATATCCGATTATGCATTCGTATTTGAGTTAGCATGTTGTATCTCAATTTCTCGCAACATTGTTGATGCGACTTGAATACCCCTCTCGTGGCTAATGCCTTGGAAAAGTTTCAATGCCCTCTGGGCGAGTGTTTTCGCTTCCTGCCAATTCTCCTGATGTTGACGGAGTCCCGCGAGCTTGGTGAGAATAAATGCTTGTGTTTGCTTGTCCCCCAATTTCTCGAAGATTGCTCTCGCCTGTTCCATCAGGGTAAACCCTTCCTCGCAGGCTCCTTCCATGTAGCGGAGACTCCCGAGGTTGTTGATGGTGAGTCCCTCCCTTGCCTGATCCCCAACTTCATGAAAAATTGCTCTCGCAGCAGAATATACTTTGGTAGCATTGGCGAGGTTTGCCTGGGCCATGTGAACGCTTCCCTGCCCTAAATACACGTCACCCTGCCGGGGACGGTTATTTAGTTCTTGAAATATGTGCAATGCCCGGTCAAATACCGTTAACGCTTCGTCATACCGACGGGTCGCAGAAAAGAGATTCCCCACGTCCAAAAGAACTCCTGCTTCTCCTTGAAGATCACCATCCATCATAAAAGACCGCGTGGCATCAACAAAGTGGTCGTAAGCTCCCTGGGGATCCCCAATCATCAGTTTTACCTGCCCGATTGTATGAAATATGGACGCAGATAGGCGGTGTAGTTCGGGTGTAGCCTGCACGATCCCCAATGCTTCTTGTTGGCACGTTTCAGCCAGACCATAAGCGCTTTGGGTATAATAGACTTTCCCCATCCCTATAAGCGCCGCTGTTTCCGCTACGGG
>MBAA01000235.1:25951-28381 GCA_001940655.1 Promethearchaeota archaeon CR_4
TCTCTCACTCGCTCGAGCACCTCTCGGAAACCACGCAACGCTTCTGCGAGTTCTCCTTTCTGGAAGTACTGCTCCGCTTGGATAAGGTACGTTTCTTCGAGAGTCATACTAAAATTTTCAATCCCAGATTAATAAAAATAAAGTTATTGTTGTTCATAAGAACACTTGACATTAATTGGGAGTAATTTAAGTTTCGGGAGAAAATCCTGCTTGAATTTCACGAACCGCTTAGTGAACCAATATTGGAAAGGTATGAAATATCCAACCAGTGCCAGTGGAAACAAGATTATGAGGAGCATAGGGAAAATCTCTCTAATCCCATCAGGCCAAATACTAACTAAAATATTGATGTACAATACCGGTGTGCTGACGGTTATGAACCCACGCATAACTGCGTTCATAAATCGTCCGACACTGGCAATATCCGGGGCAACAGGTTCCCGATCAGTCTTTCGGATGAGCATAATGCCTAGGTCTTCCGACCACCACATAGGCGCCTGTACCACCGCGGCAATGGGGGAAAGAAGTAAAGTGAATAGAAGAACCATACCGGTTTTGGGAGCCTCGGTGGAGGAAACCGCGGCGAGAACCGAACCCGAACTGAGGTAAAATTGAGCCCCCATCAATCCCAAGGTTAAGCTAAAAAATGCAGCGTATAAACTCCGCCCAATTAATTCACGAGTTGAATATTCCTTCGAGTACTCGTAGAGGCCGAGATAATATCGTCCGAACTTCAACCACCGCCCGAGTTTTGTATATAGACGAATGAATAATGAAGCAAGTCCGATACTAACGAGTGGCACTAAGAGATGTGGGAGAAATAAAATGATTAATGCATCGGTGAATTTGGTGCCAGAAAAAGATTGCCAGAACCAGTAAAAGATTACAATAAATGCAAAATTCACTACAATAAAAACCCAAGACAAGAATTTAGATTGTGATCTCATAATGTCTCTTCGTAATTCTTCCTTATAATGATTTGATTGCACCTGGGATTATGGTGGAGATTGATCGCGTTATGCTTGAACCCAACTCCCCAGATATTGCGTACTCCGAGGTCACTGGGGGATCTTAGGTTAGGATTCGAAAATTTTTAGGATTGCCGGCCATTAGATCACCCAATTGAATTAAATCGCCCTACTGACCTCTTATGTTTGAGAACTCCAAGCATCAACGCGTGAAACAGCAGCTCCTGCGAAATTACCGCTTTTATCCCCTTTATATGCAGGTTCTCCTTCGCTCGTTCGCGAATATGATCTACGGTCTTGCTTTGCCTAATTACCTCATATTTCACGAACACATGAAAGCGGGGCTTGTGGGGGTTATTTATGCCATATACATCACGGTTTACATCGTTGCTCCGATCATTGCTCGCCCCATAACCGAGAAAATCGGACTCCGGAACGCGTTGATTTTAGCCGCGATCATTCCGGTCATTACAACTACCTTTCAATTATTCTTTTTCATAGATGTCGTGTTGATCGTGTGCCGTTCCATAGAGGGAATAGCTCTTGGGTTTTTTTGGCCAAATGTTCAAATGCAGGTATCGATATGGCAAAGAACTTGTCCCACAGAGCGAGCAGATGGACTATTTCGCATCTATGGTTTTTCATGGAATTTTGGATCCTTGATAGGAGGGATTTCGGGATTGGTTCTCGTATTTTTTAGTCGAAATAACTTCTTAGGATTGATACTCGGGTGGTTCGGTTTAGTGATTATAATACCCTTCGCGTTTCTCATAGAAGATAGTGACCATATACTGGAATTTGAAGGTAATCGCGCGATCGTTGGCATTAACCAAACGGGAACTCCAGTTATAGGTGCAAACCCTCGAACAATATTACCTGCGACCCCTATAAACCAAGGCCAGGTTAAAAGTTCCAATGGAAACCAATATCTTAAATCGGGTTACGATTCGATGGTGCTGATATGTATTCCAATTGGTATCGCAGTGACGGCCCAAATGATCCACGGTGCCACTCGATCGATGTTCAATTTCACATATCCCTTCTTCCTGTACGCCGCGGGGTGGGAGTCTTATTGGTCGTACCTCATCATATTTTCGCAACTCATCACCCAGATGATAGGAATCAATTGGAGTGGGCACTTATCTCTTCAGGGGAAATATCGATTGTTTCTCGTTGGTGGTTTCGGGTGCCTAACTATATCTATTCTTATATTCTCCTTTCCGGAGATATATTTCGTTACAATACTCAATATTCTGCTGGGCTTTTTCAATGGTTTCATTTATGCATTTGGCGCGCAGGTCATGCTCGCACACGGGAAGGCAACGGGGTCGTTGAAATCTGTCACGATTTACGAGATTTTTTCCGGCATCGGATATGGCATTACACCCCTTCTTGCAGGATTTATCGTGGAATTCAATCTACTCACAAATTTCATGATCATCGCAGCACTAATCGGCATCGG
>MBAA01000235.1:28425-33589 GCA_001940655.1 Promethearchaeota archaeon CR_4
AATTATCAAGAAAGCCATCAGCATTATTACTAGACTCCTAAAACCCGTATTAGTCTGAAATAAAAGAATAAGATGGAATTCTTTTTTACGTTCAGATTCAATCTCGGGTGCCAAAAAAGAGGTTGACGGGGTCTGATTCTTTCTCTTCTTTTAGTTGGTCGGTAAAACTCTTGAAAAACTCACACGAACCATCCCAGTTCTTGATACTCGCGAGTGTATATGTCTTCATCAACTTCTCTCGGATTACCTCAAGTTGTTTGTGCACCTGCTTACTCTTAATGTTTTTAGGGGTCTGTACCACGATGATGAGGTCGAGTTCTTCCACCGAGACGATGCAAAAGGAGCGATCGCCCATCGCGATCGTTTCAATGAAATGCCCCATGCTCGTGCGAACAAGTTGGAGAATGGCGGTCAGCATGCCGGCAAATAATGAATCGTCTATTTTCTGGTCATTTTCCGGATACTTGAACATGGGCACGCCGGACCGTTGAATGAGCCATAATTGTTCTATGTCTTTCAGCTGGATCACCAATTTACTTAGACTTCATGCGGGAAGCGGCGATAAATAGGAACACGAATGCTGTGAGCATAATAAGGCGAATTATTAGGAGTAGCAAGGCATCCTCTGGGATTAACGAGTCGCCAATGGCCGCGAAGAGGAAGAATCCAAACCCAATCGCAAAGAAGATGGCTGTCTTTCGTTCTTCCCCTGATGCTTTCTTCGCTAGAAAAGCAAATCCACCTACCAAGAACACAAATAGTCCCAAAATTATTACCGCAATTAAAATCTTTGCGAGATTTTCATTTGAGATGTCAATGAGTTCCCCTGCTGGTGGTTGGGGTACACTGACTGCATAATCTGGCATGAACCACAATAAAACTACGTAGACCGCTCCAATTGCAAAAAAGATTCCGAAAAAGATTTTCGCGAGACTGGGTTTAAACAACGAACACCCGAGGTAGACTGCACTCGCTGCTGCAAGGGGTGTAACTGTGTAACAAAGCCAAGCCCCAATGTACAAGGGAGTGAATTGTGCCCCGGTACCTAATAGGTAGAAGAAATATACCATTGTTCCTGTGTAGAATGAACCAAAAGTGATGAGGACGAGCGCCGCCCACGGCAAGAGTTTTGAGGGAGCACGCTTGTTGATAAAATACAGCCTGAGACCAGCAAGCCACCCTGTTACCACGATGGCAGTTGCGGTAATTCCGCTAAGTAATGATATTAGTGAAGCCACGAAGAGACCACCCAGCTTATTTCTAAAATATCTAGTCTCGCAAAAACCTAATAAGATTTTCTGCTACCGCGTAATACACGGAATCACCAAACAGGAAATGCAGTGATGGATTCCAAATGCGTGATTAAGGAAGAACAACTATTTCTCAGCGGAAGTAGGAAAATAATGAGCGGACATCTGGGATTACCTCACATTTCCCGAGTCATCGAGGAAATGGGCATCGAATTTTAACGGGTATGACACATGATACTTTCAGAGGAGGGACTCGATCGTTAACTATTTAGGATCCGAAACCGAATTCTATTTGTATTACCAGAGATAAGAGGTAGGCGTAGCTTCGTCATTTAAGTGATCTACAATGGCATCGGAGGAAATTCTCATAATCAATAACGCGGGTAATGTGCTCTTTTATTACACTCCTGAGAAGATGGATTCCCAGTCGAAACAGGTTATAATCGCAAGTTTTTTAACTGCTATCCAACAATTTGCTAGAGCGGTGGAGCATGGTGGTTGTTCTCTTTTCAATTTGTCAAAACGAAAAATTGCGATTCGGAGTGCTCAAAACTTACCCATTTCTTACGTCTTGTTATTCGACCCTGATTCAAAGATCGCACGCAAACCAAAGAAAGTGGATGACGTGTTAGATAGCATCCAATCAGCATTTGAGAAACGCTACGATGAGAAGACCGTGTGTTCTTGGATTGGGGACGCGAAAGTCTTCGCTGACTTTAAGGACATTATTGAGCGAATAAGCAAGATCAAAAAGTAAAAAGCGACATTTTTTGTAATAAATTTTGTTCAATAAAGATTACAGCTACGATTGAATATTCGGACCAAAATGCTTTGTGATTAACCGATTTGTGTTTTCTAAATCCTCTGGTGATAAATTCCCGATTGGGGATAATGTTGTTAGTAGTGGCGAAATTTCACGTGAGAATCTATCCAAAGCTTCTCGGAAAAGTTTTGTCGCGCGCCCCGTAAACAAAAGAACTGCAAATTTTCCTTCTAAAAGTTGCCGAACAATCACGATGTCTCGGTTTAAGTTGATCTGTTCTACATTTTGCTTCGAATCTATGATTTCGCTAATAAGTGATGAGATCCCGGAAATTGCTCCTGAATAAAGTGCATCCTTGTGAGTCCTTTGTATAGGCGATCCTGACGCATTTATTTCGACTGGCGACCCCGTCTGGAAAGAAAAACTGAAAACGGGAATGCCTCCCGGCCTCATAACGATTAAGTGGCGGAGCGTGGATTCATAGAGGAGTAAATCCCCGCTTTTACGGATGTTCCAGATCAGAAAGAGAAAACCAAAGATCATTAAAGTATCCCCAATAAAGGATAAAACGGGAGCAAAAAAAGACCCAGTTATTAAAATACAACATCCAATTTGAAGATAGGAGATATTTTTCCGCCGTGCAGGATTCGGACTTTCCTTCTTTTGTCTAGCAAGGGTGAAGACAATTAACCCAATTTGCCCAACTATTAACAAGTCCCCAAGAATCAGGAAATCAAGGAACAGCGATAGAAGTACTAAACCAAATCCGGAGAATGCAGAGGGGGGCGCGAAATCGATGTGACCTAAGCCAGAATATAGATTTGGTTCTCCAACGTTCATAAGCAAGGCGGTCACGACCACACCAGTGGCAGAGATTACAAGTAACATTCCCAAGATTATATTCCGCCGCGTGTACAATGTTTGAGTTGCTGACGCATCCAGCAATAAAAGGAGGGAGAACACTGCAAAACATCGCAAAATGACGTCGATAGCAGTGATTATCACCGAAACCCCAAATCCGATCAGGACAATGTATTTTGAAATGGGTTCCAAATCCGCGATGACTAAGAGTAAAATTCCAACAAGTAGGAAACGAAGCGTCGGGTATTGATAATGGTTGTAAATTCTGAAAATTTGAACGATTATGAAGCAATCCACAATCACGCTTGCAATCGCTGCAATGGTATTAATTTCATTTAAATCCATTATAGTTCATGCGGTTATCTTAGTTCTTAATTTTTCTTGTTATCCTACTATTCACCAAGACAAGTGTGCAAAAGAAATAGTGTGGAATTATCTCGTGCAAAATAATGCGTGCGATTCATTACTCGCAATTCACGGAGTTCCTGCAGACATTTCCCAGTATAGCACCATTTTTGCCAATATTCAAGAAGAGAAGCAGACCAATAAGTATGCCCTTGCACGAGCACAACTAAAGGATTTATTCCAGAACGAGGGAAAACGGGTTTAATTTTTTTTAAAAATTCAAATTAAAACTAAAAAATCCTGTTTTTGAAATCATTCTTCTACCAAATATGAAACCCGCGTACGCCGCACTTGGAAGTCGTGGTCGAGGTGGGCGAGGAGAGCGTGTCGTATCCCGAATTGGCCGTGGGTATAGGTAATTGGTACCACCGGAAGCTTCGAATTTACTACATAGGCCGTGGGGACGGGCATCTTGATCACGCCCCCACACAGTTCACATTCAACGAGCACGTGTGTGTAATTTGGATCATTCACGTAGCGGTTGTTGCGAAATACCGGTTGGGACATAACCGGATCGATTTGCTTCGGTTTGGGAATGGGCACTGCTGGAATGTCATCTTCCAGATCATTTTCCATATTGATGAACCCCTGCAATTTGGTCGGATCGCATGACAACAGGTTAATATGCTATATATAAAGCTATGCATCATCCTGCTAATAGGTAACAATAGGTGGAACTAACTTATTTCACTTCTTGGAATCCTTAATTTTCAGGAAAAATATTCGAAAAAGAACTTTACTTACCATTGCTTCCTTCAAACGAATAGGATCCGTGAAATCCCCATTGAGAGGGCGCAATAACTAGTCATTTATGTCCTCTTCTCGTAAGTGAGGAGTTTGTCAGTAGATTCTGGTCATTAAACAAAACATTTATACTCAAAACTATAAGTTAATGCTAAGAGTGAATGATCAAAAATATAATCCGTAGGAGAATCATATGGCACTATTTCCATTACCTAATGATGGAAGCTCATTCATCGAATTTACGGTCTACATTCTATACGGGGCGCTAACGGCACTTTTATTCATTATTGGTACGGACATATTGGGCCGCTACCTGAAAGCCGACAAGCAACAACGTGGCGATGCAGCTCACATGACCTTCTTAGTAATGGGATCTGCCCTTATTGGTTATGGTTGCTATATGACCACGCAAATCGTTGGAAAATTGATTATAACCCCCGAACAGACCCAACCCCCTGATATTTTAACGGCACTGTTGATACCGGTTGTGGTGATTATTCTCAGTGCGTTCGCCTTAACCGCCGAGCAATTCGTGTTTCCGAGGAAAAGTCGGATAATCAAACTCGGAAATAAACGATACGGGGGAATTGCCCTGCTTACGGTGTTCGTGATCGTTTATGTGGTGGTTTTAATAGGACTTGAGTGTAGAGATCCTTATGACCACTACCTCGAAACAACTTTACCTTGGGCATATATTCCGGTAGTTATTGTGGCGGTCTTTTTCGGGATAGTAGGATTCTTCGGGTTCCTCCAAATCTTTTTCGTTCGCCTTAGTTTACCCAAAGAAATTAAGCGTAAAATCCTCTTAGGCCTCTTTTCGGCAATCATCGCGTTAGGAGGAGAAATGGTAAGTCTCTTTGGTCGTGGTGTCCAAGATCCAACCACACTCGTGTACACCGAATTCCCGAAAGAGTTGTGGGTTGTGGGCACGTTTATCGAAATCATTGGTTGGTTATTCTTCCGGTATTTCTTCCTCTCGATCCCGGACTACAGTGAATTAGACTGGAAGAACGGCATCATCGAAATTCACGTCATCATGGCAGACACGGGATTATCCCTCTTCCACCGTCTCTTCCACCGGGTCAATCCGGAAACGTTGAAGGGAGATTTAGAAGTCACTACCACAATTCCTCAAGCCGCC
>MBAA01000235.1:33610-34847 GCA_001940655.1 Promethearchaeota archaeon CR_4
CATCGCAAATTTTGATGGCAACCTGAAGAACCTGCAGATCGGGCCCGTCATCGACAGGTATTTCGGGAGCATTCAGCTGGCGGAAAACAATTCGCATCACGAGAAGCATACTGCGAAATAAAACTCCTTTTTCTTTTACGACGTTACCTCCTATATATTTTTGCGGATTGAAAATTTCGTTAATCCACTTGTCATTGTTAAAAAGCAACAGTCTTGCACGGTTTTGTTATGTCGGATTAATATGGAAGAGAAACAACATATTACCCAAGAGAAATTCACTTTGAAATTTTTAACTTACACCAAAAAGAATGAGAATAAGCAAGAAAATGGGAAAAAAATACGATTAGAAGGAGGATTTTTTAGTTTCGGCATCCTGGGCGAGAATTTGCTCCATATCCTCATATTGATGTTGCCTTTTTTTTGATTTTCTCGAAATTACTTCTTCTTTAGATTTCTCTGCCTCTGCTGGGGATGTTTCCTTGCCTTTCTTGTCATCACTTCCTTCGTGACCCGATTCACTGACATGATAAGTGTCCATCTTCCGCCGGAGATCTTGAGCTATTTCCGCAAGTATCGTGGCTGTGGAGGTGATCTCCTCCATCGAGGATGCTTGTTCCTCGGCGGCCGCTGATGCCTCTTCCGTGCTAGCGGATGTTTCCTCAGCAACTGTTGCAATGCTATCAACCGCGTTGACGACACTAACTGTGGCGGCGCTTTGTTCTTCGGAGACCTTGACAATTAGCTGCACCATCGCCTCCGTGCGCTTCACAGCTTGTTTGGATTCGTCAGCCAGCTTGCGTACTTGATCCGCGACCACGTTGAATCCACGGCCGGATTCGCCTGCTCGTGCTGCCTCGATGGCCGCGTTGAGGGCGAGCAAGTTGGTTTGATTGGCGATGCCCGTGATGAGGTCAACAACCTGGGAAATGTCCTCAGCGTTCTTACGAATGTCTTTGATGCCTATGCTGAGCTGTTGGATGAGTTTCTGGGCTTCAACGACCATTGAAGCTTGATTTTGGGCGCCTTTCGTGATTTGTTGCTGCGTGGCAGCAACGTTCTCGGAGGAGGAAGACACTTCTTCAGAGGTAGACGCGAGCTCTTCGGATGACGCGGACAGTCTGGTGGATGCGGTTTGGAGCTCCTCCACGAGGGAAGCAATTTTCGACCGCATTTCTTCGACAGAATCTACCAAATCTTTCACTTCATCGCTGGCACTGATCTTCTTAAACTTCTGAAG
>MBAA01000235.1:34860-36075 GCA_001940655.1 Promethearchaeota archaeon CR_4
GGCCAGCATAGTAGCATTCTTGTTTTCATATGAATAGTATTTAAAATTAAATTCGACATAACCTGCACCAGCCTCCGATTGTGCCACGTTCATAAACTCAACAAAATAATACCTACCATCCGAGTCCTGAATTTCCGAGAGATCAGTACCTTCGAGGTCAGGGCGAGTGGGGTGCATCAGCATGTAGGGTTTCAATGTTCCTAAAACATTCCGAGTTTCTTGAACCCAGAAATAATCCCTTCCACCCAGGCCGTACCGTAACTTTTTCGTCCAATTGAGGGCTTGATCCTTGGCTGTGGTCTCATTCAAGACCCCTTGGCGATAGAGTGTGTATGAATTATTCACGCTTGTTATGACGGTACCTACGGAATTCTTCAATGCTGACCGCTTTTCTGAATATATTGATTCTCGCAAGGTTAAGGTGGAATTGTAGGAAAAAAGAACCATCACGGGGATACTTAGGAGGAGGAAATAAATCATAACCTTTCCCCGCAAACCAATAATCCGCTTTTTAATTTTACTAGTTTTTTTCACCAATAACTTCACGCCTTCTTTAGTTTTTTAGCAAACAGGAACCATTTCTATTGTTCTATCCCTCACTCTAAACCTAAATGTGTTACGAGTTACTATAACCAAAATGTAGATTCTAACACATTATTTGTAACAAGACAGGAATAACAATCCTGTCATTGACTCAACCTAATAAATTTCCATTACGTTCTCAGTTCAGCTCTAATTAATAATTTTCCTCCTCAAGAAAAGTGATTTTATTCGTTGGAGAATATGTTATGTAAGACCGTTTTGCGTTTCGTTATCCATTTACTTCTTTCACGATTAACCTCTCATATATAAATAATCACAAGGACATAGTTTTCATAATACATTCCCGACGTCCAACAAGTAGGTCAACGAGATATTTCCATCCTCGAAGAATAGGTTGGTTGCTAAAAATGACCAAATCCTCCCGATGGAAAGACGTTGAAACGGGGCACTTGCACGACATTATGATCTCTAAGGAAAAATGCGAGGAATATCGTGGTAAAATGGTGCAGACGGGTAAAAATATCTTTACGTGCCTAGATTGCGGACTCGAGCAAGTCTGGGACGAAAAAAAGGAACATAAATGATGGAAGGTTGCGATTTTTTCATCGTTCCTAGATTACCCGACTCCACGCGAATTACTAATCCTATGATGGTTGGAGGATTCCACCGAAT
>MBAA01000235.1:36082-36291 GCA_001940655.1 Promethearchaeota archaeon CR_4
ACGCCAGTAGTGTTTTCGCCAACAAGGAAAGTATCTGGTATGCACGCTCGCTAAATGCATAGTCCTTGAACTTGCCCCATCGCTTGAAGTAGAACAACATCACGAACGCGAAGCAATTGAATAAGATGAGCTCAATAACATAGATCGCGTACACGAAGTCTGGCGGGGTTCCATTTGCCCCTAAGAAATACCCAGTTATCACTATCCAC
>MBAA01000219.1:0-2818 GCA_001940655.1 Promethearchaeota archaeon CR_4
TCGATCACGATGACCTCGTCCCCCACGAGACCAAACTCGTATTTCGTGTCCACGAGGATGATGTTGTTGTTGGCACACAACTTGGACGCGGCATCATAGAGCTTGTAGGTATATTCCTCCATTTGGGTGTAGATCGCCTTGGGGACGAGGTTTTTCTTTAGGATGGTTTCTTTAGAAATAGCTTCATCGTGCCCGGTTGTAGCCTTGGTGGAAGGGGTAATGATGGGCGTAGCAAGTTTTTGATTTTTTTGCAATCCTTTTGGGAAGTTTGCACTAGGCACCTCTTGGCCTTTCTCATACGCCCGCCAGGCGCTCCCAGTAATATACCCGCGAATCACCATTTCCACCGGCAATGGTTTTGCTTCTTGGACTACCGTGACGTTTGGGTCAGGTGTGTCGAGGATGTGATTCGGAACCACTTCCTTGGTTTGTTCAAACCAGAAATTCGTCATCTGGTTCAAAAGCTGCCCTTTGAAGGGGATGGACGTCAAGACCCGGTCGAACGCGGATAACCGGTCGCTCGCAATGATGATGCGTCGGCCATCAGGTAAAGAATAATTGTCCCGAACCTTCCCTCGGTATATCGTGCCGAGCTGCGTGAAATTTGTTTCAACGAGAGTGTTATTAAGGTGTTGCCGGATTAATAAATCGTCCATAATTCTCGTTGGAAGCTTTAGTGCAAGTTAATTAGAACTTTTCGCAAGGATTTTTCACAAGGCTGAAAGCAAACCCCGAGAATTGATGGGAAAAAAGAGAAAAGAGGGGGAAAATAGGCAAGCAAGGGGGTCAGGCGTGAGAGGTACGCCTTACCCGTTGCTGGATGGAGAGTGCACCAAACCCCAACATTACCAAGAGTATGGTAATGGGAAACCCGGGAATTCCGGTTTCGTCATCTCCGCCATTTCCATTCCCATCGCCGTCGCTTGGGGGGTTGTAGGTGATGGTGTCGGAGACTGGCGCCGCTGCCTCGATGGTGCTGTTGCGGGCATTTAAGTATATGGTCTTGACCCCCGCGCCACTTGCGAGCGTCCACGTCTTTGTCGTTGCGAAGGGTTCCCACGATGACCACGTCACGCCATCGTTGGAGAAGCGCATCTGGGTCGCCCCCGTAGCGGATAGCGTCAACGTCACGCTGATATTGGCGGTCTCCGCCGCCCCGCCATCGATGGTGATGGAGAGTCCGGTCGGGGGCACCACGTATAGTATAGTGCCCGTGACTGGCGCCACCGCCTCGATGGTGTCGTTCTTTGCCTTGAAATACACGGTTTTGAAACCTGGACCCTCGTCAAGGATCCACGATTTAGAGGGGTTGTATACCTCCCAGTCCGTATACGTGGTACCATTATTCGAGAAGCACATCTCTTCAGCTCCCGTGGCCGATAGGGTCAACGTCACGCTTGTGGTGCCCGTCTCCGCTGCCCCGTCGTTGATCGAGATGGACAGGCTAGTAGGCGGGTTGGGTAATAAAGTCCCATTGGTAAACACTTGTATTCGGTCGTTGTAACTATCCGCGACGTACAGGTGCCCGGTGGCGTTTACCACGACCCCGAAAGGGTAGTTGAAGTGGTCATTATCATTCGGTTCATATTCCCCCGTCACCCCGATGGTGTCTTGGTAGGTACCCGCATTGTCGAACACCTGTACGCGGTGGTTGAACATATCCGCGACGTACAGGTGTCCAGTGGCGTTCACCGCGACCCCGCTCGGGACGTAAAACTCGTTGTTGCCAGGCCCGGAAACTCCCGTCGTGCCGATGGTGTATTGGTAGGTGCCGGCATTATCGAACACCTGCACGCGGTGGTTTTGCGCGTCCGCGACGTACAGATGTCCCGTGGCGTTCACCGCAATCGCATACGGCCAGTCAAACTCGTAATCACCAGTCCCGGTCACCCCCGGTGTGCCGATCGTGTACTGGTAGATTCCAGCATTGTCGAACACCTGCACCCGTTGGTTTGCCATATCTACAACGTATAGGTGCCCGGTGGCGTTTACCGCTACCCCGCGCGGGGACTGGAACTCGTAGTTACCAGTCCCGGACACCCCGGCCGTACCGATAGTATACTGGTAGATCCCGGCATTATCGAACACCTGTACGCGTTGATTATTTTCGTCCGCGACGTACAGGTGTCCCGTGGCGTTCACCGCGACTCCGCCAGGGTAGGCGAAGTGATCATCGCCAAGTCCGGTCTCCCCCGGTGTGCCGATGGTATATTGGTAGGTGCCGGCATTGTCGAACACCTGCACGGTCTGATTCCACGTGTCCGCAACGTACAGGTACCCAGTGGCGCTATCCACCGCGACCCCGCGCGGGGTGTCAAAACCGCTGATGGTATACATGTATTCCGAATAGGATGCTGCACGTGGTTGCAACACGTCCCCGTAACACTTATCGCCCCGAAGTCCCACGGGGTGGAGTATTGCGGGCATTACAATCGCAAGGACAAGTAAAGTGCCCACGAGCGTCAATACATTAACCTTCTGTATTCGTTTCATAGTCTCACATCTCCTGCAGTCACGCAACCGTGAAAGCAAAGGGTACATTGTACTTCATTTTTACCGTATAAGAATATATTCGCACCTTTTGGGAATTGTAAAAAAGTTGGCACCCCCTTCCCGACTGCCTCAAGAGACGCGTTTAGTCTCGCCATTATTCACATTATTCAATTACGTAATCTTTAAAGTCACGCAGTTCCACCGCTCGCGGGATATTCAGACTAAAGAGGAAAAAGGAAATCGCACTGGACGAAATCTGCCTCAGAATATTCGACTTATGGAGGAACCCTCCTCTGGTTTGGAAGAACCGAGTGGTGACCAAGAT
>MBAA01000219.1:2827-3660 GCA_001940655.1 Promethearchaeota archaeon CR_4
CGATCTGGTCATCCAAGGGTAAAAATGTCTCGAATCAGCGCTTTTCGTAATTTCCTTGGAATTCTGAGGCAGGGTACTTAACCCGATTTTTCGCCATTTTCTTCGTAACAATGTTCGATAGGTCAAAACCGAGCGTGTTGACGAGACTTAGCAAATAAATTAAGATGTCAGCAATCTCGTCCGCGACTTTTTCCTTTAAAATTGGATCTTGGACAACTTCTTGGATGCTCGTTTGCTTCCACAAGAATAATTCCATGAGTTCCGAAGCTTCGATCGCGATGGCCATTGAAAGATCCTTCGGGAGGTGGTATTTCCCCCATTGGCGTTCTTTGATGAAATTTGCAACGGTTTCGCGAAGAGCTATAATCTTTTGTTCAGCGTCCAATGGTTAACTTCTCCTTTTCTGTAATGAATTCCTGTAAATATTCGTTCACTACCTCCCAGCGATGGGCTGGGGCGAAGTGGCCCGCTAGCGGGATGATTTTCAATATAGAATTCTTGATTTTTTTGTGTAGAACCTTCGACAGCTCAACTGGAGCAAAATCGTCTAATTCTGCCCCCATAATAATCGTGGGCACGCTTATTTTTTCCGCTGGGATCGGGGAATTAAACATTTCCAAAATTTCCATCTGGATGAGCACGTCAAGCTCGACCGGTGGAGGTTGGGCATATCTCTCCAATTCGGCCACAATCGCGAGGTGGATGAAGGGGATCATTTTATCGAGAACGTTGGCGAGGGTTCCTTGATTTTTCGTGAACATGTCATATTGAATCCGGATGAATTTCGGCAAAGCATTCCAGAAGACGTTACGCACGACATTATCAATGAGGAG
>MBAA01000219.1:3691-4935 GCA_001940655.1 Promethearchaeota archaeon CR_4
ACTCGTTCCGGATGCTGGATGGCGTATAGCTGGGCAATCCCACCGCCGACCAAGGAATGCCCGATGATCCCGATCCTCGTTGGCATTCGTATTTGCATCCCAAGAGCTTCGAGATCCTGGAGCATATTATCGCGCGTATTCGCAGTAATATCTTCGATCGTCATTTGTTTGGCCTTTTCACTCCGTCCGTGGCCTTCCGCGTCAAATGCCACGACTCGGAATCCGGATTTTTCCAGCAAAGGGATTTGTTGGTGAAAAAAGGACACCGAGGACCCCCACCCGTGGAGTAATACAACGCACCTATCCCTCTCAGGATTATAATCTTGATAATAGATTTTCAACCCGCGTTGATTCTCGAAAAAAGGCATATTTGGCGCCCTTTGCTTTCCTGCGTGAGAAAAAGACGTATTTGTAATAAATCTAATCTTGCTGCTAATAGTCCATAACTTTTTTATCGGAGATTGTTATGTCATATCCAAATACCGGGGGGTTGATTCAAACGTTATATTTGACAGAACGGGCAGAAAATCCAACACATTCTCCTTATATGAAACCCATTCTCATCTTTGTGATTCAAAACATCATTCTCCTTTCGTTACTAATTTATTTTTTACTAAAAACAACGAAAGAGCTATATTTAGCCATAGTTGGTATAGCGCTCGTCTATGCCAACTTAGTTTGGTTTGCTTTAATAAAAGGACTCCAATTCCAGGCGCGATCCAGATTTCTCCAGCCGCACCCGAATTTTGAAATGATCCTCCAAAAAGAAAGAACCATCCTCCAAGAGGGCACAAGGGATTCTACTGAAATGAAGCCTAAATATCTCAAAAGAAAATTCCTGACCTTTATTACAAGCATAAAAATTGAAACTGTTCAGACCGCGTTGAAAAAGTATGAAAAGGCCCTTACTATTGAAAAAAATGAAAAATTGCTATAGGAAGGACTTGGCATTACTAGTTGTTTGCTGATAATTACAGGGATTTGGTTGTCATCAACGCGTTTAATTGGAATTATGCTCCTCGTGTTGATGTTTTTTATTTGTTTCTGTCGCTGGGAAAAGATATGGCAGATTTTCGGGGAGGAATCACAGGTGTTTGGGGAGATCTGCAAGACACTCCCTTCGGCATTAGACCAAATAAAAGTAAAAAGCGAAATACACAAAGGTTTGGGACTTTGTATTACAGATCCTATCACAACAAAAGTAAATGCGGAAATCTTTCAGATACTCGATTCTGCCCGGCGGA
>MBAA01000219.1:4954-7477 GCA_001940655.1 Promethearchaeota archaeon CR_4
GACTAGGTTTAATGTACATTATACAATCTATTATGGGTTTATGGCTTCTGATTATTTCATTGTTGGCGTCATACTCTGGGCAAACGAACAAATATTCCATTTAAACGTGTTAATCGATATTATCCTCTTATTTCTGATGTGTGGGTTTTTCTGGGTCTTTCTCGTGAGGATATTCAAGCTTATCCTCAGAAATCACTATCTTGGAATCGCAGAAAAGGTCTTACAAATTCAGGATGAAGCTACTTCTAGTAAAGAGGCAGAACGCGCCGTGAAGTCCGGAAATTACGAGGGGAACCCTTTCGAAGGATTATTCCCCGAATAATGCTCTAAAGGAATAAGAGAAGTGAAATTCTATCAAACCTCGCGTCATTGGAGAAGAATTTTTACGTTAAGAAAAAGAGAGCATTGGAATGAGCTTAGCCGGTTTACACTTACTGTTGACATACTCACACCAGATCAGATGTACGGGGTTAAGAAATCTCAGGAATAGAGTTATTTCAGGGCAAAAGCCGTAGCATTGTGAAAACGAGAGGAGAAAATACCCATCGAGTTATAAGTGAGATTACTTCAAAAAAAGGAGATTTGAAACCCGGTTGCTTTCCTGCATAAGAAAATGGGCGATTCTCTGATAGTTCAGTTCATCATTAAGTCGGGAGGTACAACCACAAAATCGCCATCCCAACGAGGAAAATAACAAAGACCAAAGCAGCATATCTTATATACCGCCGCCGCCTCGCTGCTTGGATAATGGCTGAAGCCTCTGGCACCATCAATCCCTCCCCCTCGGCCTGATCCGCCCCGCAATGGTGGCAGTACGGGTGGTTCACACTGCAAGGGGCTCCGCAACTCCAGCACGTTCTCATGATCTATTCAATAAAAATCCGACTATTAAAGATCATCATCTGGATATTTTATTTGTGATAATGGTTATTCAGCACTCTGATGATTTATCTTGCACGTGCAAGTTCAAGATATCTAGTTACTTCGGGATCATCACGAGCGGGAATGTGACCCGCTTTATCTCACAACCTCGTCCATATAGGAATGAAATGCAGGCAACTAGTTATAGCAGTCATCATTCTCCTCAATAACTATTGTTAAATAGATAATATTTCCAACTTCATTGTATTAGGTACTGCGAGAATATTCAAGAGTTTGAATTTTTATGAAAGGAAGTCTAAAATGCAGCGCGTGTGGTTATGAATTTGACGTGAAGCAGGCCACGTTCTCGTTCGAGTTGTCGAAATCGGACCACGAAGGCAAAATCCAATGCCCGCGGTGCCACAGTGAGGAAATCGAATCCGCGTAGATTGCTTTGATCTGAGTACTCTCAAGAATGAAGACTCTGACAAAATCGTGTAATACGCAAATGCAGAAACCCGATACTCAATTTTCCCCCAAACAGTAGGAATAGATCAAGATATTGAATCGAACTTCAGATTGAGGGAATCAGTATTAAATAGAAGATGGCCCAATATAAAAAACAAGATTAAAAAACAGACTAACAGGTGATAGAATGATGAGCGAAATTCAATTGAAAGACCCACAGGAGGTTTTAAACGCCCTACGATCCGTAAAAGGTGTCCACGGGGCAGCGATTATTGAAAAATTCGGTTTAGTGCGTGATTCCGCCCTTCCTGGTTGGATTGACGCAGATAGCATTGCAGCGATGGTGACATTAATCCAGAAGGCATCCGAGCGAGCTACGAAAGAGTTAAGTCAGGGGCAGTTTCTCCGGGCGATTATTGAGAGTGAAAAAGGCAAACTGATATTCGCAGAAGTGGTCGGAAAGATTGTAGTCATCGTGGCGACCGAGGACGTCAAATTAGGCATCGTCAACCTGAAACTGGACGCGGCACGGGATGCATTGAAAAAATTGTAGAAGTATCTCCTTTTTATTGTTCTCGTTTGTCGAGGTGCTTCTTGAGCAAATCACGAGCGAGTCCAGGATCTGCTCGCTTGCTCGTCAATTTCATCACGGCGCCAACTAAAGCTTGGAGAGCTTTTGGATTGGTGCGATAATCCTGAACAATTTGTGGATTAGCTTTAATAGCATCAACCACTACAGGTTCGAGTGCTTTTGGATCATTGATGATTCCACCTTGTTGTTCGAGTCCTTTGACGAGTTTGACAAAAGATTCGCCATCTAGTAATTTGGGCACGAAATCCTTGGCAATTTTCCCCGTAATGACATTACTATTGATAGCTTCTATCATTTCGGATAATGTTTTTGGTTTTAATTTTGATGCCCGAATTGTGATATCTCGTTCGTTTAACCGTCGAGCAATGTCTCCCATCATCCAATTTGCGACATCTTTGTAATTGGTGTTGATTTTGGCGGTTTCTTCAAAGAAATCACCATTACTCTTGGTAGATACGAGGACTTCCCCATCATATTCAGAAAGTCCGTATTGCTGTTGGAATCGTTGGGCGCGGGCGCGGGGGAGTTCGGGCATAGATTTTTGCATACGAGCAACTAATTTTTCCGATACTTCGATCGGGACAAGATCTGGTTCTGGGAAA
>MBAA01000219.1:7504-7788 GCA_001940655.1 Promethearchaeota archaeon CR_4
ACCCGAAGCGAGACCGTATTTTTCCCTGTCCAGTGCCGAGTTTCTTGGGGTACATAACCGCCGGATTTCAGGATCTGGCGCTGTCGAATTATCTCGAATTGAAGCGCTTTTTCTACGTCTTTGAAGGAGTTAATATTCTTAACTTCTACACGGCCACCTTCGCGCCCATCCACTTTCATAGATATATTCGCGTCAGTCCGCCCTGAACCATCTAAGGACAAGTCAGCAACTCCGCAGTGTTCGATTATATTCCGAAGGGTGTTCAGGTAATCCCTGGTTTGCTC
>MBAA01000219.1:7845-8481 GCA_001940655.1 Promethearchaeota archaeon CR_4
GTAATCCACAAGCGTGAAAGGAGAGGTGGTGATGGACCCTTGGTGGACGAGCTTGGCCGGGTCATTTTCGAGGTGAATTCGCGAGAGGGTGACTGTGAAGGTGTCTTTACCGGATTTATATACAATTCTTCCACCGGACCCGAAAGGCACGCCACCGGCCTTGTCATATTGGGAAATTTGGAAGTTGCAGGCCATGTCGGGGTAAAAATAATTCTTGCGGAAGAAAAATTGACGCGGGTTAATCTTGCACTCCAAAGCCAGCGCGAGCGTGGTGGCTAATTCAAGAGCTCGCCCGTTCAGAACGGGAAGGGATCCGGGCAAACCTAAGCACACGGGACAGACATTAGTGTTCGGATTTTTGCCACGATAATCGGCATCACACCCGCAGAACAGCTTGGATTTTAGTGCCGTAATTTGCACGTGCGTTTCCAGTCCAATCATAATTTCCGGTCTGTCGATCGTCATATCAATCCCTCTGTGTTTTATAGTGGTGGGTTCTGCTTGTGAAATGTCGTCTTCTGTTGGAAGGCATACCCTGCCTTCAAGACAGTTGCTTCATCGTAGTAACACCCCATAATCTGCATCCCAATGGGCATACCCCTAGCATCAAACCCGCACGGCACGGAGAGTGAGGGC
>MBAA01000219.1:8488-14881 GCA_001940655.1 Promethearchaeota archaeon CR_4
CAAGGTTGATGGGCACAGTGAGCACGTCTTCGAGGTACATCAGCAGAGGGTCGTCTATCTTGGACCCAATTTCAAAAGCTCCAGACGGCATAGTAGGCCCCACGAGGAGGTTGCACGTTTCCAATGCTTTCAAGAAGTCGTTTTTTATCAGCGTGCGTACTTTCAGGGCTTTGATGTAGAACATCTCATAAAATCCCGCGGAAAGTGCATAGGTTCCGAGGATGATCCGTCGGCGGACTTCCGACCCGAACCCCTCCCGGCGTGTCTTGCTGTAGCTCTCAACGACACTCATCTTTTCCTCGTCATTGCGGAATCCATACCGGATGCCATCGAACCGGGCGAGATTCGAGGAACACTCGCTCATCGCAATAAGATAATAAGTCGGTAATGCATATTCAATATGCGGGAGCGAGATTTCACGGATTTCGGCACCAAGTTGCTCGAGAACCTTATATCCCGCTTTGACGGCAGTGCCCACTTCCGGTTTCAACCCACTACCAAAAAACTCCTTCGGGATACCCACAACGAGGCCACTCAAGTCATTGCCCAGTTCCTTCGTGTAATCGGGTACGGGCAATTTTGCTGTGGTGCTGTCTCGCGGGTCATGTCCTGCCATTATGGAAAGCAATAACGCGCAATCTTCCACGGATCTGGCCATAGGCCCTATTTGCTCGAGGGAATTGGCATAAGACACGAGACCATACCTGGACACTCGTCCGTAAGTTGCTTTAATTCCCGAAATGCCACAATAGGCCGCGGGACACCGGATACTACCACCCGTGTCACTCCCAATCGATATAGGAACCTCGCTTGAAGCAACGCTGGCACCGGAACCCCCACTTGACCCTCCCGGGACGCATTTGAGGTTCCAAGGATTATACGTGGGGCCAAAATGACTCGATTCCGTGCTCGAACCCATAGCAAATTCATCCATATTCGTGCGTCCAATGACCACCGCATTTGCCTGGCGAACTAGCTTTTCAATCACGGTGGCATCGTAAGGGGGTTTATACCCCTCCAACATCTTTGATCCGCAGGCAGTTTGGCTATCTTTCACGGAAATACAGTCCTTGATTGCAATGGGCAATCCCATCAGCGGGCCGACTTTTTTCTTTTGCGAGATTCGTGAGGTGATTTCTTTTGCAGCTTTCATAGCTCTATATCGTTCTAAAGTCGTGAATGCGTGCAATCGTGAATCGATAGCATCGATACGTGCGAGACAGGCATCTAAAATCTCGCTGGGGGTGGTCTCCCCTTGTTTGATTTTCTTGAGGAGTGCAGTCGCGCTAAGTTCATTCAGTTTGGCCACAAAAAACACCTCTTTGAGAATAAAACAAGTTTAGGTTTTTTCAATTTTGCCTTGTTCTGCCTTTTCTTTAATGTTAGTAAAGAACTTGGCGAATATGTTCATAAAGAGGCACTCGGAAGCAGGCATTACCATAGACTGGGGGGTTTCATCGGTAAAGTTAACCGGTGCCCCACGTACTAAGGCGAATGGGACAGCTTCATCACATTCGCCCATCAACAATTGTGCTGCACTAGCGATGTCGTCTGCAACCGCCATCTGCTTTATCCGCAATACGCGCCCGAAGAGATCCTTCCGCCCCCGGCAATCGATGACGGGTTGAAAACCGGAAACCGCGAGTGCCATACCAATCAGGCCTACTTTCAGGGGTTGCACGCGGGAATCTGCGAGAATTATCCCAATCTTGACCTTGTGACGTTGTTCGAGCTCTTTCCGAATAACATCCGCTGTGTTCTGGAGATCCTTGGGTAGGAAAACAACATTTTCATCCCCACCTGCATTAGACTGGTCAATCCCTGCGTTAGCGATGAGGAGACCGCCAATTTCAGCTAACAAGACGTGATCAACTCCCCCGAGAATTGCCGAACACTCTTGAAGGACTAATTCCACGAGGCGAGGATCCATTTGATATTGCTTCGAGAGTGAGGTAGCCTCAGGTCGTATTTTTTTGACAGTCTTCAAGTCAATGACTCGTCCTTGAGTAGTAGCTACGACAGTTTCACCGAGTACGAGAATATCTTTGTATTGGAGAGTGAGATTAGCATCCTTGAGACTCTGCTCAATGTGGGCGATGAGGTCTTCGTTAGGTTGAATGATATCGGTTTTGAGGCCAAAAATTTGCATATGAAAGGTAAAATTCGGGAAAAGAAAAAATTTGTCAAAGACCACTGTCCCGAATGCTCTGGGCAATTTTAATGGTTTGAATCGTTTCGAGATTCACGTCATGCGTCCGGATAATGTGTGCGCCATTATAGACTGCGATGGCAGTGGCCGCTAGCGTGCCTTGCAGACGATCTTCTGGTTTAGGCAAGCTTAAAATCGTGCCAATAAATGACTTTCTGGAAATGGCTACAAGAATAGGAAGATTCAAAGTACGGAGATCTCTCATTTTTTTTATGATTGCCAAATCTTCCTTCGAGGTCTTGTCGGGAACCCATTTACCAACGCCTGGGTCGATGATAATTTGGGATCGCGGATAGCCTGCATTTGTTAGTTTGTTGACGATGACCCGAAATTCCGTAAAAATTTCGTCTATAGTGAGACAATCGCCAGGTTTGAGCTTGCTGGCCATGAGGACTATGGGGACACACGTGTCTAAGACAAATCGTCGAAGACTTGGGTCCGTGTGGAGATTGCTGACATCATTGACGAGGAGGGGGCGACCGTTTTTAGTAGCAATGTCATAACACAATCGGGCTACTTCTCCGTATTGCGTGTCTACAGATAGAATAATCTCTTTCGGAATTTCACTGCATAACATCTCAAAAGGTACTTTGATGCGGCGTAGTTCTTCCGTTATCGAGATAGGGTTCGCACCCGGGGCTGTAGATCTTGCTCCGATATCTAACATAGTAGCCCCCCCTTCAACCATCGCCTTTGCAGTAATAAGTTGACTCGTGCTATCTGCAATGTAGGATGGTTTATAGAATGACTCCTCGGATAAGTTTAACACGCCCATTATGCGAACTGGCGCCTTATCGCCAATAGGGAGACCACAAATTTCTGCTTCAATGGTCATATATAAATCAATAAGTTTAGGATAATATTTGCTCAATTATAAATCACGATGTTGTACCTCAATTCTAAGTGAATATAATCAAGATGTTTGAAGCATTAAGTCAAAACAAACCCGCTCGAGTTGTATAGATTTAAGATCGTAGTTCTTAAACTACCATTTTTCTTCAGAGCCTCAGGAATTTTCGTCGAAGTCTTCGAAGTTTATTTTGTTTATCGAAAAGTACCAACGCGAGATCATAACTTTCATCAGGAAAATTTCTCCCCGGTATGGGAAAAATCGGGCAAAATCGTTAAATAGAAAAAATGCTTTAACTATCATACCTGCGCCTGTTTTTGGTACTTTTTTGATTAGGTACCTCCCAAATTCCAAGTCCTCGTGAGAAATTAATGTCAGTAGAAAATCAAAAACGTGCGGAAAAATACGATGCTTCTAAGATTCGGGTTCTTGATAAAATCGAGGGAATTCGCAAGCGTCCCAGCATGTATATCGGCGACACGGGGGAAAGAGGCCTTCACCACTTAGTATATGAAATCGTGGATAATGCGATTGACGAGGGTCTCGCGGGGTTTTGTGATCGGATCAATCTAACGTTAAATGAAGATAATAGCGTGACTGTGGAGGATAATGGGCGTGGTATCCCTGTGGAAATCCACCCCGTGTATAAGAAACCCACACTAGAATTAATCATGGAGAAATTACATGCAGGGGGAAAATTTGATAAGGGAAGTTATAAGGTCTCGGGGGGTTTGCACGGAGTAGGAATGAGCGTGGTATGTGCCCTCAGTGAATGGTTACAAGTAGAGGTTCGCCGTGATGGAAGCAAATATACCCAACGTTTCGCTCGAGGGGTAAAATGCACGGAATTGGTTTCGGAACCTTTACAAAATCCAAAACAAACTGGAACAACTATAACGTTCTACCCGGATACGGAGATTTTTCGTTTTGATCCCAAAGAATCCGTGTTTAAATTCACACTTTTGGCAAATCGTTTGCGAGAATTAGCCTTTCTCAATCCTTACTTGGAAATCAATATTACGGAAAAGAGTTCTGGCCGCACGGAAACCCATCACTATGAAGGCGGGATCCGTGAATTCGTTATTTTCCTTGACAAAGACAAGAATGCGCTCCATGCGCCCATCCACATCCAAGGTTCTGAAGGAGATTTCCAAGTGGAAGTGGCTCTT
Source organism: Promethearchaeota archaeon CR_4 (assembly GCA_001940655.1). Classification (GTDB taxonomy): domain Archaea; phylum Asgardarchaeota; class Lokiarchaeia; order Sigyniarchaeales; family CR-4; genus CR-4. The sequence goes on from MBAA01000219.1 coordinate 12,717, forward strand.
CAATATAATGACGGGTACTTGGAGAACGTTTTATCTTTCGCGAATAACATCAATACAATCGAGGGAGGAACCCATCTTTCTGGATTTAAATTCGCATTAACGCGAGTAATAAACAAATATCTCCAAGAAAATGAAAAGTGCAAGAAATTCAAGATAGAATCCCTCTCCGGGAGTGACATTCGGGAAGGATTAACCGCTATCGTTTCGGCAAAAGTTGCGGAACCCCAATTCGAAGGGCAAACCAAGACTCGCTTGGGAAACGTCGAAATCCGGGCTTCTGCAAGTAACATCATAGGAGATGGGTTGGAAAAATTTTTCGAGGAAAATCCTACTGTTGCAGAATCGATTATAGACAAGAACGCCTCCGCACAACGAGCTCGGCTTGCTGCGAAAAAGGCACGGGATGCGATCCGCCGTAAAACTGCGCTAGATTCCGGTCGCTTGCCAGGAAAATTAGCAGATTGTTCAGCCCACGATCCGGAACAAGCGGAGATCTTCATTGTAGAGGGGGATTCTGCCGGCGGATCCGCGAAACAAGGGCGTTCCCGTGAATTTCAAGCAATTTTGCCGTTAAGGGGTAAGATTCTTAACGTTGAAAAAGCCCAAATGAATAAAATCCTCGATAACAAAGAGATCCGCTCAATGATCGCTGCCTTTGGGGTTGGGATTACTGGACTGGAGGAGGATTCGTTTACAATTGAAAAACTTAGGTACCACAAGGTCATCATAATGTGCGATGCGGATGTGGATGGTGCTCACATCAAGACTCTGATCCTGACCTTCTTTTTCCGATATATGCGCCCACTCATCGACGGCGGGTACATTTATGCCGCAATTCCTCCTTTGTACAAGGTTTCATACAAAAAGAAAGAAGAATACGTCTACGAGGAGAATAAGTTACAGGAAACATTAATTCGTTTCAAAGACGAATTTAGTATCAAAGACCTAGACAAGGCAAATATTCGGGTGCAACGCTACAAGGGTCTCGGGGAAATGAACCCCTCTGAATTATGGGAAACGACAATGAATCCTGACACGCGCCGTCTAGTGAAAATGGAATACGCTGATTTTATGGAAGCAAACCTCATCTTTAGCCGCCTCATGGGCGAGGACGTTGCACCGCGTAAAAAATTCATCTTTGAACATTATAAAGAAGTCACCAATCTCGATATCTAGGGGGTTTCACGTCTCTGACAGCAGAACCTACTCCACCATCGCATCCAATTCAAATCGTCCAAATTGAAGACGAGATGAAGAAAGCCTACTTGGATTACAGCATGAGTGTCATCGTGGGGCGCGCCATTCCAGACGTGCGAGATGGATTGAAACCCGTACACCGGCGTATTTTATATTCGATGTACCAATCAAACTTTACCCACAGCCAACCCCACCACAAGTGCGCCCGCATTGTAGGAGATTGTCTGGGGAAATATCACCCCCATGGCGATACGGCGGTGTACGATTCCCTCGTTCGGATGGCGCAAACCTTTTCCTTGCGATATCCGCTAATTGATGGGCAAGGGAATTTCGGGTCTATCGATGGGGACACGGCTGCAGCTATGCGATACACGGAAGCGCGTCTTTCGAAAATTGCATCAGAGCTTTTAGAAGACCTCAATAAGGATACTGTGGATGTGGTTCCTAACTTTGATGAATCTCTCACGGAACCCCTCTGTTTACCTGCCAAGCTGCCTAATTTATTAATTAACGGGACTTCTGGTATTGCCGTGGGGATGGCTACAAATATCCCACCCTACAACCTGCGCGAAGTTTGTGATGCTATCATAAAAGTGGTGGACAACCCAGGTTGTTTTGTGGATGAATTGCTTAGTATTATCAAGGGTCCCGACTTTCCCACCGGCGGGATCATCATTGGACGCTCAGGTGTGCGTAACGCCATTAAATCTGGTCGGGGCAAACTCGTTATCCGAGCAAAATCAACCATTGAAGACAACGGGAAAAAGACACACATCGTGTTTACGGAGATTCCATACCAAGTAAACAAATCAACTTTAGTGGAAAATATCGGGGAGTTAGTCAACCAGAAAAAAATAGAGGGGATCACAGACCTAAGGGACGAGTCGGATAGGGATGGACTTCGGATCGTTGTTGAAGTAAGTAAAAATGTACCCCCCCAAGTAGTGCTTAACCAACTTTTCAAGCAC
>MBAA01000219.1:14931-17124 GCA_001940655.1 Promethearchaeota archaeon CR_4
CCAGAAGAAACCCGATGTGTTGAACGTCCTCGACATCATTAAAGAGTTCATCAACCATCGCGAGGAAGTGATCATCCGCCGGTCCCTCTTTGACTTGGAAAAGGCCCAAAAACGTTTACACCTCGTCTATGGGTTGCACCTGGCAGTAAATGCTATTGATGAAGTGGTGCACATCATACGACAATCGAAGGACCCTGCAGAAGCAGAAGATAAGTTGTGCCAAATGCAACTGGTGGATGTTGACCAACTTGTTGAGGAGATCAAGAAGAACAGCGATCCGGTAGAAATCATTCAAAAAGTGACCTCAAAGATATTATGGGAATTACAAGAAATTCAAGGTTTATTCAAGAGTAAAGGAGAAACGCCAGAGCTGCAAGCTCGCTTAGATGGGTTCGGAATCGCAGAGATCGGTAAATTACAGGATTTTGTACGTATTTGCATGAATCCAAATGCCGCCCGGAGCGAGTGTAAAAAGTGTGCTTCCTCATTCGTGAACAAGCTACTCCAAACCATCAGATCTCAACCGAGCACACCTAAAATGCGAAAACAGCTCACGAAATTATTTATGCTTGATGCAACTCAAGCAAAAGAAATTTTGAATATGCGTCTATCGCGGCTTACCGCTCTCCAAATTGATGCTCTTGTTAAGGAACAGCAAGAATTAGAATCTTTGATTAAAGATCTGGAAGATATCTTGGACCACAAAGACCGCCGCATGAAAATTATCAAGCAAGAGACCGCATCCCTCAAAGACACCTACGGGGACGACCGCCGCACGGAAATCACGCTTGATGAGGAAGAGATGAAGATAGACAAAGAAGATCTAGTCAAGGAAGAGAATGTCGTCATCATGCTGACGCAGAATCATTACATCAAGCGGATTCCCTTGTCAGAATACCAAGCTCAAAAGAGAGGGGGCAAGGGGAAACGGGGAATTAAAGTCAAGGACGAAGATTTCGTCCAAGACATGTTCGTGTGCTCCTCCCATGACACAATCCTATTCTTCACGCCAAGCGGGCGAGTGTACGCGGATGTGGCTTATAATATCCCCGAGATGTCCCGCCAAGCTCACGGCAAATCGATTGTAAACTATTTACAACTCGAGTCCGAGGAAGAGATCAGCAATCTCATCCCTGTCAACGATTTCGAGGCCAAGCTCTACCTGATGATGGTTAGCAAGTTAGGGCAGATCAAGAAATGTCCGTTGCGCTTGTTCCATAACATTCGAAAAACCGGCATGATGGCCATTAAACTCCGGGAAAGAGACGAACTCGTTGACGTGCGGTTGACCGATGGCGAGAACAACATTTTAATCGCCACCAAGGGTGGGTACGCCATTAAATTTGAAGAAACAGACGTCCGACCTATGGGAAGAAGTGCTATCGGTGTAAGGGGCATTCGCCTCCGGGAGGAAGACGAAGTGAACGGCCTCATCATCGCAGGGGAAGATGCTGCTTTCACCACAATTACCAAATTCGGGTATGGTAAGCGGAGTATGTTTGAGAACTATCGCTGGACCCGCCGGGGTGGAAAAGGTGTGTTAAATATGAAATTTTACGAGGATGGGGATGAAGTAGTAGCAGTCCGCGGCGGGGGCGATACCGAGGAAGTCCTCATCGCAACGAAGAATGGTCTCGTGCTCCGCACGAGTAATGAAGAAGTTCGTATGGTGAGTCGTGTGGCAAAAGGTGTGAAGGTTGTGCGCTTGGACGACGGTGACGAGGTCGTGGCAGTTGCTAGTGCATTACCAGAAGATATAATAGAATCTGAAGAAGAAAATGAAGAACCGTCAGCTGATGACAAAGAGTGCAAGTTAGATTTAGATGATGATTCAAACAACCCCGCCTAGATGAATCCCGTTGGTAGATTTTGACCCCAGTTTGACTGAGGTAATTTTTTTCGACCTCGAGTTTTACGTGCCACCCGCAGACCGTCGCCGAAATGGGGCGTCTTTAATGTCGAATCCCTTCCGCAAGGGGCATTTTCTACTGGGAGGGGTATTTTCCCGGGCGTTTCCTCTCCAAGAACCATTAACAACAGGGAGTCGATTACCGACATCAGAATTTTGGATCTGGCAAACGGAGAATGAGGTTGAACTCCTGAAATCAATCTTCGCCTATTTCCAAGAATCGTGGAAACCCCTGCAAAATAAGGCACCCGCTCAAGCGGATCTCATCGCGGTCGGTATCGGAA
>MBAA01000219.1:17237-21810 GCA_001940655.1 Promethearchaeota archaeon CR_4
ACATAGTTAACCATATCGACCACAACAGAGGTAATATTTATGCCGATCAATCGAATTGGTCTCAATAGCTTTGCGGCATTTCTCCTGGAAGTAACGGAGCAACCAAATATCGACTTGGGGGAAATTATCTTTTCCAGTATTAAACGTGCAATACTCTACGCGAAACAATATGATTTCGACTACGTGGAAGTCGCGCTCGATCATCCATTGCTCGGGAATGCGGAGCTCAAGGTAAAGCTCCGAGATTTTATTCGAGATGAAGGGCTAGCGGTTAATGTTCACGCGCCCTTCGTTGACCTGACTATCTGTTCTCACGATCCCAACATCAGGGCAGCTTCTCTCAGGTCCGTGTTCTTGGCGATAGATTTTGCCAAAGAGGTTAGAGCGGGGGCGGTTACTTTCCATCCCGGCCAACGGATTGAACCCATTGCCCATGTTGGGGATTTTTATTTTACATTTCTTGTCAATTCCCTTGCAGAGATCATGCGCTCTCACCCAAATAGCTCCGTTCGTTTGTGTTTGGAGAATATGCCAACCGATCGCAAAATATTTGGAACGATTGACGAGATCAAACGAATAATGGGCCTCCCCGGATTAAGTAATCTTTGGTTAACTTATGATTCGTCTCATATGTATACCACAAAACAAGACCCCAACGCCTTTTGGGCGGAATTACATACCCGGATTGGGAATGTCCACCTTGTCGACAATCGCTTTTTCGATCGGGATCCACACATCCCCCTAGGACAAGGTAAGGTTGACTTCAAGAATCTTGCCCGGTTGATCACACAATATCGCTACCCCCATGACATCCTCGTGGAATTACATTCGCTGTACCAGTGCAAACGCGGGCGAAGCTATTTCCAAAATCTGCTTGCTGGAAAAATTGCGTATGCAGATTGATGAAACGCTCGCATTACAAACGATACATCTAAACGCGTATGATGCGAGTCCCTAAACCCCTTTTTAATACAATCCATATTTAGGTTAGTCCCGCAGAAGATATCCTATCACCAGCAAGTCGATGGGTATACTGCAGATGTTGCTTTAATGATTGACAAAACGATCAAGGTTTTATTAATCGAGGATGATCTTTCTGATGCACGTATTATTCGGAAATATTTGATAGACTTACGTCATATAACATGTACCATTTATTGGGTGAAATCTCTTGCCGACGGATTAGACGCGCTCAGTAGAGAAGAGTATAGTATAATATTATTAGACCTAAATCTCCCCGATAGTCGAGGACTTGCTACAGTACAAGGGATTATGGAACATTATTCAACAATTCCAGTAATAATTTTAACGGGGAATGATGATGAGCGTGTAGCCGTTGAAGCCTTACAAGAGGGGGTAGGCGAATATATCGTTAAAAATGATCTTACGAGTCATCTCCTCATAAATTCCGTTCATAATGTAATCAAACGTTTCAGGGTTCGCCAAGAATTAAAACAGAAGAACGATGAATTAGAGGACATTTGTAAGAATTTCTTCAACCTCGTTGCGATGCAAGCAGATGGCGTTGTCGTGGTAGACGCGCGTGGAAGAATCCGATATATGAATCCAGTAGCGATGGATCTCTTAGATTTTCAATTTGATGCAATAGTACATACTCCATTTATGTATGATGTTATGGACGACAAAGTATTGGATGTGGAGATTCATCGAAAGACGAAACCCCCTTGTTCAATAGAAATGCGTAAAAAAAGTTTTATTTGGGAAGGAAAGCAGGCGGACCTCATTTCCATTCGAGATGTAACTGAGCAAAAACGAGTCGAGGTATTATTGCGTCGAAATCAAGTGATGCTCCTCGAGGCACAAAAGATTGCCCACATCGGCAGCTGGGAACACAACGTGGCCACAGGGAGAGAAACATGGTCAAACGAGATTTTTCTAATTTTCGGGCAAGATCCTCTTATTGGAAAGACATCCCCGAAGGATCGGAAGCGGAATATACATCCGGAGGATTGGTTTAAAATTGATACGGCGATGCAGGACGCGATTAAAACCGGAACCCCTTTCAATCTCGAGTTTCGCATAATACATCCCGATGGAATCACACACTGGGGGTGGATCATTGGAAAGGTTGTTTCGAACGAAAAAGGAAAGGTGGTGAAAGTATACGGTACGTTGCAGGACATTACCGAACGCAAGCAGGCACAAGAATCACTTCAGCAAAGCGAGGGTAAATATCGTTTTCTTGTCGAACAGCTCAATGATATTATATATACGTCAGACACAGAGGGTGTAGTAACGTTCATCAGTCCCGTCGTCGAAGCGATCACCGGATTTGCCCCAAAGGAGTTATTAAATCGGAAATTGTTCTACTTTTACATCAAAGAAGACCGCCCCCGTTTGACGCAAAATTTTAAGCGAGTTCTCGCGGGCGAATCTTTTAGCGAGGAGTATCGGATATTGCACAAGTCAGGGAATTTGATGTGGCTCCGTGTAAATGCTCGACCCATTTTTAAAGGAAAAATCTTACAGGGCACTCAAGGCGTTGTAACGGATATTACGAACCAGAAATTAGCGGAGCAGGCATTGCGAGAGAGCGAGGCTCGGTTAAAAGATGCGCAATCTTTAGGACAGATCGGAAGCTGGGAGTTCGATAATAAAACTAGAATACTTAAGTGGTCCGACCAGATGTATCGACTCTTCGAACGCGATCCTGCTTTAGGTCCATTTACAAAAGAAGAAGAAGCTAGTTATACCGCTCCAGGCCAACTTCCAAAAATACAGGAATTAAGGCGTCGTGCGATTGAAGAAGGAAGGAGTTTCAAATATGATGCCGAGGGCATTTTACCAAGTGGTAAACACATTTTCCTCTCGGCAATACTGCAACCTATGAAGGATGCCCTAGGGCAATTTACGATACTGTTTGGAACTGTGCAAGATATTACCGAACGGAAGCGTGTAGAAGAGGAACTAAAATTTCAAAACCTTCTCCTTTCCACACAACAAGAAACCTCCATCGATGGAATCCTCGTGGTAAATGAAAAAGGCAAATTTCTGTCATTCAACAAAAGGTTCGTTGATATATGGGGTATTGCTTCGGACGCGATCGCGACTTCATCCGATGATAGTCTCTTGAGATCGATACTAGATAACTTCGTAAATCCTAATCAGTACTTCGAAAGAATGCAGTATCTTAACGCTCACCATCGTGAAACAAGTCAGGACGAGGTTACACTGAAGAACGACAGGAAATTTGAGATATACTCCGCGCCTATGATCGGATCGGATGAGAAATATTATGGACGAGTGTGGTATTTTCGGGACATTACCGAGCGAAAACGGGCAGAAGATGCAAAACGGGAAAGTGAATGAAAATTCCGGAACTTTATCGAACATTCCGCAGAAGTCTTTGTTATGACAGATGAACAAGGGAAAATTATCTTATGGAATGGTTCATCCGAGCGTATTTTCGGAGTTAAAAGGATTGATGTACTTGGAAATAACCTGTGGGATGTTCAATTCGAGTATGTTGCCCAGAGAAATAAGAATCCACAATATAATACCTCCCTCAAAAACGAGATACTTGACATTTTACACACGGGTTAAGGGAATTGGGTAAATAAATCAAAAAAAAATGAAATATACCTCCCGTCTGGGAAATCGATCATCATCGAAACAATTGCATTTACCATACAGTCAGAAAACGGATTTCTATTAGGGAGCATTATTCGGAATGTAACAGAACACAAATAGTCAGAGAAAAACGATATTCAAGATTAATTTACAAATGGATGCTCGTTGAAGTAATTTTAATTTCTATTGATCTAGCGGCAAGCGGATTTCCACTTGAGTACCACGGTTAGCGCCATCTGACTGGATTTCAAGCGTTCCACCGTGCAGTTCGATGATGTGTCGGCTTATGTACAGGCCGAGACCAGTGCCTTGGATCGCCCGTTTCTGTTTCTGCCGCGTGTATGCCTTCCCGAACGGGGTAGTAGCGTCTGTAAGTTCCTCGGTTGTGAACCCATATCCCTCATCAATAACTTGTACCTGGAACATTTTACGGGCATTCAGTTCCACAATGTTGGTTTTGATGGTCACCCGAGTGTTTTCTGGAGAGTATTTAATCGCATTCGAGAGAAGGTTAATAAATACTTGCTCTATGCGCCGCAGATCAACAGAAAGATCCACAGAAGGAATCGTTCCTAAGGTGAATGTAATGCCTTTCTGTATTGCGAGATAATTCACGACCTCTATTGTTTTTTCAAGGATCTCGCTCAAATTCGCTTTGAGGCGGACGAGCTCAATCTTCCCGCTTTCAATCCTCCGCATATCGAGAAAATCGTTAATAATATTATCGAGACGTTCGGAATTTCGCAGAATCCTCTCAAAATCTTCGAGTTCGAAAGTCGCGTCTAGACTCTTCCCCTGCTTTTTAGCATTATACAGAAGCTCCGTCCACCCGAAGATTGACGTGAGAGGTGTCTTGAGCTCATGAGCTGCCTGGGTGATGAGATTCGACTTGAGCTCGCTAATTTGGATGGTTTTTTCGAGTTGCATCTGCCTTTCGTGCTCGATTTGCCGTAATTTTTCTTCTTCCCGTTTCCGAGCGGTG
>MBAA01000219.1:22215-23599 GCA_001940655.1 Promethearchaeota archaeon CR_4
GAGCAGGATCGCGATCATAAAGTCTGAAAGTCTGGTCAGACCACTCAATTTTTTGTTTCTCTATGTCAAACTCCCAGCTCCCCATTCGACCCAAAAATTGGGCTTCCTTTAGACGAGTCTCACTCTTCTGGAGAGCTTCCTCTGCCCGCTTTTTCTCTGTTATATCGTTGCCAGAACTTAAAGTACCGATAAATTTGCCCAGTTTATCTCTCAAAATAGTATTATGCCACGCGATCAAGCGCTCTTCGCCCTTACGAGTATAGATCTCAGTTTCATAATATTCGAGACTTTTTAAATCTCCATTCATAACTTTTCCAAATGCAGAACGCAATTCGTTCCGATGATGCGGGGGGAGGAAATTTTCGAACCAGTTTTTCCCAAGGATGTCTCTTTCTTCGTAATCTAGGATTTCCAGCCCATTCTTATTAATGAGATTAACCGTACCGGTTCTGTCAAGGGTAATGATTATTACATTCGCGATATCTAAGTATTGTTGCGCTTTATCTCTCTCTTGCTGTAGTTCCACGTTTATCCGTTTTCGTTCTGAGATCTCTTCGGCTAATTCAACGTTTTTGACTTCCAGCTGCTGTGTACGTTCTTTCACCAATTCTTCCAATTGGTCGCGATACTTTCGTATTTCCTCTTCCGCGAGCTTGCGGTTTGAAATGTCCAAGATTGATGCTGTCCCACATATATAATGCCCATCCTTATCGTAAATCCCTTGACTAAAGTTTAAAGCGTTTAGAATTTTTCCCGTCTTCGTGAGATAACGCTTCTCCACGACAAAGTGATCTAACTCCTTGCTAGTTAATTTCCCCAGAAGTGCTTTACTTGCAGCGTTGTCGTTGGGGGTGGGTTACATCCCCTATGCTCATTTTCCCCACTAATTCTTCCTCATTATATTCCAACATCCTGCAAAACGCAGCGTTGACCTGTTGAAATTTATAATCAGGCCCAGTGACCACGATTCCAATGATTGAATTTTCGAAAAGAGAGCGGTAATAGGACTCACTTTTTCTCAAGGCTTCTTCCATTTGCTTGCGTTCTGTGATATCCCGAAAAACACCATCGACATATTTTATATTCTCCTTTTCGTAAACCTTTGCTGCACGGTCATATACCCAAATCCAAGAACCATTCCTACATTGCAACCGGTATTCGATGTCAAATAACTTATTATGCTGGATGAGCTCTAAATAAGCCCTTTTTGTGATTTCAAGGTCGTCCTTATGAATCCTCCCGAACCACAAATTTGAGTCTGCAATTATCTCTTCTGGCGTGAAACCAAAAATGTTAGTCACGCCCTCACTAATGTAGGAAGTAGCGCCATTTTCATCTGAAGTCCAGATGACGTCCGGGATGTTTTTCACGAGGGAATGGTATT
>MBAA01000219.1:23618-24267 GCA_001940655.1 Promethearchaeota archaeon CR_4
GGCTTTTTCAACTAGATCATACTCTGCAATCTTTTCCGCTAGCAATACATCCTTCTCTTTCTCGACCCGTTTTTGGTTAGTAATGTCCATCGCAGTACTAAGTATGACCTCCTTCCCTCCCCATTTTCCCAGTTTTACATTCACTAGGAGCGGGATTTTCGTACCATCTTTCCGGAAGTGTTGGGCCTCGAATAAAATTTCTCCTCGCTGCTTTAGCTCCTTTATCCGCGACTCGATCAGCACCGGACTTTCGGAGACATCGAGATCTTGCAGCTTTAATCTGAGGAATTCCTCTCGGGAATACCCGTGAAGGTCGAGGGTTTTTTGATTGGCGTAGAGGAAATTCCCGTCAAAATCAAAGACGACAATGGATGCTGGAGAAGTTTCAATTAGAGCTGCTAAAAGACGGTTTGATTCCTTTTCATTTTGTTGCTCAAACGCCATAGATTTACTGGCCAATTCCTATTCCACCATTTCTTAAAAAATATTGACAAATTTCCAGAACAATTATATTCCGACATAATGCTAAAAAACTTCCTAAAGGTTTACAAGAATACTTTATTCATCTACTTCTTTGTCTCTCGATAATACCTGGGATTTTTTAGTACAAATATTTCTGAACTACATCGAGGTCTACGAGTTGGTTGAT
>MBAA01000219.1:24331-30501 GCA_001940655.1 Promethearchaeota archaeon CR_4
CAATTATAAAAAGTCAAAGCCATTGAATCTTATCGCGTGGTATTTTTTTTCTTCATTTTAGTTATTTCTAGTTCTAATTCATGTATTTTTTTGGGGTTCTTGTTTAAAATTACACCTAACAATTGTTTTTTCATACTTTTTATTTTATTGAAATTTACATTGGGATCGTGAGCTAACTCATCAAGATGTAAAAAGATTTCTTTAGCGTGAATTTCGTCATATAAGTTTTGCTTGGTTTTTTGTTTTGTGTTTGCATTTATTACTTGGATTTGGGAAAGGAGAAAGACTTTCAAATCTCTAATGCTTGGAGGTATGTTCCCTTGTTGTTTGAATATAGCAAAAAGATCTTGGAATTGATGAATTACTACATCCGCTACCTGATTCAATGGATCCTTCAGAATTGAGACGGGAACCTCAGGATCCACGAAAAAGATGAAGAAAAAAGGTTTCTTTTGGAGAATATAATAATCAATTTCTGTTCCTTTGAGGAGAATTTCCGTCAGATTAGCTAATTCATTCGTTGGATTTATGGAAAATAACGCAGACAAAAACATTGAAACGAAATTGACCATGGCATCTGAATTAATGCCTTTTACATTGAGAATATCAAATAATTCATTCGCTGAGGTTTCGATGATACATAATTCTCGCCCAATATTATCAGATATAATAACCCCAAGAATAGATTCTCCCAATTTTCGTTTATTACGATCTTTCTCGGATTTTTTTTTTCCAGCTACTGGTTCGGTTAAAGTCTCGAAATAATTCTTTATGAAAAAGTAGAAATCTTTGCCTTTTTGTTGAAGTTGATAATTATGACCAGAAGTGGTGGGAGTTTCTGAGATAAATTGCAACTTCATTAAAACTTCTTTTAGAGGTTTGAAGACATCAGGGGTAAGGTTATTCTCGATTAGTAAATAATTCTCGGATATCTCTCCATTTTTATATAAATGATGTAAAATCTGATATATTCGATGAAGTGAGCTCTGAACGATTGGAGCATAACTTTCATCAGGAATGTGAAGGTTGAACATACTTTCAAAGAAAAGGTCAAGAAATTTAGGGAAGAAATTACCAACAATTGACGTAAAGTGAAAGTCAAAGAGGAATGGGGAGTTTTTACGAAGTCCTGTCATTCTACCCATTATAAGATCTTGAATTTCAGGTTTTACCAAGTCGGTTTTATGTAAGAAAATAGTAACTTTCGCACCGGGTGCCCGTTTTATCAACAATTCAAACAAATCTTCCACAAACTCGATTTGTGTTTCCCACTTCGATGACACATCTAAAAAGATAAGAACTAAATCTGCGTGATTAAAAACATCCTGTTCGTGAGTTAGCCATCGATCTAATTCTTGCCCTGAGAGATCATTGATGGCAATTTTTTCCCACTCAAATTCCACGATTGTTAATTCATTTCCACGCGTGGGTTCCAAAGGAGATTTTAATAACTGATCTGCATTTTGCCCATCAAAAAAAATCTGCTTGATACTTGTTTTACCGACCCCGGGAGGGCCAATTAATATCAATTTTTTAACCATAATTTAGACAATCCATCTCTTTTTTATTAAACTAATCAATGAGCTTCAGATCTTGGAATTGTGAAGTGAAATTGGGAACCTCGCTCGGGTTCATTTTCTACCCAAATGTTTCCCCCATAGAGTCCTACGAGTCTTTTGCTATAATAGAGGCCTAACCCCGTACCCTCGAAGGATTTTGAATAAGGATCTTCTAGTTGTTGGAATGGTTGGAAGAGCTTTTCCAAGTTCTCCCTCTTAATGCCTGGCCCTGTGTCCCAGACTGTGATTTTATACATTCTATCTTGCTCCGTTACCTTAAGACCCACGGATCCCCCAATTGGGGTGAATTTTATCGCATTTCCCAGCAGGTTAAAAATCACTTGACGCACTTTGCCCTTGTCTGCTACTATTTGGCAGTCACCTTGCTCGGGTATGTCAAGCTGAAGGGTGATGGTTTTCCTCGCCGCTTCTGCTTTAAAAATATCGTAGCTTGTCTTCAGAAGGTCATATAATGAAAAAGTTTCGAGGTTTAGGGTCATTTTCCCTGCCTCTATTTTCGATACATCGAGCATTGCGTTAATTATTGTTAAAACGTGTTGTCCCATATTATGAATTATATCTAAGTCCTCCTTTTGCTCATCAACTATCGGACCTGCTAACCCGTCTATTAGAATTTCTGAAAATCCTATGATCGAATTCAGTGGAGTCCGCAATTCGTGAGACATATTCGCAAGAAAATCAGATTTTGCTCGATTTGCGGCTTCCGCGATCAACTTTGCATGAAATAAGTCATTTTCAACTTGTTTTATCTGGGATATATCAGTGACAACCGCAAAAGCCCCCTTATACTCGCCTCTCTCTCCAAAAAGTGGAGTTCCTGAAATTATAGTGGTGACTTTGCCCCCTGCTCCGGTGATCCATTCCAATTCATATGATGATTTTTGCTTTTTCTTACGCAATTCTACGTGTTGTCTGAAAATTACTTGATTCGCAGGGTCAAGAAAATCGGATGGCGCGTGACCTATGAGATTTTCGCGGAGGTACCCCAATATATCACAAAGAGCATCATTCACAAAGGTCAAGCGCATGTCTTTATCTATGATCGTGAAACCTTCAGACATCTGTTCAACGAGGATGCGATATTGCGTACTTCTTTCCTTTATTGCGTCTTTTACAAGAACGGAGGTGGCAGTAGCAGGAGCGAGAATAATGTTCATCAAAACCACCATACCAACATTCGTAAATTCAAGAATGTAGATAAAAGAATATAACTGTTGACTTACGGCTAAGTCGTTGAAGATTCCGACAAAAAATACACAAAGGACAATAAAAAGAGGTTTTGCCTCGTTCAAATGCCTCTTATAGTAATACTTCCGTGTCATCCAAATTAAATACATAAATCCGACTATGGTTATAACAGAAAAAAGAATATATAAAAAACCTGCACCCGCCTCGTAATAAATAATTCCGAGGGTTGGCAGAAATTGAATAACCTTTACAGCAGGACGGGTAATATCCCACACCATTCCCCAGTGATCTAAGAATCCAGCAATGCATAGAGTAAGATAAAAAATCGAGAAGCCCCAAACAATCTTAGTTCTTTTATGAGATGTTAAAAATACTATGAACCACAGGAATGTCAAAGAAATGAGTTGGAGCACAACAAACTGAGCTTGTTGCCACATCACACCTTCGGATATTGAGCTGGAATTATACAATCCTGCGCATAGAAGATTGTACGCAAATACACAAAAACAACAAAGTGAAAACAAAAAATTCACTTTTTGTTTTTTATTGCGTTTAAATACGTAAAGATTCGAGATAGCAGCGTACAACACTAAGCCATTTAGAAGAAGGGATAAATCATTGAGGATTTCCACATTTTATCCAACCAGAAATAATTATAAAACAACTTCAATTTCATTCTATCAATTAACTAACCTAAATATAATCCTCCTACACGATTCTTCTTTGGAAAAAGCTCAAGTGGCAATTGACTATAATATGTAGATATTAATGTTCAACAGGAGGTTAGAGCAATTTTCGATTTTTTTAGCTACACTCAAAAAAATCTTACATTATTTTCTGTTATCAATCCAGATGTGGCAAAAGTTTCGCTTAGATGAAAATATGCTTTATCTACAAAGTTTTCGACATCATGATTTTTAATATTGTCTCGAAAACGTTTTCGACATTAAATCCCGTCTTTGCAGATACTTCCACAAAACCTGACATTTTGTGGTTTTTGGATACTTGAACCGCTTCCTCCTTTGTTACTTTCCGTTTTTCTACGAGATCTGTTTTCGTACCCACAACTAAGATTGGTATATTCGGAGCATTTACTGAAATTACCTCCATCCATTGTTTAAGACTGTGGAGTGTGGACAGGTTCGTTATATCGTAAAGGAAAAGACCCCCGTCAGATTTCTTACAATAAGACGGTAGAAGAAAGCGGAATCGTTGTTCTCCTCCAAAATCCCATACCTGGAGTTTTATGCTTTTCCCTCCGATCATAATGTTCTTTATGTAGAATTCAACCCCAATTGTGACACCTATTCCCTCATTGAAAACCCCGGTGAGATATCGATGGGCTAAAGAAGTCTTACCTACACCTCCATCTCCAAACAATATTAATTTGTAAGTTGGATTAGTATCTTTCATAAAAGCCCTCGATAACGAAAATTGCGATTTTCGATATTATAATAGATGAGATGATTGTGCAGGAAGACTTCAATGTAAATATTGTCAATCGTGAATCTTATTAATCTTGAAATTGTTTTATGCTTATAATATTTTATTGGTGATTGATAATTTGGATAATGATCCTTTTATAATATCGGTCTGTTACAAAAAGGAACCAGTGATCCCGGGTGGCGAAATGCCCCGTAACATCTGAATCTCGGAGTGAATTCAAATCCCTCGATGATGACGGTAACCTCTACTAAGATATTTTGCCCCTCTTCTCACGATGGGGGTTTCTACAATGACCTATTTCTCGAACGGGAATATCTATGCTAGTTCCTCCTCAAGTTATTCACCGGGTTCTTGGTATTGCTCCATAAAATTTCGACAAAAACTGGTGAACCTAGAATTCCCCAGCGTTTGGAGACGAGGTCTGGGTACGGGAATGGGATGCCATCTTGCAAGAATTGTCCCTAAAAGTCAAAGTGCAGAACTATTACAGAAAGCGTGTGGATATGCGGGGGGTTTAAATTGCTTACGCGTCATTTCTGGAGGATAGTACCTTTAGCAATCGTCCAGAGATTATCGAGTGTGTTGTATAAATGATCATCCTCCGTTTTTTTGAGGTTTAGGGGTAAGGAAGGGACGAGTCAGATGCTAATTTAACAACCAGAACTTGGATTTCAGCTCGTGCACGATTTTCTCCTACTTCTTCGCCATCATCGGGTAGCCGAACAATCGCTGGAAGGCGAAGAACGTACGCTCCACCGTGATCCGCTTGGCGTACTTGCAGGTCACTTTCCAAACCGTCTCGCCTGAGTCTGGTAAAACCGTACCACCTCTGCGCGAGGGGGATTCACGCGAGCGCCGGTTTATATTCTTGTAGGGCAAGATGCTTGGCTGGATGTGCTTGTGCGCCAAAAAATTGTGGATGTCATTGTTGTTGAAGATCTGGTGATCGCGAACCTGCTCCACCTTGACACCTGTGTCGAGGTACTCCTGCACGAGGGGGACGAACTCCTTCTGATCTCCCACGTTCTCCTTGGCAATTTCCACCGCGAGGATCTCGTGTGTGTCAACATTCACCGGGACGTGAAACTTAACCCACCCCTTTCGGGTATTGCAAATGTTCCCCCACTCCTTCCGCAACCACTCACCGTGTTTGTCCACTATTAAGCTGGAGGCGACAATGGCGACCATAACCCCCCGTCCAATTGATGCTGCAACAACCACTTTCGGAGGTCAGATTGTTTGCAGCGCCGGTAGGTCTGATAACAACAGAGCTGTGAAGTCAACCTTCGTTCCAAGCATCCGCAAGAGGCCAACTGCGCCCGATACGGGAGGAGGAGGAGAAACCTGAGGATCCACGCCACGAAAAACAGGGCATCTGAGTACCTGAAGGGGTGGATGACCTTGCTCGTGTTTGTGGTGACGAAGTCGACCTCCCAGGTGCCGAGTGCTTCTATATAGAAGTCAATCTTACCCTGCCGCAAGAGGTGCTCGTTGTAAATTTTCCAGTTCGGGGGGCATCGGGTTGATTCGACAATTATTTGGGCAACTTGGATAACGATTGCCATAGGTTCCCAAATTCAGGGAGCGATTTAAATGTTTCTTCATTTTGTCGACAACTCATTATACAACACATTCAGATTATACAAAAGTATTTAGGTTAAAATCGATCCAAGTTTTTTGAATTTCGGCAAGGGTGTATCTCTGCAAATTAGAAATTGAGATAATATCATCTTTCACCCGAAGATTAAAAATATTCATCAATGAAACACGCGAGGCAAGTCCAATGCGGTGAAATAGTGAATGTCCAACAATAGAAGAATGGGGGATCACATTACTAAAGATTTACATCGATCTCAAAAACCTGTATCAGAACTCGAAAAACAACTTATAGGAACTCGAGAAAGGTTAGACTACCACTTTCTATTTAACACCACAGTCAATATTCGATCGGTTGGA
>MBAA01000219.1:30514-31657 GCA_001940655.1 Promethearchaeota archaeon CR_4
CGGACGTTAATAGAGCGAAGGAAAATGTCACAGGTTTCCCACGAGAGGAACTGATCGGGATTGGCTTTGCAGATTACTTTAAGAACCCAGCGGCCCCGCGGGCAGGTGATTAGAGTACTCAACAATGTTTCGGTTTACCGAAACCAGATGGCGGTGGGAGTGCTTACCGCTGCCCGGAACGCCACGGAGTTTAAACGAGTCGAAAATACTCTCACTGGGGAAAAGAGTTATTCTATTACACTACATAGCATCGGGGATGGCGTAATTACTGGCAACACTCGTGGTAATGTCTCGACAATGAATGTTGTTGCAGAACAATTATTAGAGAGGATCCAAGAAGACGGGCAAGGAAAACCTTTAGCAGAAATATTCTACTTCCTCAACGTGCTAACTCGCGAGAGATGTGAGAATCCTGCGGTCTACGGCCAATTTGTTAATGCAATACAACAATTAGGCCTAAATTGGTTCTTATCAAAAAAATCACACCAAAAAGGGATTTAATTACATAGTTGAGGTAAAGTGGATGGAAATTTTTCTGAGACGCTCGACGGGGATGTACTTGCTCTTCCTGTGCAGTTCTATGCTTATTATCCCGTTATTCATTGGGTCGAGAGCCAACGCGGCACCTATGACTATCAAGGTTGGTTTCTATGAGCAGTCCCCGAAGGTATTCACAAATACCGGAGGGCAGGCAGACGGATTTTGGCCAGACATTGTGAAATACATTGCATCCCAAGAAGGTTGGGACGTGCAATGGGTGCACGGGAACTGGACGCAATGCTTGGAACGCCTAGTGCTTGGCGATATTGACGTGATGGTGGACGTTGCTTACTCAGAGGAGCGGGCACAGTTGTATAGTTTCTCGAATGAATCAGTCTTCGTGAATTGGGGCACGATCTACGTCGCTCAAGGCTCGGATATCGATTCATATGAAAAATTGCGAAATAAAAAAGTGGCAGTTATGACTGGAAGCATTCATACGACTGGTCCCGGGAGTATTGACGATCTCTTAGATCAATTTGACATAAATTGCACGTTCATTGAAGTGGGTGATTATTCTCAGGTTTTTGAATTGCTAGACCAGAAAGTTGTGGATGCGGGGGTCGTGAACCGCCTTTTTGGCATAAAAAATGAAGGGAGATA
>MBAA01000219.1:31670-33558 GCA_001940655.1 Promethearchaeota archaeon CR_4
ACATCCCTCATTTTCGACCCGGTTGACCTTAAATTCGCCCTCCCAAATTCTTCGCTGATGACCTCACAATTGATTGAGCGGATAGACCACCATGTGAAAGCACTCAAGGCAGACTCGAATTCTATTTACTACAAGTCCATCGAGAAACATTTTATGGGTATACAAGTGGAAATAGAATTGCCGCCTTGGTTTATTCCAGCGTTCGTGGCAATTATAACGATCATTATTGTTCTTTCAGTGACAAACTTCATCCTGCACCGGAACAAATATAGTCTAATGAAGTTGAATTTTGCATTAGATGCAATTAATATGGAACTGGAAACCTTTTCATATTCGGTATCTCACAACCTCCGTAGCCCGTTACGAGCAATGGATGGATTTAGTCAAGCACTCCTCGAAGATTATGCGGAAAAGCTGGATCCTAAAGGGAAAGATTATCTTTACCGCATTCGTGCGGGATCCCAGCGCATGGGGGATCTCATTGATGGCTTGCTCCAGTTGTCCCGTATCACACGGACTGAATTAAAATTACAAAAAATCTATCTCAGCGTCATCGCGAGAACGATTGCAGCAGATCTCCAAAATAGCAGCCCGAATCGCCAAGTCAAATTTGTTATTGAAGAGAGTGCAAGGGCGATGTGCGACCCTCTTCTTATCCGGATTGTGTTACAAAATTTACTGGAGAATGCGTGGAAATTTACTCGGAAGCACTCCCAAGCGCGAATTGAATTTGGTACGGTTAAAGGCGAAATTAATGCGACTTATTTCATGCGTGATGATGGAGCAGGATTTGCAATGGAATACTCGAACAAGTTGTTTACCGCTTTTCAACGACTTCATCCTTCTGCAGATTTTGAAGGCAACGGGATTGGCTTGGCAACTGTGAAGCGAATTATAAATCGTCATGGGGGAAAAATCTGGGCTGAAGGGGAGGTCGAAAAAGGAGCGACCTTTTACTTTACCCTCACATCAAAGGAAGAGCTGCCAAATGAAAAGTAATTTGACATTTTCGGTGGAAGATAATCCAGACGAACTGCTCTCGAATCAAATGACATTGAAAAAAGGAGATTTGCTCAACGATGTTGTTGTGGTACATGATGGCGGGGAATCACTTGAATATTTATTCAACAAGGGAAAATATATTGAGCGTAACACGAGTACTATACCCCATCTTATATTACTAGATTTGAAAATACTTCAAATGGGAGATGCACAAGCCCTCATGAGCATTTAGGGTAATGATCCTGCAAAACTCCTCCTAGTCGTAATTTTCACCAGTTCCAAGGAAGACCATAACGTCATTTCGAAATACAAATTAGGTGCAAATAGTTACAATTGTAGATCGCTATAATACGACCGTTTTTTGGTGCAGTTGATCAATTCGGTCTATTTTGGCTCGTATATAATCAATCATTAACAATAAGGGGAAAAAATAATGAGTAAGCAGTTGAAAGCCCTCCTCGTGGAAGATTCCGAGAATGATGCAAAACTTATATTGTTAGAACTTCATCGTGGTGGATATGATGTAATACACAAGCGAGTGGAAACTGCTCCCGCAATGGAAAATGCTCTCGCATTACAAGATTGGGATGTGATCATAGCAGATTATACCCTCCCTAATTTTTCTGGTCTAAAAGCCTATGCATTATTAAAAAGGAAGAATGTCTATATTCCTTTTATAATCGTCTCCGGGACGATTGGAGAAGAAATTGCTGTGGATGCTATGAAAGTCGGTGTACAGGATTATGTCTTGAAAAATAATCTGAAGCGTTTAGTACCAGCGATTACACGTGAAATACAGGAGGCGGGGATCCGTTGGAAACAAAAACAGATGGAGCGAGAGCTTTCTAAACACGAACAACGATATCGTGATCTGTTTGAAAACATC
>MBAA01000219.1:33569-35045 GCA_001940655.1 Promethearchaeota archaeon CR_4
ATATCGCGTCAAATTAGATGGCTCCGCATATCTCGCTATGAACAAGAAACTCCCGGAGATTCTTGGATATTCAAAGGAGGAAATGCTCGCGGGCCCTTCTACCATCCACTGGGCTGAACCCAAGGCCCGGCAGGAAATGCTGCGGTTGTTACGCGAGAAAGGATCGATTTCCGACTATGAAATCCACGTGATCACGAAAAGTGGCGAGATTATAACGGTTTTAGCATCGATGAAGATCTATCCCAAAGAGGGATACATTGAAGGGATGATTGTAGATATTACTTCCCGCAAACACGCCGAGGAACAACTGAAACAAAGCGAAGAAAAATATCGCAATCTCTTCGAGCAAACACCGGTCGGGATTTTTCGCACCGAGATAGATGGTTCAGCAATTCTCACAGTTAATAATGAGTGCGCCAGGTTGTTTGACTATAGTAAAGAAGAAATGACCGCGAAATCATTTAGTTCCATGTGGGTAAACCCAAAAGAACGGGCCGAGATGGTGCGCCAATTAAAGGAAAAAGGGGTTCTCTCTAACTACGAAAATAAAGCAATCACAAAGAAAGGCGAAATTAAAACTTTTTTGACTTCGATGACCCTCTACCCCACGGAGGGTTATTTTGAAGGGATGTTAATTGACATAACGGATCGCAAGCGTGTTATAGAACAACTCAAAGAAAGCGAGGAAAGATATCGCTCGCTTGTCGAACATCTCAATGATATTATCTACATTTCCGATATAGAGGGTTTAATAACCTTTATCAGTCCCGTTGTTGAAGCGATCACGGGATTTACCCCAAGGCAGTTAATAAATCGGAAATTGTTTGATTATTTCCTTGAAGAAGACCGTCCCATTTTGAAGGTAAATTATAAGCGGGTTCTCACGGGTGAATCTTTTAGCGCGGATTATCGGATAAAAACTAAGTCAGGGGATTTGAAGTGGCTCCGTATAAATGCTAGACCCCTTTTTAAGGGAAATACTTTGGTTGGCACCCAAGGCATCGCGACCGATATCACGATCCAGAAATTAGCTGAACAGGCATTGCGAGAGAGCGAGGCACGCCTCAAAGAAGCTCAATTATTAGGCCGAATGGGGAGCTGGGAATTTGACATTGAGAAACAAGAAATTTCCTGGTCCGATCAAACTTATCGGCTTTATGATCGCGACCCGGTGCTAGGTCCCCCCTCTTATGAAGAAGAAGCGAGATATTATACGAAGGAACAAGGTAGGCTATTGCAGGGATATGCAAAGCGTGCGATCTCGGAAGGAAAAAGCTACAAATACGATCTAGAAGCGAATCTACCAAGCGGGAGGCGCGTTTTTTTTTCAGCAACAACGCAACCCATCAAGGACACCTTGGGGCGAGTCCTCAAGTTATTCGGGACGGTACAGGACATTACCGAGCGAAAGAAAGCAGAACAAGCCCTCCAGGAGAGTGAAGAGCGTTATCGCCTTTTGTTTGAAAAAGCCTCAGA
>MBAA01000219.1:35204-43787 GCA_001940655.1 Promethearchaeota archaeon CR_4
AAAACCGTTCAAATTAGCGAAATCAAGTCCAATCTCATGATCCAAATTGCCCACGAGCTCAAGACGCCTCTCACTTCCATCCTCGGGTGGGCTGAACTATTATATAATGCAAAGAAACAGGGGGATAATTTGGATGCGTTCTTCAAACTTGAAGATCTTTTGAGTATCTTTCGCAATGCCGAAAGGCTTAACATTCTTATCAGTGAATTTCTCGATATGGGTCGTTTTGAACACGGTATGTTTGAAATAGTCAAGGTTCAAGCTAATTTCAGTAATATCCTAGAAAATGCGTTAAAAGCAGTGGATAATCTGGCAGCAGAAAAAGCAATTAGAATCACTATAGATGCCGTACCTTTTGTGAATCTTTGCGTTGACCGGCGCCGGATGGAGCAAGTCATCATCCACTTACTCACGAATGCGATTAAATACTCTCCAGAGAAAACTCGGGTGACCATAAAGGCCAATATTGAGGAACATAATGCTCATAAGATGTTACGTGTGCGAGTTATTGATGAGGGATACGGATTCGAGATCGAGGAACTTTCCAATGCTACGACACCATTCGCGAAGGCGTACACACGACAGCAACAGAAGCGGGTTGTTCTAGGCTCTGGCCTCGGTCTGTACATCAGCCGGGGTATCATCGAACAACACGGTGGAACGCTTGAGATTCGGTCAGATGGTGCTAACTGTGGTACTCAGATCGAAATCTTCTTGCCAATAGACTAATAAGAGTAGATTTCACTAAGTAAAAAAAAAAAATACCATACAAGGTAAATGAAGGCCAATATCAGACACACGCTTGCATTTGAGCTATTCGTCCTCGGTTGGAAGAAGGTGACGTTGCGAAAGGATGATTCGATGCTGAATCGATGTCTGTGCAATTCTTCGGTATCCACAATGGTGAGATGCCATTCCAGGGATTTGATCATAAGCTGGAACCCCCCGAACATCCACTTCCATATCACGTTGACCCATACCTCTTCGTACTTCCAGTTCTAGGGGGTAGTTGGAACCCAAAATCGCCGAAATTTCACCTTGGGTGTGTTAGTGGTCTTCCTAATGATTCCCTTGAAATAGCCGCGCACGGGACAGCGCCCGAAGAAAAGGAGGTTGTGGTCATTCAGGAAACGGAGTGTGTCGGCAGTGTTAAACTCACCATCGAAAAACACCATCTGGAAGCTTTATCCCTTGGAAAATAATGGAATAGGTGGGTTAAGTGATCCGTGGTACTCTCACCCTTGTGCCGCAGAACGACCGCTACTACGCGCTTCTCGCCCCTCTCGAAGGGTTCGGCGGTTCATTAACTTCACGTTAGAGACGTGCCATTCTTGACGGGCATCTTGGTCGTATGCTGGATCACGTTCTTCGAGTACAACGAATCGCGTTGGAATTTGATGACGAGGTATGCGTGGGTTCCCCGGAGCTTGCGCCGGAGGCACAGAAGCTGCTCCGGGAGCAATTAGAACTATTTTTTGATGTACCGGGTGATATGCTCCTCATAGATTGCATCGATGAAGCGAATAACGGTGTCTTCCAGGGATATAGGGGCGTCGAGAGCAAACTGGCTCTGGACGAACCAGAACTTGCCCCCCTAGCAAATGTCGGCGAAGAAATTGAGGGGAATGGGGGCCTTGTTAAAGGGCTCTTTTCATCGCCGCCTGGTGAACGGTAGGAATGCAAGATTCATTAGGAATCCGTCCACTAACTTCTTGGGGGGATGGTTGCCGTAGAATTGGGAAATGTGCTCGAATGTACGAATGTTTAATTTATTTTTTATAGAGGTTTGTGAAGAATTTTAACGATTTAGAGGTTCCCATTCGGTGTGAAGAAACTCCGCCATTTTGATGCGTATTACCGCGTAGGAAAGAGAGTCGGGCGAGCATCCTTCGCAGGAAAATCGCCAATATATGCGTGGATTGGACAGGAAAAATAGAAGGATCCTCTTAAAATTCTCGAGGTAAGACCAGATGAAATCTCGAACCATTTCCAAGTTCACTTTCAACCCAAATTTTGCCATTGAGAAGAGTTACCAGTTCCTTGACAATAAATAATCCCAAACCCGTGCCCCCATACTTCTTTGAATATGGATTTTCAAGCTGTTGGAATGGTTGGAATAATTTTTGGATACCCTCTGGAGAAATACCTATCCCATTATCCCACACAATAATTTCGCATTTCTTTTCAATTTCTTTTAAATCAATGCCAACTTCATTTCCATTTGGAGTGAATTTCAGAGCATTTTCAATTAAATGGTTTAAGATTTGACACAATTTCGTCTTATCGGTTTGTATAAAATCGTTTTTCAATTCATTTCTAATCTGAATCTGTATTTCCGGTTTATCAATGGACTTTTTCGAGGATTCAATGCATTTTTTTACGGATTCAGTTAAAGAGGCTTTTATCACATGTAGGTTCATTTGTTCCTTATCAATTTTCGTTACATCAAGAATATCGTTAATCATGGCGAGGAGGTGTTTTCCACTTTGAAGGATATTGTTTACTAATTCGCGTTGATCCGCATTAAACGGTCCAGGTATTTCATCGACTAAAACTTCGGAAAATCCAATAATTGAATTGAGCGGAGTACGCAATTCATGAGACATATTAGCGAGAAATTCTGTTTTTGCTTGATTTGCAACCTCCGCAGCTTTTTTCGCGCGTTCTAAGTTTTGGATCACAAGTTGAAGTTCTTTAGTGCGCTTCGCTATAATCTCTTCAAGATGTTCCTGATATCTCTCGTGTTCTAATCTCGCAGATAGTAAAGGGGCGATATCCCATGAAAACGATTCGAGTAATGTAACCTCTTCCGTTGTATAATCAACTGCTTTATCTGCAACAAGAATGAGTCCAATGGATTTACCTCCATAAAGGATGGGGGTGATTATCATTCGTGAGAAAGATTGAGAAAGGGAAATTTCTTTGAAAGGTTTATTTATGCAAATTGAACGTTGTTCTACTAAAACTTGATTCCAAATTCCTTCCCATTTTGTTCTTGGGATTTTTGGGATTTTCTTTACAATTACTTCAATGTTATTTTCAATGTTTTCTTGAGGGGGAAACACGAGGGATCCGTCTTCTTCAATGTAACCAAATAATCCATAACAACTGTTAAAAATTCCTTGAAGTAAAAGTAAAATCGCTCCATAAACGTCATTATCCGGAATCCTTAGAAAAATGTCTCCAATCTGGTTTCTCAGTGTTAATTTACGAACCGTCGGGTTTTGTTCTTTTTCTGCCATATTAGGAACACATTTCCGGTTTTAATTTGATTATCTCTTGATTTTTTAGTTTCCATTCCCTTCCATATAGGTTTGAATCCGGAAATACCCTCTGAACTTATTCTAGTTTTGGGTATTTCAATATTTTTTTCATTGTTTCATTTTTTTCAGACATTTGATCAGTTTATTGATGGTACGAGAGGGTTTTTTATTGAGTACGATATAATTATGATATACATTTATCTATATGGATACGTGGATATATAAATCTTTGCATAACGAAAATATTCAATTCAAAATTAGACTCTTATCTAAAATGCTAATCAGTACTAACACTGAGAACAAAATAATATTCAGTTTTCTTTCTAAATGTTGTTTCAAGAAAAAATCGTCTTTGGGGTTAGAATTTCTAAAGATTATATACATAGATAAATCTAAATATTGATATATCTCTTTGATTTCATTACTAATAATTTTCTTTGAAAATATAAATAAAATTCACAAGTGGTAATAAAATGGAAATGAAAATTGAAAATGTTAAAAATCTCTTAAACATCCTCGCTGATCCGAAACGACTCGCGATAATTTATTCTCTTGAAAAGGTTCAGCGCACCGCGAGTGAAATCGAACAATTGATTCACACATCGCAACCCACAACTTCGTTTCATTTGAAGAAACTTATTGAAGCTAATATAATCACCTTCAAACAAGAAGGAATCTGGAAATACTACCAAGTTAGAGACCCACAAATTTTTGATCTTCTCTATTCAATAAATTCGTATATATCATCGTCTGATGTTTGGGCCGTTGAAAAACTACAAAAACAATCAAAAATTGTCGTTATGGGTTTAGATGGAAGTGGAAAAACGGCGATCATTCTGAGTTTAAAGGGAGATAAAAATCTACTTTCCTATTATTCATTACAACCTACCCCTGGATCAAAAACTATTCAAGATATTCGAGCAACATTTTGGGAATTAGGGGGGCAAGTGATATACCGTGAAGAATATCTCAAGAATCCAAATAATTACTTAGATGGAACTGACAAGTTAATCTATGTTATCGATGTGCAAAATACAACTCGATATGCGGAAACATTAGGATACCTTAATCAAATTCTTAATACGCTGTCAATCGGAAAGCTGTTTTACAATTTGATTATTTTTCTGCATAAATTTGATCCCATTTTAGCAAACCCCGAGGAGTTCACGGATGTAAAAATTCATGAACGATTGGTGAGCAAAATTGTAGCAATGATACCTCCGCAGCTAGATTGTCAAATTTATAAATCATCGATATTCACAGTATTCCAAAAATCGCTAATTATGCGAATAGGGTTATTTACTTAGATTTCATAACTTCTTGATATTTATTTACGGAAAACAACATTCTGAAACGTTTGATAAATCGCGAAGAATTTGAATAAACGGAATATTTGTCTTGATTTTTATGGATATGGAAGAAAAACCAACTACGAAATCCCCCCTTACCTATAAAAAAATTATCTTATGTGGGCCACCCGGTGCAGGTAAAACCACTGTAAAACAAATTTTCTTTGAAAAAGCAAATCCTCTACGATTATTAAACACAACCCTCGAACCAACGAAAGGATTTGAAACGAGTATTTATCATCAATTGAAAAATGAGATTGCTGTTTTCGATCTCGGAGGGCAAGAGAATAAACGCTGGTTTGATTCAGACCAAGAAATTTTCCTAGGTACGGATTTTATATTGTATATCTGTCCCGTTGTGATACCAATAAATGAAATTGCATCCTTTCTTTTCACGCTTTCACATATCATTCGAGATCAATGTCCTGATGCAAGATTACTTTTTTTGTATCATAAACGGGATTTAATAACGATCAGGGAATTAAACAAACGAATACGCACCCTACGCCAATTCCTTAATCAAAACACGCCAGAAATACTTGGCCGGATCACAATTTATCTAACCTCCATCGGAGAACTTTATTTCTTCACTACATACCGCATTTTTGAAGAAATCTTAAGAATGATCATCTCTCGCGAAAATTTTTATTTGAAATCAGAAACTCTTCAACAAGTGGAACTTTCCCTCAGAGTATTATTAGAATTCCTTCCAGAAGTTAAATATCACATAGATATGCTTATCTCACGGTATCATATCGCCCCGAGTGAAGCTCTGCTGGCATTAGGAAAATTAAAGGAAATGAATTTTGTAAAATATCATTATATTCCGGATGGAAAGATTTTGGAGAGTTTCCAATTAACCCAACAAGCTAAATTTTACGTTGCGGGTATCAAGAGAAATTTAATCTATCCTAATAAATTCACTGAAGATCTCCGCTCATGTCAAAATATATTTACTCTCTTCTCCCAGTTAAAAAAAAATATTTGATGGATTATAATTTAAGATTCGAGTGACATTAATAAATAGTGGGTCTGCGTTCATTGAATAAATGTGAAAGCAGGGAGATAATTCTATGAAAAATTCACAATCTATAGCGAATCCCTTAAAGATTGGAATATTTGGACTTGATAATGCGGGAAAAACAACTATCGTTAAAATAATACAAGGTGAGCAGAATTTAGACATTTTAGCAACTTTACAACCAACGATTCAAGTTCAAATCGAACAATTTCCGACAAAAGATATGCAATGGGTTATCTGGGATTTTGGAGGGCAAGAGACATATCGTGAAGCATATCTGAAATCACCCCAAGAGTTTTTCGATGGTTTGGACATCCTAGTATATGTTTTCGATGTTCAAGATACCCAACGATTTGACATCGCGCAAAAGTATTTCACGATCTGTTTAGAGAGCTACAAGAAATTTTCTCCGAATCATCCAACTGTAGTGTTTTTGCATAAAGTAGATCCGGATTTGATAAAAACGCCTCAGATACAGAATAATCTTCGATATTTACACCGTCAGGTGCTTCAAATCGCGCGAGATCAACGTGTTTTCATCCGTGTGTGGAATTCTACAATATTTGACTCGAAACTTCAGCTCCTCGCGATGATGGGCGGTAATGTCCCCAAACAGCTCGTACGAAATAAAATAACTCCCCCTATTATTCAAGAAATTAAAAAGATCCATCCCCGGTTGGCAATACCACCTTCCTTCGAGACTCAACCACAGGCGGTTACGAATCGGATGGATCAGGAAATTAGCAGGGATCAAAAACTAAAGAAATTATCATTAGAGCGTAAACGCATAATTGAGGAAATAAAAGATATGCTTAAAACGCGTTAGTGTTTTATAATTTGCAATTCCATTAATAATCTCTCAAAATTAAATTCTATTCTCAAATCTTTCCCGCCTAGCTAAATAAAACTAAAAGTAGTCGTAGCCTTTGTTTCTCGAAGGATTTTTTCATTCTAGGCGCTCTTAGATTTGAAAGACTCGTATGATTAAATGGAGATCATAGAACAATCAGAATTGAATCAGTTCATAGTTCTCAATTTTGTTTTTTTTGGAGCTGCAGAGCTGAATAACATTCTTAGGTTTAGTGGAAGAAGGAATTGATATCAGATTTTAATTGGGTGGAAATATGCCGAATACAAAAAATATCATAATTCAACATTTTTCAGATCGCTTTTTGAATCTCGAAGAGGGAAAGGAAGTTAGTAGTATCGCTGCGATTCTCGATCTTCCAATCAGATACTTAAAGGAAGCAAGTGCTCAAGATATTGAATCCTTGGGTAAATTCAACATTAAGACTATACGCGATTTGAGCCAATTCAAACCCGAAAAAGCTGAATCTCAAGCAGTCCAATATAATATCGATTTAGGAAAACTAAAGAAGTTCTTGATTGCAGGGAAATTGATCTCTCGGGCGTGGCAGAAACGATCCTCTTATGGGAAAAAGACTACGATGAAAATTGTAGTGGTGGGTCTTGACAATGCGGGTAAAACGACTCTCATAGACCTTCTCTCTGGTAAAAAATTATCTGAAGTTATCAATCAGACTCCGACAACAATGGTTAATCAAGTAAACCTCCCGTCACAAGATATGAACCTAGTTGCATGGGATTTTGGTGGACAGACACAGCATCGGGAAGCTTATCTCCAAACCCCGGAAGAATATTTTCTCGGCCTCGATCTAGTAATCTTTGTTATCGATACGCAAGATTCGCCACGATATGAGGAGTCCATAGGGTATTTCACTCAACTCTTGGATATTATTGTATATTTAAAAGAAAATCCCTATTTCCTTGTGTTACTGCATAAATCTGACCCGGAATTATTGGAAAATCCCGAATTCCAGATAAATTTAGAATATCTAGATGGTAAAATTCACGACTTTATGGCTAAAACGAAGTTCGGCCTCGAGATCGTCAAGTCTAGTATTTACAGCACTTTTACCGCACAACCACAGATCGTTGGAGCTCTTAAAGATATGTTTAAGAGTAATCAGGTAACTGACGTGAACGTGATGCTCCTCGATGCTATGATGAAATTGACAGATATGATGACACAGATCGGGAACAAAATGGTACAAATGCAAGAACAGATTCAATTACAATTAGAACACCTAGTTCGTTCTCCCCAAAAATCCGTAGAGATTAGTGCTATCCCTTCTCTTCACCCTGAAAAACCTCCTAAAAGTCTAAAAACTGGCCCCACTCCGCCAAGTGTACCCCAGGAACTCCCAAAGCTTGAGAGTTCTGTAAAAGAAATCCCAGGAAGAACTGAAATAATGAGCGAACTCAAGGAATTATTCAAGAAAAAGGGTTTAACAAAAATCGAGGATTAAGTAACTGGAGGTACTCAGGTTGGAAGGTATAAAAGTCGTAATTCTTGGACCAGGCGGAGTGGGAAAAACTACACTCAAGAAAGTCTTTTTCGACCAAGATAGCCCCATCAAATTACTTAGTGAAAGTCTCGAACCTACCTATGGAGTGGACACAAATCTCTATGACATGGGCAGTAAAATTGCGGTGCACGACCTTGCAGGGCAACAATTAGAAGACTTTCTATCACAAGATGTCGAAATCTTTGCAGGGAGCGATTTAATTCTTATTGTTCTTGATTGTAGAGAGGATTGGGAGAAAAATAACAAGCTCTGGAGACGAATTGACGACATTCGGAAGACCCAATGCCCAGATGCGTTCCTAACTATTTTTTTTCACAAAAGTGACCTATTAACACCCCAACAACGCCTCGACTTTAGTCAGAAACTTGATACCATTTTCGCGGGTAAACAGAACATCTCATCCCAGCTCACGAGTATTGCTCCAGAATTTTTTGCAGAAGTCTTTCAGAATTTTGTGTCGGTCCTGCAAAAGAGTCTCTTCCGCACCGAACGATCAATACCCAAGGATTTCTTTATAAAATTGAATATTATCAACCACTTTATAGAGAAAAATATCGTTA
>MBAA01000146.1:0-865 GCA_001940655.1 Promethearchaeota archaeon CR_4
TTAAACTCTCGCGGGCCTTGTCCTGCCCGGTGATCATATCGAAAAGCGTTATAAATGCGGAAAATGGAGATCAGGTTCTAAATTGACATTACCGCTAAGTAGCATTTTTTCCTCCTTAATTTTTCAATCCCCCTCTTTTATAGATAATGACATTCTTTCCTTCGTTTCGAAGAAATAAAAAAAGAGGGAGGAGATACCTCTAGGACATAGGACATTGGCAAAATATTTTTGAAGTGAACAACCAAATTAGAGTTAGATGCGTCGGAATTCTAAAGGTCGTGGCACTTATCGAATTCAAAATGAAGTTGATCCTCCTCGGGGAATCCGCGGTCGGGAAGACCTCCCTCATCAAGGCATTTGTTGACAAAGTTTTCAGTACGGATTATCGCCCCACTATTGGTGCCAATATCTTCATAAAACGCGTGGAAGTTGGAGACAACAGAGCCACGTTGACTATTTGGGATATTGCTGGGCAGGAACGTTGGCAATTGATGCGGACAGCGTATTATCGTGGGAGTAACATCATCTTTCTCGTGGCGGACTGCACCCGGAAGGAGTCCTTCCAGCAGTTGGAAAATTTCTGGATCCCCGACGTGCGGGAACAAATCGGAATCGAAATCCCGATATACCTTCTTGCGAACAAAATCGACCTCGAGCGCGAGGTTTCAGGGGACGGAGTGAAAGAATGGGCCGAAAAGATTGGGGCTAATCACGTGTTCGAGACGTCCGCAAAGACAGGAGTTGGTGTAAACCAAGCCTTTGAACAAACCTTGAAAGACGTCCTATCGAAAGTGTAAAACTAAGCTGAAACGGCATATTCAAGAGGTTAGATGCTTTTCTTCTCATCTTCCAAGATTTTAGATCT
>MBAA01000146.1:882-3812 GCA_001940655.1 Promethearchaeota archaeon CR_4
TTATTTCTGGGAGGGATTTAGGAATACTCGCGACAGATTCGAGGATGAAGTCTGCCCCTGCAGACTTTAAACGTGAAGTGTCGTCAAATCCTGTTAAAACTCCAATAGCTAAAGCTCCAGCAACCCGGGCAGCTTGCATATCACCCTCCATATCCCCAATGTAAACACACCGGGAAGGAGAGATGTGAAAGCGACGGGCTGTGAGGAGGATGCCATCCGGCGCAGGTTTCATATTTTCCACGTCATCACGTCCTAGATAGAAATCAATATATTTCTCCAGGAATCCAGGATATCGCTCCATACGTTGTCGGATTTCCTTTCGCGATGCTGAAGTGAGGATTGCTATGGGAAATCCCGCACTGTGGAGTTGATCGAGCGCTTCAGGAACGCCTGGAAAAATGCGAATCTCGGAGATGAGAGCGCGATATATTCGTCCGGAAGCTCTTACGTAGGCGAATCTCTTGCGCCAGGGCAGATCCATGTATTTGGCAATCTTCCAGAGGAGTTTGAGGATTAACCACGGGGAAGATTTACCTTGTACTTGAACGCGAAAGAATTCTGCCAGCTGATGTAATTTCTCTTGGGATTCCTCAATTTTGAAGTTCAACCACACCCGCCGGGTCATCTCGTTGAATATTGTCACGAAATCCATCAACGTCCCATCGATGTCGAAGATAAAGCACGCTTGGGGACAATTTGATGGGATTTCTTGATTCATAATACTGATTATTTATCTCGTCATAAGAACATTTTTAGTAGACCTGCAATCCAGATCCCCTTATGGATTCGTGGGACGCGGACCTCCACATTCACTCTCCACACTCGATTGCCGTGTCAAAAACGTTGAACCTCGACACGATGGTAGAGACCGCTCGGAAAAAGGGCCTCCGCATCATAGGCACGGGGGACATCACCCAACCGGATTGGCGCAAGTACATGGCGACTCATCTCGAACGAACGGGTGAGGGGGCATTTATGTACAAGGGCGTGCATTTTTTCATCCAAGTCGAGTTAGAGGATAGCGAGTCCATTCATCACGTTATTCTCCTACCTTCATTCACAGCGGCAGAAGAACTCGCCACAGGTCTGCGCTCAAAAACCAAAGACTTGGACGGTGAGTGGGCTGGTCGCCCCCACGTGCACCTCACACCGGCAGAGGTTGTTGAAATGGTGACAAAGCTGGGAGGACTCATTGGCCCCGCCCATGCGTTTACCCCATTTAAGGCCATTTTCCGCCAAGGGCGATACAAAACGCTCCGCGAGTGTTTCCAAGGCGCAGAAAAGCACGTGTCTTTTCTCGAGCTCGGGTTGTCTGCCGACACGCACATTGCAGACCAACTTTCTTGTCTTGCCAACGTGACTTTTTTAAGTAATAGTGACGCCCATTCCCAGGGTGCGCAATCTCTCGGGCGGGAATGCAATCGCTTGGAAATCGATGCTGCTTCCTTCAACGAGCTCGCCGATGCCATCGGGCGGAAGAACGGGAGGCGAATATCACTGAATATCGGCCTCGACCCCCGCTTAGGCAAGTATTACCTCATGTTCTGTAAAACCTGTCGCCGGCGGGTACTTGTAAATATCCAATCAGGAGTAGCGGGACAAGACAATGGATCAACTCCAATCATTGAAAAGAGTGGAAAAGAAAAGCCCCTTTTTCCTCTAACTAATACATCCTTTTCCATTTCAGACAAGTTCATTACATATCAAGTTCCGGACGCTTCCGCTCGTAGACGTTTACTCGAGACTGTGGACAAGAAGAAAGTCATCTGTCCTGCCTGCACGGGCAAACAGAAAGGTGTGATCCAATTAGGTGTGTCCGAGCGACTCGAGCTCATCGCAGATCAACCGCCTGATACCCATCCTCCCCACCGTCCCCCATATCTGGACATCATTCCTCTCGTGGAGATTATCCGTGCAATAAAACGTGTCAAGAGCACGACTGCTGCTTCCGTAACACGCATGTATGATGACCTAATTACAAAACTAGGCCCTGAATATGGCGTCCTGGCCGATATCCCCATAACCACCATCAAAAAGGAGGACGAAACTATCGGAACGGTTATCGATGCTTTCCGACAGCATCAAATCTCGTTCATTCCAGGAGGCGGAGGTACGTTTGGTAAGATTAGCTTGCCAGAATTTGAGTGAAATGGAAGTTGGAAGGAACTTTAAGCGTGAATCGCATACATATTATTATACATATTTAGAAGTGTGTCCAATGACGAGACGAAGTTTAGTCCAAACAATTCCACGGGTACCAGCCAACTTACCGGCATTTTTAGACGCGCTCGTAACCGAGATCCTTCGCTCTCCACGTTTGGGAGCTGGGAAACAAAACCATTTTGAAGAGCGGCTGCCACGCCAAGGATTACTCGCCATACTCGAACCTGTGGGGAGAAAACTCCCTTTTAATTTAACCTTCTTTATCGAATTAATCCCTCTTGCTAATTCCGTTGAAATATATCTCGAAATAGGGTTGATGGGGAAGGGTATCATTCGTTTAAGTAAATGGTTTACTGGAAAAATGCTAGATCAGATGCTCGGCCGGGAAATCGTGGAATGTATTGAGCGAGTCCTTGCTCTTGAATCTCAAAACTACGGTCGACCATTGCGGGAAGATACCCTTCTTGAAACCCGATATCCACAAACAATTGCGCCTCCGTCGTACCCGCCTGCAAGCGTTCTCTATTGTCCTGCTTGCGGTTTGGCCAACCCAGCGGAGGCTCAGTTCTGTCAAACTTGCGGTACCAAGCTTGCCTAAAAAAGAGAAATCAGAATGTTGATACATCCTCAAATTTCATATTCCAACCGGAGATTCAACATTGTTCCGCACAATTCGCACGACATCCAGTCCAGAATTTTGAGAGACACCACTAATAGTTCCATATTATCGCGTTGGAATTGATTACGAAAAGTCCGGGAATACCCAC
>MBAA01000146.1:3875-5573 GCA_001940655.1 Promethearchaeota archaeon CR_4
CGTCCTTGGGTGGGCTTGCATCTGCTCGGCTCATAGGCACGGCTCTTCCCCTATGAAAAGTTTTTTCATAAAACTAAGTTACTAAGCGCAATCCTGCTATTTATAAACAGATAGTTTTGGGATTGATTATGGTCTTCAACTCAAACCAATAATAAAATGCCAGTGTTAATGAATCCCCACAAAAATTCGAGAGAATAGGCCTTCTATATAATATTGATTCCCGAGAAACTATAGGAACAGGTTTATTTCTGTGCCCCAAATGATTGAGCTGTTGACTGAACTATTGATTCAAAAAACTTTTATTGCAAAGACAATACTCAAACCTACTAACTTTGGTTAGGTCATCCCAAAGCTAGGACGCGTAGCGGGCTTTAGCACGTGCTGGAGCTGTAGCATTCGGATCTTAATTGAGTCTGTGATGTGAACGCTTATTTTTTCCTAGTCTAGGTTGACCAAGCTAGAGTTTGGAAGCAGATACATGGCGTGTAAATATGGCCAAAGACGTTATCATCAACTGCTTAGTGGAAGGCGGTAAGGCAAGCGGAGGTCCTCCCCTCGGTCCAGCTCTTGGACCCACAGGCATCAATATAATGTCCGTGGTGCAGAAAATCAACGAGTTGACCGGGGATTACGAAGGGATGAAATGCCCAGTCACCGTCACCGTACACCCAGATACCAAATCATTCGACGTCAGTGTCAAGACCCCCCCCGCGTCTGCCCTCATGATCAAAGAAGTGAAGGCAGAAGGTGGGAGCGGCAAACCCAATGCGGAGAAAGTCGGCAACCTCACGATGGAACAGGCGATCAAAGTAGCCAAGATGAAACGCAACGTCCTCTACGCAAAGACTCTGAAGAAAGCGGTTAAAACCGTCCTCGGAACTGCTGTCACCTGCGGTCTCACCGTGGAAGGGAAAGACCCCCGGGATATCCAGAAAGCCATTGACAAGGGTGATTACGATGATATATTTAAGGAGGGCGAGTAACCCGTGAAAGTAGATGACAATGACATTCGGGTCGCCGTGAAGAAGGCCCTAGCAAGTTCGGTATGGAAGAAAGAAAAAAAGAAAGACAAGGTTCGAAAGTTCAACGAGGCTATCGAGCTCATCATCAATATCCGAGACCTCGACCTCAAGGATCCTAACAACCGGTTTGCAATTGAGTTTGCTCTTCCTAACCCGATCAATGACCCCGTCAAGGCATGTGTTATTGCTGATGGGGACATGCTCATGCAGGCGAAAGAGTTGGGGTACGACACAATCGACAAGGACTGGTTGCAAAATGCGCGCACGATGGAAAAGCGGTTAATCAAGAAAACATGCAAGAAATACCGGTTCTTCATCGCACGCGCGGATCTCATGCGACTCGTGGCACCTTCTTTGGGTAGGTACCTCGCACCGGTTAACAAGATGCCCATTCCTCAACCGAATGGTTTTAGCGTTATCGCGCCAACCTCGAACTTGAAGGATGCCGTGGATAAATTCAAAAGCGTGACCCGGATCATCATCAAGAAAGCACCTCTCGTCCAGCTGAAAATCGGGCACAAGAAAATGAACGAAGAGCAAATCACCGAAAATGCACTCGCTCTCGTACACTTTCTCATGCAAAAATTACCACGAGGACAAGACAACATCAGATCTTTGTACGTAAAGACAACGATGGGGCACCCCATTAACCTCGCAAGAGCAGGGGAGGCGTAAC
>MBAA01000146.1:5588-5920 GCA_001940655.1 Promethearchaeota archaeon CR_4
CAAGCGAAAGTTTCAGCCAAGAAACAAGCGGACCTCGCCCTTCTCAAGGAAGAGGTCGAGAAAGCCAAGGTGATTGGTCTCGTCCGCATGGACAAGATAGGTGCTAAGACTACCCAAGAAATCCGCCGCCAACTCCGAAACAAGGTGGATATGCGTGTCTCCAAGCGACGTGTCCAGCTCCTTGCCTTGCAGCAGAGTAGCAAGAAGAATTTGGACAAGCTTGCAGAAATGATCGACGGATCAACGGCATTGCTTTTCACGGACATGGATCCCCTAGAATTGGCGGCCATTTTCCAGAAGAATCGGGTTAAATCCGTAGCTCGGGCCGGAGA
>MBAA01000156.1:0-5594 GCA_001940655.1 Promethearchaeota archaeon CR_4
CTCCTCCATAATAAGGGGAATTTTGATATGCAACATCATTTCAACGTTCGGAGATTTGAAGGCACAGGGATATGGTTTGTTAATGAAAATGCCGTGAGTGCATTTTTTCCACACTGTCCTGTAGTTCGGAAACATATCGTCTTCCAAAAAAGGGTAAAATTATTTCCTAGAAGATAGATTAAGTTTCGTGATATACTTCAATCGGGAGTATCTCGAGAAAAATAATTAAAATGCGTCTAAATCGTATGTAATTTAATCCCATCGCAATTTCTGGCATAGTTTCTCCACAGGCAATAAATTTACTCATTTAAATTTTATAAGAACCATAAAATGAGGAAAACGAAATGCTGCCAGAATTTCATAATCTGAAATTTTTAATTGCAACTCCTGACGATGCAGAAAATCTATCTGAACTCTATCGAAAAGTGTATGGAAGGGATTATCCTGCTCCAGAACTATTCACCCCTGAGGGGATGAAAGAATTCTTAACTTTTGAACGAAGTAAAACAGTAACGACTATTGTATTATTTTCAAATGAAATTATTGCATCAGGAACCTATCAAATTTCAGGTCGAACAGTCTATTCTCGTGGTTTTATGGTCTCCCCGGTTTGGCAGGGAAAAATCAGTGCAAAAAAAATAATCCAACAAATGTGTCATATTTTTGGAAAATTTTTCAGCGGGAAAGTAGACTATTTCTACGGGGAAGTTCGGACTGAATCTGGAAAGATACAGTCTATTATCGAGGAAATAGGATGGGTTCCGGTTGCAATATTACCTCGGAAGGACATCTTTTATGGTAAACGTGAAACCGAATTTTTATGCGCGTGGTATTATCATAACCCCCAACCTGGTTCACTAAAGTTGACGCCAAAAGCAGCGCAAGTTGCATCAGAAGTTCTCCAACGCCCTATTACGTTTATACAGGAGCATTATGCGTCTCATTCTAATTTAATAGTACCTATTTGTGTAGAAAGAAAATTAGAACCGTATGGAGATTTTCACGTCTTTATCACTTTACCAACGGGAGGGAAACTGAGTGCGTCCTTGTGTCATAAATCGGCTAACTCGGAAAAGGTGGTAATCAATTCTAATGATTTTGATGAATTTTATTCCCTAGTAGTTGCATTTTTGAAAGAATTATTTTTACTGAATATCGTATATACTGAGATTTTCATTGATGCACGAGAACCAACTGAACAAGCTATATTAGAGGGATTGGGATTTAATCCAACAGGTTTCGTGACACAATGGTATGCACA
This sequence comes from Promethearchaeota archaeon CR_4, assembly GCA_001940655.1. Lineage (GTDB taxonomy): Archaea > Asgardarchaeota > Lokiarchaeia > Sigyniarchaeales > CR-4 > CR-4. The sequence goes on from MBAA01000156.1 coordinate 1,262, forward strand.
AAATAAGAGTATTCCACACGATTATGTGGTGTATACATTACATCGACCATCCTCGTTACCAGATTGCCCAATTCAGACCACGCAGAGAGGAGAATATTTAAAAAAATACGTGAATCCACCAATAGGTACACCTATTATCGCAAAATCTAGTCCATCCGAGGAAACATTGGAGGTCATAAACGCCCAACAATCCTAATCCCTAGATCGCATGGAGCATATTAAATTAACACAACATTTTCTTTTTGGTGCGACTATTATGTATTGAAATAACAAACATCCTATGTGCTTTTGAATGGATATACAATTGTCACATTAGCGAGAAACATTAGATCGGCAAATCCCGCTCGGAATTATTTTTAATAGATGGCGTTTGAGTACTTAGTGTTGAAGAGAGTGTCGTGACGCACATGGCAGCATCGAGCTCCAAGCTAACTGCGGAAAAAGGTATGGACGTGGTGGAGTCTACCCTCATATTCTCGTGGAAATTGAAGGATTTCGAGAAGAAGCTCCACTACGACCTCCAGAAGTGCATCGGATGTGGTCTTTGCGAGAAAGTGTGCCCGGTTGATGCCATAACGATGGGACCCGTGGTGGAGGTTGCGAATGGGAAGCTTCAAGAAACCCCTTTGGTCGTCATTGACCATGAAAAGTGCTGTTATTGCTTCCTATGCGCTGCGATTTGCCCAACAGCTGCCATCGCCATCGAAGTGAACCCAAGAAATAAAATCGATCTCAAGGAATTTCCCGGGGTTGGCCTTTGGTTCGAAATTGATAATGACAAGTGTAAGAACGGAAAAGATCCTAATATTTGCAAGGCCTGCGGGGATGCGATAAAAGAAAATTCAGTGAAAACGATTCAACCCATCATTGAAAAATGCCCTACAGGAGCTTTGAAGTTTCGCACGCCGTTTGAAGGCGAGGTTCATCTTTATACTCCGCAGCTTTACCGGTGCGACCTGAGTAACTGCAAGGTCTGTTTCACCCTCTGCCCTTCCAAGGCCATTTTCGTGCCCCAGAAGGCGGATGATGCGTTGAAGTTGGGCAAGATTGCCGTAGACCAAGAGAAGTGCATCCTTTGTGGGGCTTGCGAGGTTTGTCCAGAACACCTCTTCAAGGTGGAAAGACGCAAGGTTAGGATCGACCAAAGGGGAAAGCTTTTCTCGTGGTCCAAAGCGTGGGGAGACATCATTAATGACCTTATTGAATCTCGAAGAAAACAATTACGGGCCCAACAAAGGCCCATTTCTATGCCCCAAGGAATTGTGGCAGCGCCAGTTGTTAGTCCCGGAAAAAAACCTGCTCCCTTGAGCGAAGCCCAGCTTAAAGATAATCTCGCAATTGCTGCAAGAGCGACCTCTTTGTTAACACAAGTGAAAGTCCGCCGCTGGATGGAACAAGGGAATTCAACCAAATTAAAAGAGGAAATTCAAAAAATCACACAAAATAAACAGGGGTGATGTAGTATCGCGGACCCTCAAGATAAACCAGAGGATAGGATTGAGAAGAAAAATCCTGCTTTTGAATTCTTTGAAAAAGTGACGAAATTCAAGCTTGTGTCGGCAGACGTTATCAAGTGCCTTTCATGCGGTCGTTGTACGGGGTATTGCCCCGCGAGTCGTGTGTCAGATTATAATATTCGCCATATTCTTAACCGCGTGCTGGATGGAGACACAAGTGTTCTCACCGATAGTCTCATTTGGTTATGCTTCATCTGTGGTACATGCATCGTTAAATGCCCCCAAGAAGGTCTATGGCCCCCAAAAATCATCCAAAATTTGCGGGAATATGCCCTTAACAAGGGACACGGGGCGTGGGCGGTCGCTCACCTCATCCCAGCAGTGGATAATTTTTTCAAGTATGGAGCAGTCTTAAAGGGTATTTTTCCCGTGTCTCCAAAGGCTATCGAGGAAATTAACAAGCTCGGCGAGCTAACGGGTATGAAAGCAATCTTAGAAAAGCGGAAAAAACTCGTGGAGGAAAGTAAAGAATGAGCTCGATTCAAAAAAACAACTTGGAAAAACTAGAGAAGCTCGATCTCAACCAACCATTCTTTAATTTCCGCGGGTGCACCGAAGCAGTCTACCCAGGTACGCAATATGCATTCCGAAAGATTTGTGCTTTGACGGGCATAAAATTGGTTGAGAGCAATGATCAAACTTGTTGCTCAGGGCACTTCTTACTTTTCAACCTTACCACGAGTATGGGCGCCACAGCGATTGAGCAGCGGAATCTGAACATTGCCAAGCGCTATTCAAATTGGATGATCACCCTGTGCAATGGATGTTTTTCGTCGTTTATGTTGGGATACGATTTCCTGCAACGGGATCCGGAGCTCAGAGAAAAGGTCAAGGCCGCGATGCAAACCATAGGAATGGAACTAGTATCCAGCAAAGAGGTGTACATCTTGCAGGCTGGAGAATTCATGTATCGCTTGCGGCATTTCATCAAAAATGTTATTAAAAGGGATCTTAACAGGAGTCGCATCGCAGTCCAATATGGTTGCCATTACTTGAATGCCCATCCAGATAACATAATTTCTGATCCGGAAAATCCCCATTTTGTCGAGGAGATGATCCAGATCCTCGGTGGAGTGCCAGTAGAATACCAAGAAAAGACATTATGCTGCGGAAGCGGCGTTACCCAACGTAAAGTCCACCCGAATGCCTCTCTTATGATTGGTTACGAGAAAATGAAATCCATCCGGGCAAATAATCCCGATCTCATCGTGACAATCTGCACCTACTGCGAGATGGAGATGGATAACAACCAGCTGGAATTTGCGATCGAATACTCCGATGATTTTCACATCCCAGTATTACATCTCGCAGAGTTGATTGGACTCCTGATCGGGCTCGATCCTGAAAAGGAACTGCACATGTCGTCTCACAAAACTTCCGTGCAATCTTTCATTGACAAACTCAAACCTTTACCAAAGGAGTGAAAAGAATGGGAACCCTCTCGGCGTTAGAAATCTACAAGCTCACGCCCAAGACGAACTGCAAGAAGTGTGGGAAGACAACTTGCATGGCGTTCGCGATGTCTCTTGTCAAGCGGGAGGTAAAACCAGAAGATTGCCCACCGCTCCTGGAAGCCAAGTATGCAGCGCAACTCCTGCAATTGAAGCAGCTACTCGGGCCGGAAAAGAAAGAGGGAGGGGGCACCACCGAAATTGATGCTGAAAAGTGTGACGGGTGTGCAGTCTGTGTAGTGGTCTGCCCGGTATCGGGACGCGAGGAATTCGCAACGCTTAGCGGGAAAGGTCCTAGATGTCCCCCTGATCCCACTCTAATTTACCAAGTGGTTGACGGTAAATGCAAGATTTTACAGCTTGATCACTGCCGTCGGTTCGAGTCTACGGGGGAAGAAAAAAATTGCCGGATTTGCGAAAAAGCTTGCCCCCAGGGTGCGATTACGATTAAAGAGTAGAGGTTCTCTCATGGCAATTTCTGATAAGAAACTTCACACGGATGTCGTGTGCACGGGGTGCGGACTCTTGTGTGATGACATCTTCTTGGAAATAGAAGGAGGGAAAATGCTCCGCTGCATCAATGCCTGCAAACGGGGCCACGATAAGTTTCAGTATTACATCAACGAACCTGCCGCACTAACAGCCCAGCATCGCCCGTACAAAACCGAGAGTGAAGTAATCACATATGATAAGGCTATAACTGAAGCGATCAAGATTTTGAAAGAAGCGAAACACCCCCTGTTTTACGGTTTCTCGTCATGTTCTCTCGAAGATCAGGCTGCAATGGCGGATCTCGCCAGTATGATCAACGCTCACGTAACGAGTCCTGCTCTCCGTTGTCTCTCCCCCCTTTTTTTAGCTGCGAGTCGTTATCACTATTATACCGGCACGTTGGGTGAGGCCATAAACAAAGCAGATGTGTTCGTTTTCTGGAACTCGGATCCGATAGAGAGCCACCCCAGACTCCTCAGTAAATTAATTTATACGAGGGGGTTTTTCCGAATCACAGGCTATGAGGTGAAGAAGTACGTGGTGGTCACCCCAGACAAGATTGAAAAGTTCAAGGGAACCACGTTAGGAATCCAAATTCCCCCAGATGCAGAATTGGGCGTGCTAGATTGCCTCAAAGCAACATTGACCGAACAATCACCAGCTATTTTGCCACCAGGTGTGAATCAAAAAGATTTCGACACGCTTGCAGGTCTCCTCAAGCACGGGGAATACGTGATCTTTTTCTTGGACAAACGGTTGCTGTTATCGAAGAGCTTCCAAGAGACGGTGAATAAGCTCGTAGAGATTGTCGATCTCATCAATCAGGAACAGCGAGCGATGATACTCCCTTTACTGGAGGATATGAACTCTATG
>MBAA01000156.1:5622-5925 GCA_001940655.1 Promethearchaeota archaeon CR_4
GAAAATTCCCCCCAACAGATGTTGACTGGAATCAAATTGATACTCTCTTGGTGGGAGGTGTAGAGAGCACGAGCGAGATTCCCACCGAACTATTAAATTTAGCACAAAAAGTCCCCATGATTTTCCTGCCCCAAGAAGATATGATGTTAGGGCGGAGCGCGGACATTCTCATCCCGGTGACTACACCGGGCATCAGTACTAGTGGTACAGCCATGCGCCTCGATGGCGTCAGCTTACCATTGAAACAGGTAATTTCTCCAAGAGAACCGACACCTACTTTAAGTCGAGTGATGCAGGATTTGA
>MBAA01000156.1:5998-8653 GCA_001940655.1 Promethearchaeota archaeon CR_4
AACCAACCTTTAAGGAAACTCACGGGCATTTCCAAGGTGATCCCCCGCTCTTGTGCCATTTCGCACAATTTTGGGGTTAGTTCAAGGAGAGTTGGTTCAAATATTTGCCGATCCAAGAAGAACTTCCAAGGGTGAGCAAGGATCGTGTGAGGGGGGCTCGTTTGCATACAAGCGCACATCATCTCCACCGTCTTTAGCGCGATGTCTTGGATTTTCGCGACTTCCCCCCTATCGCGCCACTGAATCACTTTTTTCTTTAAGTTCGAGAATTCGCTAAAAGCGTTAGTGAGGTTCAAGTGCTCTGCCACGATGACAAAATCCAGTTGATCTAACGCTTTCGAGTTCACTCCAAGGTGCCCTTTTTGGTCGAGGATAGTGATTTCTAGTCCGAGGCGCATCTTGCTTTGAAGACCAAAAGTTTCCATTTCGTGCCTTTGAGTCGCCAGGAACTTTGGGGTTGAACGATGATCTTTAAAAGAATCAGAGATTCCTGCTCCCGTAATGCCATTCAGGTCAACTACTTCCTCGACTTCGAATATACCATATTTCTCCTTACACCCAGGGGAGTATTTCGTGTGCACGTGCCAGTCCACGATAGGTATATTCAAACTCGTCGGAATCCCCTATATTTTGAAAGAGTTGAATGCTTTTAGAATGCCTTTCGCTTAACTTGCATGGTCTTTGCGTGAGGTTTGAATCGTTTGGTTCGATATTGCGTACGGTTGAATTTCCCATCAAACACCACGCCATCGTATTCTCGACTAAATTCGGCGATTATTTCCCGGGTGTTTTTCTCTGCCACGCTCTTCGGGTCATTAAGACGGTCGAGAATTTCCTTCTTATCCGCGTTTTCGCCCAGACCGAGGTTTGCGAGGGGAATCCGGTACTTGTGAGTAAACCAATTCTTCTCCATCTCGCGCAGACGGATAAGCACAATGCCTCTATCGAGGGCTTTTTCCTTCTTTTCGGCGATTTTTTTTTCATTCTTCGGCTTGCGGATCGTCACCTCGATGATGGTGCCGATCAAGTTCTCTTCTTCTGGATGTTCATCTTTCTTGGGTGTCATATTTTCATTCACCGATTAGTTGCACTATGATTTCACGCTGACGCGATTTCTCGTCCAATTCGAGGAAGATAATTTGTTGCCACGTACCGAGCATAAGTTTACCGTGTGAAAAAGGAACGGTAAAGGATGTCTTGATCAAAAAGGATCGGAGATGCCCGGCCCCATTATGATCTCCCCACGTCTTGTGGTGAGCCCAATCCCGGTTTGGGTCTATCAGTTGGTCGAGGACAAATGGGATATCCGTTTTTACGAGGCCTGGTTCGAATTCAATCGTGGAAATCGCCCCTGTCGACCCAGGGCAAAAGATTGTAGCAATTCCGTTACGGAGTGAAGATCTCTCTATTTCTGCTTGCACGTCCCCCGTGATATCGACGATGTCACCTACCTTAGTCTGGATCAGGAAAATTTTTGTCACCACGGGCATAGTTGATACCATTTAAAATTACAACGCATTTTAAAATTGCCACGATATGGACTCGTATTTTCATCGTTTAGTCCGCAACGGACACTTTTCAAGACGGAGAACTTGCTTAAGAACGTGGTCAGGGAGAGCTTCATCCTGCAGAGCGAGGATTTTAGATAACACGAGGAGTTCTGCTTGGGTGATTCCCGGATTTGACGAAAAACCTCTGGAGCTGGCCACAATACAAATGTATTCTTGCTGGAGGCATTTTTGCTTGCATGACAAACATTTCTTGGGAGTGAATTGCGTATTACCTTCACGTAATGACACGTTAAATTCACCGTATTTGTTCGTTATAATAACTAGATCCCCCCGTATTGGAAAACCGAGTTTAGTTATGAGACGTTCAAGGTGGGAAAAATTAAGGCGCCGCTGAGGATTGAGATCGTCAAAATGATCAATAGGACAAGCATAATCGTGGTACTCGGCTACGAGGGGATTCTTTCCAAGCAAGGCGGACTTAGGTAAAAAAAAGATCGCAAAACTGTCTTCCCGGACGTTATTCTTTATTTTCTGGTGAAATTTCTGAAGTGCCCAATCTATCGTTTCTTGGGGTTGTTTGATGTAAATTTTTTCGAATCGTTGGAACGTAGATTCGCGGAATATATTCGAAGTGTCATCGAAACCCTCTCCCTCGTATAGAACTATCAATCCAATGGATATGGAGGGATTATAATGGAGGATTTCATTATAGTAGAGTTCCGCTTGATTCAACGTGTTTTCATCCAGCAAGACGAGGATTGTTTCCGATCCCCGATAATATTGAACACGGAACATTGAGAATCTCGAGGAACAGTCAAGATCCCATAAGGAGACATAGATGTTTGTGGCGGCATAGGGGGTTGATTTCGAGGTTTCGATCTTTATACCTGAAAGTGTGACCCCGATGATTGATTTATTGTGGTTGGAAAGGGAACCGGTGGCGATGCGGTTTCGGAAAGCGGTCTTAAAATTTTCTTCCGGTCCCAAGATCGCCATCTTTAATTTATACTCGCCGGGGAGCTGGGACTTCGTGGAAATTTGGTTGAGAGAAATCACAATCCTCAGGAGTATTACACGTTTGGAAAATAAAATGTTTTTTTTAGATAGCCACCTCCATAGACTTAAGAATGACCCAAGGTGTCCC
>MBAA01000156.1:8671-8824 GCA_001940655.1 Promethearchaeota archaeon CR_4
TACGGCCGACCGAGTCTTTATACCTTTCACCGTGGGAGGGGGTTTGCGCAGCGTGGATGACATCCGGCGGATCCTCCGAGCCGGGGCAGACAAAACCTCCCTCAATACCGCTGCTGTGAACAATCCTCAATTAATCAATGAAGCTTCGAGGAT
>MBAA01000156.1:8845-10497 GCA_001940655.1 Promethearchaeota archaeon CR_4
CACTGCGATCGATGCTAAGCGGGTATACGCGAAAAATACAGGTAAGAGCGTGACCTCCAACCATATTATCTTGGAAACCGCACAGGGTGCTTGTTGGTGGGAGGTTTATGTCGATGGAGGTCGTACAGCAACGGGGAAAGACGCCATCTTGTGGGGTCAAGAAGCCGAACAACTCGGATCCGGAGAAATTTTACTAACAAGCATGGATCGAGATGGCACAAAAGACGGATTTGACCTCGAGCTGACACATGCATTCGCAGAGCGGTTGTCTATCCCAATAATCGCGAGTGGAGGATGTGGGAATGCCCACCACATTTATGAGGCCTTCGAGATCGGCAAAGCAGACGCTGCACTCGCCGCGTCAATATTCCACTATGGCGATCTCTCCATCCGGGACGTCAAGACATATTGCGCGGAGAGGGGAGTGCCGATCCGGCAATCATAATTAACACAACGAGGAAGATCAATCATGAATGACACTGAAGATGGGTCTAAATTACAGCTAGATTTTGGAAAATTGGGCAAGATCGGGGACCAAAAATCGAATGTGATCCCGTGCGTGGTACAACATGCCGCATCCGGGCAAATACTCATCGTGGCCTACGTGAACGCCGAATCGCTAGAATATTCACTGAAAAATCGTGTAGCTGCGTTCTGGTCCACGTCCCGCAACGAACTCTGGGTGAAAGGTAAGACTTCTGGGGACACGCTCCGCCTCGAGGAGATCCTCGTCAACTGCGAACAGAACTCGCTGGTATACAAGGTGACCCCCCTCGGTGCAGGCGCGTGCCACGTGAAGGATCAGACCGGGAAACCCCGCGCTTCGTGCTACTATCGCCGGGTTAACCTGCAAACGCGTGCGCTCGAGTTTCTTTAAGTTTCGTTAAAAGTTGCATCCCGCACTTTTTCAGCTCGAGACGCAAAAAATTTTTATCTATTCATGCGTGAAATATCTTGCGAGAAAGAAGAAATCATAAATTTGCGCCGATAGTCTAGCCTGGTAGGATCGAGGCCTCCCACGGAAATTCTAATTCCCGAATCCGGAGACAGCCTTGGGCCCGGGTTCAAGTCCCGGTCGGCGCATTTTTTTTCCCTTTCGCGATTTTTTTAGAAGCAGAGTTTAAGAATGACAGTACCTGTTTTCCAGTCCTCTCAATAATTAATTAGCGGGCAATTGGTTAGGTTATTAAATTGAAATAAACAAGATCGATATATGTCCCAAGTCCATAATGAAACTCGAGAACCCAAGATACTAGAACTCAATCAGAGTTGATGGGACGTGTCATTTAACTATTAATTGCAGTGTTCTATTTTAGTGATAAATGGTAACGAATAGAGTCGAGCTGAGTCCAACGTCCAAGCGTTCTGGGGATCTTGAGCCAAGAAGGTTAAGAAATATTGATTAAGAGCAGGTCAGGCGCGTCTTAAAAAAAGCAATTCTGTAAAAATGCAAAAAACACTTATCACTTCTCTAGCTATTTTTATCGAAGAATCCGATAATTGATAATATAGCGACAATCGAAAACTCTTAATGATGAAGGGATGACATAATTTGGTACCGAAACATATTTTATGTAATGAAGGAAAACCGATATGAACACACTCGAACACTTATTAAAACCCATTAGAATCAGGTCTCTAGAGATTCCAAA
>MBAA01000156.1:10644-11755 GCA_001940655.1 Promethearchaeota archaeon CR_4
CGCGAAATGACCTTAGAAGAGATACAGGAAACCATCGTTGCCTTCGGTTCGGCAGCAAAGCGCGCGGTAGCTGCCGGGTATGACGCGGTCGAGCTTCACGGCGCGCATGGTTACCTCCTCATGCAATTCCTGTCAGCGCACTCCAATAAACGCACCGATGAATATGGCGGGGATTTCAAGGCACGGGCCCACTTCATGATCGAGTGCTTGCGCGAGGTGCGCAAACAGGTCGGGAAAGACTTCCCGATCTCAATTCGGTTATCGGGCGAGGAGTGCATCATAGGCGGATATACCATCAGCGACATCCAGACCATAATCCCGGACTTGGTCAGCGCGGGTGTGGACATCATTCACGTATCATTCGGAACTCACGCAAATTTCAAAGTAGGCATCGATACCCCGAATGCGAGTGCCCCGGTTGAATACGAGCAAGGATTCAAGGTAGAGCTTGCTCGTAAGATCAAGGAAGTTACAAGTGTTCCAGTTATTGCAGTCGGGCGTTTCACGGACCCCTATTATATGGACAAAGTAATCGAGCAGGGGGACGCGGACTTCGTTGCGGTGGGGCGCCAGCATCTTGCAGACCCGGATTTTCTGAAGAACGCACGGGAGGGACATTCGGAAGACACCTTCGAGTGCCTTGCCTGCAACCAAGGTTGTATTGAACGAGAAGCAATAGAGCAGAAATCAATCCGCTGCGCTATCAATCCTGAGACCGGTCAAGAGCTGATCTATCCCCAAAAACTGGCCGACAAGAGTCGCACGGTATGGGTCGTTGGCGGTGGCCCGGCTGGCCTGACGGCAGCGTCTGAGGCTGCCCGCTTAGGACACAAGGTCACACTCTTTGAGAGGGAAAAAAATACTGGTGGGCAGATTCGATACGCTCGACAAGCGCCTCATAAAGCAGTGTACGGAAGGTGGATCAACGCGCTCACCCGCCGGTGCACAAAAAATGGCGTGATTATCAAAACCGGAACAGAACTAACCGAAAGGATGATTGAACAGGGAAAACCGGAAGTCGTCATTCTGGCTATTGGCGCGGAAAAGGCAGAATGTCCCGCAGAGGGGATTACGAATTCAGTCGTGTGCGACGCGTGGCAGATTTTAAACA
>MBAA01000156.1:11787-11954 GCA_001940655.1 Promethearchaeota archaeon CR_4
ATCGGCGGAGGCCTTGTCGGTATGGAAACAGCGGATTTCCTGTGCGAGAAAGGGATAGAGGACGTGACGCTGGTCGAGATGCTTGCCAAGCCTCCTGTGACTCCCGTTTCTGCCCACGGCACAATGCTGCATCGACGGTTGGCTGCTGCGGGAGTAAAACTCTTGTT
>MBAA01000156.1:12004-13291 GCA_001940655.1 Promethearchaeota archaeon CR_4
TCTAATCCGATCCTGATCTACCTTTCTTTTTCTCCACGTGATAGGGTAAAGATATAGGGGGGAATTTGTCATTGTAGTCTGTCAAGGGAATTTCTTCTCTCGTGGTGACGAACGTGGAAAGTACATTCGAAGATGGCATTTGTCTCGAGGTGGCGTTGGCCAACCAAGACCCTGCAAGCAATTTACGCATTGTCCGGTTGCCAGCGAAAGCGATGTTCCAACTAGACGTGCTCATCGATGATGTAGTGCAGCTCGAGGGGGGACCACTACTAGCAAAAGTCGACGTACTCGTCTGGGCAGCATATCCCGGGGAAGAGAAGCGCCTCGTGGCGCGAGTCAACAAATCCGTCTTAGAGTACCTAGGGGCCAAGGAAGGAGAACTCATCAAGATCCGCTTATCGGAATTCCAACTGGCATCCAAATAGCGAAAAGAACATGCCCTGCACCATAACAAGGAGGTCCAAGCCCTCACCACGGACGATCTCCTAGCGGCCGAGATCGCGGAAGTGGACAAGTTACTCGCCACACATCCGGAGAACGTATGTAAAGCGGGAGACCTGATTCTAGTGCCAGAGAGGGATGGGATGATCTTGTTCGTGGGAGAAGAAGTGGACGACTAAGTAATTAGAAATAAGTTTCTCCAGAACCGCGTGTTGCCCTTGTCAGAGAGTGTTATTCAAGGTGGTCAATGATCTGAGTTAGAACTCTAACACCTGTCAAGTCTTGGACGATAATGGGAAATAGATCGGGATTAATCAAATTTTGATTGTATGAAATCCCAACCACGTCCCCCCTCACCTTATTCTTAATCCCTGTGATGTGTTTATAAAGAAGTCCTAGTCCGCAAATTTTTTAATCTGCCTTCACTTTATTTTAATCAAATCTTTTATATAGAACTCTAAGTCACAAATTTCGGTGAAAATGGACATGGCGCAATTTTCAGGAGTTCCCGTTCTCATTCTGAAAGAGGGAACCCAGAACGTAAAGGGCAAAGATGCCCGGCGAAGCAACATGCGCGCGATTATGGCCGTTGGTGAAATGTTGAAGACCACACTTGGGCCACGTGGAATGGATAAGATGCTTGTCGATTCGCTCGGCGACATTACAATCACGAACGATGGGGCGACAATTGTCGATAAAATGGACGTTGATAACCCCGCTGCTAAGATGGCAGTTGAACTAGCTAAGACCCAAGATAAACGCGTGGGTGATGGCACGACGACTGCGGTTGTCTTTGCGGGAACGCTCCTGCGAAAAGCGGAAGAACTGATGGATCAGGACATTCAT
>MBAA01000156.1:13301-14058 GCA_001940655.1 Promethearchaeota archaeon CR_4
TTGCACGTGGATTCCTCCGGGCTAACACGGAAGCCCAAAAGATCCTTGAAAAACTTGCAGTGAAAATCAAGGCTGGAGATCTAGACACCTTGGTCAAGGTCGCCACCACGACCATGAATAGTAAGGGTGCCGTTGGGGACCGGGAAATTTTCGCACATCTCGCAGTAGATGCCATTACTGGCATAGGCGAGGAAAAGGACCTCCTCAATAAGGTCAAGCGGATCAAGATTGTAAAGAAAAAGGGCAAGTCCATCAAGGACTCACGCCTCATCAAGGGGATCATCCTCGAGAAGGAGCCTGTGCATCCTGAAATGCCTAAAATCGTCACTGATGCGAAAATCGCGATCCTAGCGGATGCATTAGAAATCAAGAAGACCCAGTTCGACCAACAAACGTGGATCTCTTCGGCCAGTCAAGTACAAGGATTCCTCGACCGCGAGGTCAATGTATTCAAGGGTTTCGCCCAGAAGATCAAGGAATCCGGAGCAAACGTGCTGATCAACCAGAAGGGTGTTGACGACAAAGCCGCGAACTTCCTTGCGAAGGAAGGAATCCTCGCCATCAAGAGCGTCACGCAGAGTGACGTGGATCTCGTGGCGAAGGCTACCGGCGGGACTGTGTGCGCAAGTCTGAAGGACTTGGAAGCGAAAAATCTCGGGCACGCGGATAAGGTCGAGTGTGTGAAGGTGGAAGACACGGACATGGTCTTCATTGAAGGGTGCAAAGATCCTAAGGCACTATCAATTTTACTCCGCGC
>MBAA01000043.1:0-565 GCA_001940655.1 Promethearchaeota archaeon CR_4
CTAGAAATCTTCAAAATTCAGAAACTTGATAGATCCTCTTAATATCTTGCGTAAAATCGATGAAAAAAGCGATATCTTCAATTTATTTTTCCTGTTTGGCATGTGGGAATCATTTACCAGGATATTCGAGGGTCAAACTTTAAAAATTAAGATCTACATGAATATGCGGAAGCATACGGAAGCACAGGCCGGTTTTACTGGTAATAAATACACCTTTGAGCGAGATTGGAATCTCAATTTTCCAAATCCCCCGTAAAGGAATAATTGATGGAAAATATAAATAAATGAATAGAAGCCAAAGCTAAGAGAAAGAAAAGGAAAAAGGAGGATTTCCCTTCAATTCAGCAGTAAATCTAAATTATCTATTTCTGTAGGAAGGATTTCAATAGCGTCTTTATCATTGCGACTTCATTGATGGCAAGTTTGTAGTTATCATAAGATTGTCCTCCTCAAATCCTCCTTGTTAACTAGCAAATAAAAAAGATTTGAACACAACAACGCTACAAGTAATTCTTAAAGAAGATTAGTCCTCAGACTTAACGTTTGATAAAAAATTTAATCTTTA
>MBAA01000043.1:623-5550 GCA_001940655.1 Promethearchaeota archaeon CR_4
TAACGGGCGCAACCAGTGGAATCGGAAAGAAAATTGCCGAGCATTTCCTCAACGAAGGGTGTAAAGTAGCTATTTGTTCTCGGAATGAGAACAAAGTCACCAAGACCGTTGAAGAATTTAGATCGCAATTCGAGGATGGCATTATCGGGTTCTCGTGTGATGTAGCGGATGCCTCATCTGTAAAGAATTTTGTAGACTCGGTCGCAAAGACTTTTGGATCGATCCGAATTTTAGTAACGAATGCGGGACTTGGAGGATTGTATGGACCTTTCGCTAAAATTTCATATGGCAAACTCGCTTCAAATATGGACCTAGTCATCGGCACCATTTTGAGGGGAACTCTGAACTCAATTTCTGCAGTATTACCTTACATGATCCAACAAAAATACGGACGTATCGTGACGTTATCTGGTGGCGGAGCAAATCGCCCTCTCACACATATGACAACGTATTCCGCGGCGAAGGGTGGTGTCGTCGCGTTCTCAAAGTGTTTTGCAATGGAGTTAGCCGAACAAACGGAGGACATCAAGCTCAACATTTTCCAACCAGGTATGATTCGCACTGACCTCACCACGAAACCAGATGTTGTCCCGGAGTGGATGGACGAGGAAAAAGTTGTCAAGATGGCGGATTTAGCTCTAAAATATATGGGGAGTGATATCACCGAAGCGACCCGGAAAGTCATTCCCTTCGTTCTCCCTTCCTGCAAGGCAAATGGGAAATTATTCTCGGGATTCTCTCTTCTAAAGCTCATTCGAGGAGCAATGAAGCTAAAAAAAATGAAAAAAAGACAATAAAATCCTAAGATTAATAAAAAACTATTGCATAAGAAAGAAAAGGAGAAGGGGGGATTTCCCCTCAATTCAGAACTAAACCTAAATGCCTTGCAGGTCTTCCATCTGCAAGGTGATGCGCTTGAGCTCCCCTTTTTCGGGGCCCTTGCTCTTCTTGGGCAGTTTGTCGATCAGTTCTTTCACACCCTTCTCGACAGCCTTGTCCAAGTATTCCATGACTTTGTCTTTCGCATCACCACTAATGCGAACTTTCTGGTCCTCGAATACGAAAAGACCGCGGACTTTACTGGATAGAATCCACTTTGGTTTGTAGGGCATAATCGTTCAACCGGGAGATGTTTTTCTGGTAGGGATATTCCTTCACCAAATTGACCTTGGCTACTTGATGTGACGTTAATCGTATATATAAATATTTCTGAGATTTCGCGCGGGAAAGGGGTCCGGGTGGTGGTTTTTGTCGGTTCGGGGTTGGATCGGTTGAGTCCGCGCCGCGCGCAGGTCTTCGGCGATTCCCGAAAAATGAGGTTTTCCCGACATGGCTGGAGGTCTTTTCCAGAGAGGTAACATAAAATCGCGTCCTGAGCCGATTTCCGCGGACATAAGCGAAACCTGCGCTCGGTACCAAAACCACGCGGGAAAAGGGGTAGATTTCGTTTTGAGGTGTTTTTCGAGTTTAATGCCGGGATGAAGCGGGGCGGGACGTCTCCTCCAATCTGGGTGATCCTCCAAGTTATAAAACAATAATATTCGTTAGCGTAGGCGCTCTACAGGATGCATTTTTTATCGTTTCCGAAAAGTCTCCTCTAAACCCTATTGCAGTTCATCCCATTGCAGTTCCTCTAAACCCTTTCCCAATTCATATAAATGCGGGGTTCCAATGACCTTCTTAATGGTGTATTTCTCACTTCATGCGCTCCCCATCATCTTCATCAACGCGGGGTTTGTTGTAGTTCTGCTTTGGCATGGCAAAAAAACCAAAGTTCCGGAATCTCGTCGAGATGGTTTTTTCCTTGCAGGTACATATGCTCTTTCCGTCGTAATCACGCCCTTTCTCCTAAATGATACGGGTTGTACGAACGCGGGACAAGACTTCCTATTTCTCCTCGGCACACTCTTTTTCGGAAGCGTGCTATCCCTCCTCGTCATTATCGTGGTGCGAAATCGAGTGATTAATAACAGAAATCCACGATCTAAGGAAGAATTGACTTATGAGCGGTTTTTGGCTGCAATTCCTGTCGGGGACGACACTCGGCGCGATATTTCCCGCAAAGTTCTACATATTATAATCTCTGTGACCCCGATAATCGTGTACGCAATTGTATTTAATGCAGATGCTTTCTTTAAATCTCAAAACATATTGCAAGAATATGGTGTGAGCGGTCTTGGGGCAGGAAGGGGCGTGAACGTCCTCATTTACTGGGGATTTGCCTACATGGTCACCTTTGAGGATTTATTTCGCCTCAATGCGTTCTATTGCCTACCCGGGTGGGGCCGGACGTGGTTACGTTTTAGTCTTGAGCAAAAAGAACGCCTCACGTTCGTGGCGGCGGTACCATTCCTGCTCGGTCACGCCCCGTTCTTGATGGCACCATTTCCGGTATTCTTTAGTATGACATTCGTGGCATCCGTGGGGGATGCGGCATCCTCCATGGTTGGAAAGCGGTTCGGCATACATTTCTTTCCTAGAAATCATAAAAAGACGGGGGAGGGACTCGCCGCGGGGATGATCGTGTCGTTTATTGCCGTCCTCCTGGTGAATCTGTATTTTGACCTAGCGAATTGGATCACTGCCTTTGGCATGGCAACAATCCTTGCTTGTGTTTACGGGATTTTTGATATATGGGTAACTAAATTTGACGACAACCTTACCAATACTTTCATCTTAGGTGCAATTGCATGGATTAGTTATATTTTGCTCAATTTAATCTAAACATACTCCCGTACAATCCGCTTCAAAATTCTTTAATATTTTCGCAGATTGTAAAAGAATAAGACAATCAATTACACCGAGGTCACGCGCGTGCTACCCGCTTCCCCAGTAAAAAAGGAACCTTCTCACGAAGGGCATGGAAATCTCCAGAATCGTGCAGACTTACATACTTTATTTTACCCCAAAAATATCGCAGTAATAGGTGTCTCACATAATCCAGTCAGCGGGATAAAATATATCAAGGCACACGAGGTGTCCGGATTCCCCGGAGGTCTATACCCCATCAATCCGAAATACTCTGAAATTGACGGACGGAAGATATATCCAAGTTTGGATGCTGCAGAGGTTCCGGAAATTGATATGGCCATCATTGCTGTTCCCGCACCAAACGTTCCGGCAGTAATTCGGGATTGTCACAAAAAAAAGGTCAAATTTGCAGTTATCTTTACCTCGGGTTTCGCAGAATCAGGACGAGAAGACCTCGATCAGGAACTCCGGCAGGCTATAGCTGATGGTCCGACTCGGGTTGTTGGACCTAATGGTCTCGGTGTTTATAATCAAGAATCTCGGGTAAACTTCCTATTCAAGCGCTCGTTCGAGCTTCCAGGGAATATCTCTTATATTGCTCAGAGTGGGGGCACCACCGCCCGTCTCCTAATGTCCCTCCAAACCATCGGCGTTGGTATGCAAAACGCGGTCTCTGCGGGAAACATGTTGGATGTCTCGATGGCGGATTTCCTCCGCTATTTCCGGGACGAAGTTAAGACCAAAGTTGTTGTCTTGTACATGGAAAACGTCCGGGATGGACGTGATTTTCTCGCAGCATTACGGGAAACAACACGTGTAAAACCAGTTATTATTTGGAAGAGTGGGCAATCAGACATTGGGGCTACTGCGGCAAGAAGTCACACAGGTTCCTTAGCTGGTAGCTATCAAATCTGGGAGTCTGCATTACGCCAACACGGAGCTATTATTGCAGAAAATTTTGAAGAAATGCGAGATTTCGCTGCTGCTTTATCGATTAACCAGACGCTCCCCAATGGAAATCGGATCGGCATTGTCGTTTCGGGAGGCGGCGTTGGCGTAGAAATTACAGACGTGGTGAGAACTCACAATCTCGAGGTACCTGAACTTACCCTTGAAACCCAGCGAAAACTTGCGGAGTTCATTCCCGATATCAACTCTTCGTTCCGGAATCCCGTTGATTTGGGTGAATATGGATATGTGCCCCACTATTACGGACGGGCATTAAAAATTATCACCGAGGATCCAAACGTGGACGTGGTTGTGACAGTACGCGAACCCGAGCGCTCGCCTTGGTTCGAGGAATCTATGAATATCAAAGATATTGACAACCTTAACATCCTCGCGTTGAAAATTGCAATGAAAGTTGGCAAACCTATTTATATGAACTTGTCCCCAAATAGTGACCTACCAGAACACCATTCTCTTCGATATGCGTTCCGTGCTCGTCTGATTAAAGAAATTGGCGTCCCCACCATCGACTACACTCCCCACGTGGCTAAACTATTGCAACAATTAGTAAGATACAAAAAATACCTCCAACAATATTTATAGTGATGCTTTTACTACGACCAATTTTTCTCCTCGTTTTCCCCCCTGTTTCACATTACACAACTCGATGGGATAATCCCCTTCCTCATCAATCTAATACGCGAAATCAGGTGAAAATCCATTGGATCTCATACTTTTCTCGTTGATTTTCAGAATTCCCCTTTTTCCCTCACCCAAACACGAATTTTCTAAGAAGGGCATCCATAGCGCTACCAATATCAGTTTATCGGGTAAAATCATATCTATAAGCACCCTTTTATATAAACCGAAGGATGGGCAAAAGCTATTTCTATACTTACATTCATAATTAGATCTAAGCTCATTTAGGAAATTTTTAGTCACTACCACCAACATAAGATCAGAGAGACGTTTTTCAAAAGGGGAAATAATGTGACAGTTAACTATGCGGATCACGTGAAGCAACTGCTTGCCGCAAATCCCACCATTACAAAGGCCGCGGTCGTCACAGGCGATGGACGTGTGCTGTTCCAAACGAAGAATTGGGATGTCACCAATGATATCAAGAAAGTACTCGCGGGTTGGGTTGTCCGCACTCCAAGCATAACATTATGCGCTACACACTATTCCGTTCTCCAATGCACGCCAGAACGCTTAGTAACAACAAACG
>MBAA01000043.1:5556-5821 GCA_001940655.1 Promethearchaeota archaeon CR_4
AAAAGGGGCATATCGTTGGTGCAATTACCCCCGAAGGGCACTTCGTTATCTCCCATACTTCGGAAGGGGGAAATTACCAAGTAAGTTACATGGACACAGCCCGCGCGGCGGAACAAATGAAACCGGGTGGGTCACCCCTCAAAAAAGACGGTAAAGAACTAGCGAAGGCCGATATGAGTCTTCAAAGTTCGAAAATCAAGGTACCGACCATTAAAGAAGATAAGAAGTCCGTACCGAGAGCAATAGTTCAGACATCCACCATACC
>MBAA01000043.1:5844-6390 GCA_001940655.1 Promethearchaeota archaeon CR_4
GCGGGAGCAACTCTCTTTCAATCCCTTTTGGTCTCGAAGAATGAAAAACCCTTGGCAAGATCTGGTAACTATTCCGCCAATGATCCTATGTTATACCAAGAAGTTCAGAATTTTCTGACTTGGATACAAAATCCCGTGGGTTTAGCCGCGCACATTGATTACGCTCTCTGGCGATCTGATCGCGATAAAATTAACAAGCTTGCGAATGTGTATCACAAGTTCTGCAACATCTTCAACATCGCTCACTGAAAATTTTTACGGATCCCTTACTTTCCTTTTTTGTTGTTTTTTAGTCGTCTTTTGATTGGGTTGCGAGAGGATGTAGGCGAGAGTAGTGATCCCTAAGGGTTGTGATGTCGTTTTTCGCGTAGATGCGGGTCGTCTTCGGACTCGCATGTCCCAATAGATCTTGGAGCTCGGAGAGATCCATACCCCGCTGGCGCAGGTGGGTAGCCCCCGTGTGGCGCATGACGTGAGGCGTGAATTTCGTGCTCTCGGGTAATCCGAGCAATTTTTTCGTCATCGTCAAGTCTAACTGAATGGATC
>MBAA01000043.1:6413-7574 GCA_001940655.1 Promethearchaeota archaeon CR_4
GGATTGTGGAAGAGATATTCTTCCAAGTCTCCCGTAGAATGGGTTCGATTTAGGTATTCTTGGACTTTCGTGAGGGTTTCGGCATCCACGGGCACGTACCGTTCCTTGTTCCCCTTCCCTCGCACGCGAAGGGTGCCCTTTGTCCAGTCAAAATCCTTCAATTGGACGCGACAGACCTCCCCAACGCGCGTAAGCGTGGCGTACATGAGACGAATTATTAACGTTGCCCGCCAGCGCCGCCGGAACCCTAATGCTTTCAATCCCGGAGTATCGGCGAGTATCCGTTGGATCTGCGATTCGGCGAGAAACTTGGGCAAATCCTCCTCGGCGCGAACTTGTGGACTCCGGATCTTGTCCATGGGATTCTTCGCAACGAGGTCGTTGAAAACGAGGTGCGAGAAGAACGAACGTAAAGCGGCAACCTTTCGCGCGAGTCCTTTCTTCGAGTAATGGCGGTCGGCGAGGACACGCAAAAATTGGCGCACGTGGAGGGTTGTGACCCGATCCACATCAAGATCCCCGATTGCTTGGACGAAGAGGGCAAAATCATACCGATACGCTTTGACGGTGGACGCGCTCCGCCCCTCTTCAATTTGTTTCGCAAGCAGGAAGTCCTCGACAGTCTCGGAGATTTTCACGCGGCGCCACCAAGGACAACTTGTTGGAGCAGGGGTAAAAACTCCAGAAATACCCCGATACTATGCCGAGAATATCGCTCGAAGACTTAAGAAAAATAGAGATGCAATTACCAATTCAACAATGGCGCAACAGGAGAGAGATTAACTATGGGTACGTTTGGGCATTTATATTCTTATAATTGCCAACGGTGTGGGCTTCGCATTGTTCGGCAACCTGATTTTCTTGGATGCTATGCTTGTGGGATACTTCTCTGCAAGAATTGTAGTATAGACAGCCTCTTTAATTGTAAAGTGCATGGCCTCTTTTACAAGGTATGTTTCGAGAAATTACAACCACTCTCGCAGGATCAGTGCAGGAAAGAAGCAAGAAAGCGCGCATTCGCCGAGGGTGTTATAAGATTACTTTGGATCTTAGGGGGCGTCATTTTCATTCCGGTGGCTCTGATTTTTGAGTCAATGGCCGACCCGTTATTTTTCCTTTTAATGTATCTGGTCGTCCCCATTGTTTACTGGCTGGTAACCT
>MBAA01000043.1:7621-8648 GCA_001940655.1 Promethearchaeota archaeon CR_4
GCGAGCGGGTTAACGTCCGTCAAATCTTAGTGGTATTTTGTGTTGATTTCCCGCGTCGGGGAAAAAAGAATGATCGCCTAATGAAAATTAAGCAGAGTCTAAGTAGTTAAAACACGAACCTGAACTCCCGCGACATATCCTTGGGTCAATCATATGGGCTCCTTCACATGCTCGTTGAAAGCGCCCGCTTGCCCGTGTATTTGCCCATCTTTTACTCCAGCAGGTGGAACCTTTGGCCGGCACTTGCAAGGCCTTTCCTGTAAAGCCAGCGCGTGTAAAAAACAAACACAATTAAGATGCCCGTCAAAATCGACCCGGTGATTATTTGACGGTCTGCCGCTAAATCGGGGAAGTTGTGGAGGTACAACGCGAGAAAGAAACTGGTCAACCACGAAAAAAGGACATAAAAACCCCCCGAGAATAGTAAGGGAATGAATACCCAAGCATCCGACCTTGCATCGAATTTCTGAAAGATATGGTTGTCGAGGTTACCTGGTTCATAGCGAATTGAGATTTTTACGCCAGCGGGATATTGCTGAAGGCGGTACTGGTGTTCTCCCAAGTCATTTGACCACCAATCGGAAAGCGTGTCGGTCTTAGTACAGACCTTTCCCTCGACGGTAAATTGGTAGGTGATCGTAACGTTGTAGACTTCCGTATAATCGCCGACCTTTTCCGACAACGTGCTTTCTTGGATCACTCCCTCTACCACATTCGATCGCTTGCGAATAAATCGCGCTTCGTCGACGGAGATAACCATTCCATAAATGGTCAAGGGGATCAGAAAAATCACGAGCGCTACGATACCGAATTCCCATCCCGGTCCCGCTTCTGATGTGTCCACGACTGCCAGGACATCGAGCTCGAGGTTGTCGAACCAAGATAAGAACGATGCTCCCCAGGCCATCGCTTGCACCTCCGGTATGCTCGCGAGAGCATATAGAACGGGGATTATCGCAATAGCCCAGAACAACAACAAGATTATTATAATTTGCCGAATTTTACTCATATCAAGGGTAACTCCGAT
>MBAA01000238.1:0-5853 GCA_001940655.1 Promethearchaeota archaeon CR_4
GTTGAACAAGATTCTGCAAGTCTTAAGCAAGATGGTCAGCAAGAATATAATGCAACCTGACCTCGTCCAGATTCTCAGCGGCCTCGAATATCTCACGATCATCCCGTCAGGATTTTTCATCAATTTCCCGCTGGAGATCCTCCAAATCGAAGGCCAATATTTCGGCGCGAAATTCAAGATGTCTCGAGAATTCAACCTCAAATTTCTGGCGCGTCAGCTGGAGAAAGTTCAGTACCTTCAAAGAAACAATAGAGCGTGCGACAAGCTGGTTCAACCAAATGAAGCGGTTTTTATCTCCAATCCAAATTTCGTGGAATGCATGGTTCCGGAAAAGAGCTTGATTGATCCATACATTGTGCGTAAGGAGATGACCGTGGCAACGCCTGAGGAGCTGGAGCTCCGCACTAAAAAAGGAGAGGAGGTATACCTCGCTAACGAGTGCGTTAATATGGACCTTGGAGAAACGGAAGTCCAACACGTTCTCCAAATCTTCCAAGCAAAGCACGTACCATATAATGCGCTCGTTCACGAACAGGTCACTCGCGACAATATGTTAGGTCTCTTTTCTCCGCAGGTCAAGCTGTTCCATTTTGCCGGACATGCCCTATTCGACAACGACAATCCACAGTATTCGAAATTACTCCTGCGAGGGGGGCAGGTACTCATACCTCCTGATTTCCAAAGGATCACGTTCGACCAGAATCCATTATTTGTGTTCTCTGCGTGCGAGTCTGGCGTCTCTAAGGTTCAGAAAGGCGACGAACCCTTTGGATTCTTGCGATTTGTGAAGGTGATGGAAGCACAGAACGTCATATTTTCATTGTGGCCCGTGCTATCTGAGCCTACGACCCAGTTGATGATTAATTTTTATGAGAACCTTTTGGCAGGGAACGAGATTGCCGAGGCGTTGCGAAAGAGTCGAGCAAACCTCATTCAAATGCTGGAAAAAGGGGAAAAAGACCTCGGATTCTACAAGGACTATTCCTTACTATGCTGGAGTCCGTTCTCCTTCATCGGCATCCCGTTTTTCTTCTACCAAATTCCCAAGGAGGGGAATGTATGACTGATTACCAGTTAGTAACTAAACTCGTGGCGGAACACGTCCGTGGCGTGGAATTCAACCAAGATGATTCCCTCGTGGCAGTCTATGGGGAGCAGACATATATTGGCAAACTCGACGGAACTGCCCTTTTTAAAGGTAAGTTCAAGGAGGAGTACGAGAAGTTTTACTGGAATTTGACGAAGGAACATGTACGAGACCTCACCCTTTCGGATGCAATATGGGCTCCGGATGGTAAGCACCTGTATGGTATCGCCGGCGGTGATGTTTACCAGTTCGCGACAGATGTGGGTCATTTCCGGCGCATCTTCACTCCTGGAGAAGATAAGCGTTTTCAACTAGGATCTATCGCATTAAATAAGCAAAAGCAGATTCTTTTAGTGGCGGGAAAAGGTGGTGATCCGGCAAAACAGCACGATATTTTTCTCGTCGACTTTGATGGGAAATTGATCAGGAGTTTCTCGTCCGGGCACACCAAGGGTGTTTCCTCCATTCTATTTAGTCCCGATGGTTCGAAATTTTTCTCCACTGGGGTGGATTATTTTCTCCGGGTGTGGGATACGGGTACAGGACAGAAACTTGACGAGATTAAAATTACAGCGAGGTCACCTGAGATCGAAGCGATAATCAATAACAACCTCATTGTAATGCGTGGGTCTGGACACCCGGTTTACTCTTTCGATGATGCTGGGAAGCTCACGTTCGTGAAAGAATTTCCTACGGTACAAAAGAACTCCGCTGATGTGCTAGGGCATTATCGCTCGAAACCGCTTTTGGTCGCTACGGGGTCTAACCACGATCGCACGACTCTTTGCGCGATAGACATTGATGGGAAGACCGTCACCAAGATTCCCGTTGGACTACGCGTCGAACGCGTGCAAGAGGGCAACAATCACGACATTTTAGCAGTCATCCTCCAGCACCAACAAGCGCCTCCTGAAGTACGCTTCTATTCCACAGAACTGCGATCAACTTTCATCACAGAAAAACCCGGAGCTGCTGAGTGGGTGGTGGATTCGTCCTATTCCAAAATCAAGGCCCATTACTGTCTCGTCCCGTACCCTAAATACCCGGGCAAGTGGATAGCAGTATCCTATGAGTCGATCAACGTCTATGACGCGGACTTTAAAGAAGCCCTTAAGGTCAAACCAGAACGCCCCATCAACTGTTGTGACTTCCACTCGCAAACCCAGATGGCGATTTATTACCGTTCGGACAACCAAATTTGCATTATCGATTTCAATGTACTCGAACTCGATAAATTCGACCCTCACCGCCCCATTGAATCACACCGGGTACCTGTGAATTCGCGAGTAATGGATCTCAAGTGGAATCATTCAGGAGACAAGTTGGCGGGTGTGACAGAAAAACACGAGTTCATCATCTGGAATGCGAGCCTCGCGGAGGTCGTCCGGGTTCCCATTGAAGGAAGGGGCGATCATGTCGCGTGGAGTGCCGATGACACGCTCGTGGCGATTGGGACTGATAAATCTATATGTTACTATTTCGATGTCGCGCAGGCGAAAATTACCCTAACTGTCGATGGCGTTGGCATCGGTCAAGGCCTTGGAGTCGTATGGAACGCCAAAGACGAGCTCATCCTCTGCGGTGGAGGTGGATTCGTGTACATCTTCAGCAAGGAGGGATTTCTCCTACGCAAACTTGACTTCCGGCGGGAGTCACGAGAGTCCATTCGCATCGCGTTACCAACGTGTTCCCCTACAACAAGCGAAATTGCGTTCTGGTTTAACATTACTCGGGAAGGAGAATTCCTATACATTGTCGATCAAGATAAACCTATCCGCGAGTGTGTGACCACTCGTCTCCATCACCATACCAAACAAATCCAATTCATCGAGTGGCTAGAATCAAATCATATTATCACTATGGGTCAGGCAGATGGGCTCGCATTGTGGACCCGGAAATAGTCTTTATTCTCTTTTTTCTCTCACTTAAAAAACAACGATGTTGTGGGAAACAAAAACGGTGTAATTTTTTTGCTATGGAGAATTGTGAAGAACAAAAGGGAGAAGAGCAATATTGAAATATGGTATTAATCTACGGCTTCAACGCCTTTGACGCTCGGGACTTCCTGTTTTACAATACGCTCTATCCCCAGCTTCAAAGTCTGCTGCGCGTGCATACAACCCACGCAATGTCCTTGCAAGCGGATCTGCACGACATCTCCTTTCAATCCCACATACTCGAGATCCCCGCCGTCAGCTTGGAGGTTTCCACGTAACTTGTTTAAGACGTTCTTAACTTTTGCTTCATCTACTGCCATATTTGCCAACCTTCAGTGTTGTTTATTATATACAAGTTTATGAACCCTTGTTTTTTAAAAAAAGTTGCCATTTGCGCACAATCGTGCACACGTGGAAGGATTGATTCTTAAAGCTCAGAATTGACTTTCGAAAGCCTAAATTGAAATCTCTCGTTGCTGTTTGAAAATGAATAATCTTGAAAAATAAGGTAGGAAAAAATCTAAAGGAGCTTTTCGATGACATCGATGCAGCGGTTCGAGTACCCGCATTCATTGTCATACCAGCTTAAGACTTTAACGAGCTGGCCTTTCGTGTCTGTGTAGTGGGGATCGAAGATGGAGCTGGCTGGATTCCCAATTATGTCAGACGAGCAGATTTCGTCAAAACTGACCGTGAGAATGCCTTTGAGTGCACCCTCAGACGCTTCGAGCATCATCGCGTTGATAGCCTCCTTCGTGGTATTCTCTTTTACCACTGCTGTAAAATCAATGAGAGAACCTGTTATGACAGGGACGCGCAGGGAAATCCCGTTGAACTTCCCTTTCAACTCCGGGATGACTTCACCGATCGCTTTTGCTGCACCTGTCGTTGTTGGAACAATGTTAAAGGGGGCGGCACGAGCTCGGGTGAACTCCTTATGGGCTTGATCAAGCAATCGCTGGTCATTTGTCATCGCGTGGATAGTGGACATCAAACCCATCTCGATCTTCAACTTGTCGTGGAGAACCTTCACGACCGGAGCGAGGCAGTTCGTGGTGCAGCTGGCATTGCTAACTACTAAATGTTCGGGTTTTAACATTTCATTATTCACGCCATAGACAATCGTCACGTCCGGGTCGTCCATTGGAGCAGACACGAGCACGCGTTTGGCGCCGGCCTTTAAGTGCTTGGAGGCGTCAACTTTTTTCCGGAACACACCGCTGGATTCGATCACGACATCGGTGCCGAGGGTTGCTTGCGGGATCTTGGTCGGATCCTTCTCCATAGAATATGGTATTTCTTTATCGCCGATGGTGATGGAATTATCCTTATTTTTCACCGGGACATTCCACGGACCGTACGCCGTGTCGTATTTCAGAAGATACGCCGACATTTTTGCAGGCACAAGATCGTTGATCCCGACAATTTCTAACCCGGGTTTGTCCCGCTTGTAGAGCTCGCGCAGGACTACACGTCCGATACGCCCAAATCCGTTGATGAAAACTTTCTTCGCCATTAACTTTTCACCTTAAACTGTAATAACGAATGCCTTTTATCCAAATAAGCGCTTCTTGTTACCTTAAGAAGTAAATTAACTTTATAAGAGATATGAATGTGTGATCCCTTAAAGGGATTGTGCGTTAAAATAACAAGAGTAAGGAATCTCTTCAATTTTTGATTCAGTTGAGGTGCAGAAAAGTATGAAATTGAAGTTTAAGACAATTTTTGATATTGATTTGAAAGGCAAGCGGGTCTTGTGTCGACTTGATCTGAACTCTCCTGTGGACCCAAAGA
Source organism: Promethearchaeota archaeon CR_4 (assembly GCA_001940655.1). Taxonomy (GTDB): domain Archaea; phylum Asgardarchaeota; class Lokiarchaeia; order Sigyniarchaeales; family CR-4; genus CR-4. The sequence goes on from MBAA01000238.1 coordinate 4,819, forward strand.
CGAAAAAATTAAAGGATGATCTGCGCATTCGAGCATCCTCCGCAACCGTAAAAGCGTTGAAAGACACCAAACTCGTCATCATCGCTCACCAAGGACGATTTGGGGACAAAGATTTCATCCCTCTCGAGCAACACGCGGAACGTCTGGCCGAAATTCTGAAACCACAAAAAGTCACCTTTGTTGATGACTTATTTGGCGAGAAGGCAATCAACGCCATCAAGCAGGTGAACGTAGGGGAAGTCCTCGTCCTCGATAACGTGCGTAATTTCAAACCCGACAATGACGAAGTCCCCATCGATGACGCGCCTAAGACGGAGCTCGTGCAAAAATTGGCCCCGCTCTTTGATTATTTCGTAGTGGATGCGTTTGGTGCATCCCACCGGAGTCAACCGTCCATAGTGGGATGGCCCACGGTTCTTGCTGGTCCGGTAGTCGTGAAGGAGATCGAAGCTCTGCAGAAAGCGCTCGATAATCCGAAACGCCCCCTCGTATTCCTCGTTGGCGGGGCAAAAGCCATCGACAAATATAACGCATTGAAATACAATGTAGAGAATCAAATTGCTGACACCGTGCTCGTGGCAGGCCTCACAGCCCAACTGCTCTATGAAGGGACAGGGAAAATGCTTGGTGACGCCAATAGAAAACTCATCGAGAAAGATCTCGGCAAGGCTGGCGTAGGTCTCCTCGAATTTATGGCCAAATTTGGGAAGAAGGTCATCCTACCAGTGGATTTCGCCATTGAGAAAGATGGGAAGCGTGTTGAAATTCCATGGACGGAAGCTATAAAAGTTAATGCACCAGTGATGGATATCGGTTCAAAAACCTTAGAAATGTTCAAGAAGGAGATTATTGGCGCCAAGACTGTGATCGCGAACGGACCGCCAGGAGTCTTCGAGAAGGAAATGTTCTCGAAAAGCACGAACGAGCTCATAGATGCAATGGTTATCGCGACCGAAAAAGGAGCCCAAACCGTCATCGGTGGGGGCGAATTTGGCGAAGCAGCAGAAAAGTCCGGCAAAGCCAGCAAAATCTCAT
>MBAA01000238.1:5880-6778 GCA_001940655.1 Promethearchaeota archaeon CR_4
AGGCTGTTTAATGAGTGCTCTCGTGTTCTTCTGGGGGCCGTATTTTTACCACCTCTACATTCTAGCCCAGTATAACGTGAGTTTTGCATTCACGGGAACGTATTGGACGCTTGCAATCGGTGCCAGTTTATTCACCGTTCTGACGATCAGATATATCCGGCACCCCTTCGGACTCTTGGGCGCTTGTGTGATGGAGCTCCTCTACGGGTGGCTCTCCATTAGTCTCTGGTGGTCCCCCATTATGTGGTGGAAAAACCAAACTATGACCGTAGGGGCATTATTCTGGGGTATTTCGTGTCTCCTCGGTTTCATTTTGGGCATCTACCTTATTAAAAGACGGAAAAGATTTGTGCTAGATTGGGCCTTCTCTTGGAAACGTCTCGAGACGCTCGTCATCTTATTTTCGATAATAGTTGCGTTTTTCTGGTGGTCTTATGGGGGTTTCGGTGTTCGAATGAAACTTGAAGATCTAGGTTCGCGAGGTCCTCCCTATTTCAAGGTCTCTTTCTGGGGATTTCCTTCAGGGGGGATCGATTATAATGCATACAATACCCCCACAGCAGATGCAGAATTAGCAGCATACCAAGCATTAAACACCACATTCTATATTGGTGTAACCCCTACGATGTTGAACACGACTGGGGTTAGATCCAACCTCACGAGCATCCTTCGAGAATGGCACGAGTGGAATTTACATGCGGTAGTGAACATTCAACCATTAGCTCCCGATGGCACACCTGACACGGTGGGTTTCTATAACCTAGATATGGCCGAGAATTTGACTTTGGAAGTATTGGATTGGCGGGAAGATGATAACCTTTGGAACATTGAAGGAATTTGTTTTGATGCGGAAACTCCTCGTTATGGACCCGACGTCCCGGATTATAACACATATTTT
>MBAA01000238.1:6856-7896 GCA_001940655.1 Promethearchaeota archaeon CR_4
CCTGCAACTCGTGCGTGGGACTTGGTTGTGGATTCTGATGCCGATTTGGATTTTTTAGATATGACCGTCACAAACCCGCCTACCAATTGGGATCGATATGGCTTTAAGACCTTTCGATCAGATCCGGGATACATGAGTCCCTATTGGACTTATATGCATCAACAATTTGTGGTCAATAATTACGGTGCTGAAAAAAGTGTTCCCGTAATCGGTCATGCCGGGGAAAAAAATTTTAAATTAGGATATGGGGATGCGGGATTTTACGATTTAATGAATGATACTTTGCTGTGTAAGTATCTCGGAGTCACTGAAGTCATAATCGATTCTGCCGTTAGTTTTACAAAAAGTTACGACTCTGAAAATGGAACAGCACGCCTCACACAAGTCCGTGCAATACTGGACCAAAAACCAACATTAGAATTCCCTATTACCAATAACTGGGATTATCATTCAAACATTGTGATTAATTTCTTTACGTGGAATTTTGAAGGTATCTATGCGAATGCGAATCTCTATCGCGATCTCGTGGTGACCATTGGGGATATCTTCACTTTCGTGTATGTACTCGTGTTCTGTTATTTCCTGTACTTGGGTATAACCGAAAAAAGGACTCCCAGAAAACCACACCCTTCCCTCATGGAACGCATCCGGAAGCTGAGAAATAGTAGATTGGTTTGAAAATTCTCTGTTGTTTTGTTTTCGTATTTTTCCATCCCACTGAGGAGGATACGATTCTCGCTATCAGCTTTTTTACTCCCCCAACAAAAATAAGACTTCATATAAAAAAATCTGAGATTTAATTATGAGCGTAAAATAAAAGAAAATAGTAATTTCACGTCACATCAACTTTCACGCCGAATTTTCGCAAACTCTTCACTAACCGACTCGCGGATTCGAATAATATCGCTTTAAATCCTACTTTTCTTGCCTTTAGCACGTATTTAAATTTATCATCGATAACGATCGCATGCTCGGGTGAAACCGGCGCGATAACCTCTTTCAGTGCATTATAAAAACTATCGTATTCTTTGCCCGCCCTA
>MBAA01000238.1:8000-10119 GCA_001940655.1 Promethearchaeota archaeon CR_4
ATCACCGGAAAAGACCTGGAGTAACTGTTCCCAAGGTTTTTGTAAGATTCTTTTAAATTGATCCAATACGATGTGTGTACCATTCGTGAAAATGACACCGCCCGAGTCAAAAATGAGGTCAGTTATAAGGGATTCGGGCGTTTCATCCATGCTATTAAATAGACGCGACTATTTTTGAATGTTTTAATTGTGTGATAAATTAAGTGGGATTTTCGTAGAGAATGCCTTGTTCTTCCAAGGGAAATCCAATTTTAACCGTACTCCCCTGATCTAGCCCTGGTGAAGAGATCTCAATGCGACACCCGTGTTCCTCGATGATTCCTTTCGTGAGGCGGAGACCGATGCCAGTACTTGGTATTTTAGTGTCGTTTTTTCGTAAAAATACCGGAGAAAATGGTTGCCATACATCCCGGAGTTCTTCAGGGGAAAACCCATATCCTTGATCCCGGAACAATAACGAATAGGTAGATTCGCTCCTTTCGGAATAAATTTCAACCAGCGTGTTCGCTGGGGAATATTTGATTGCATTGCTGAGAATATTAATAAATACCTGTTCAATGCGGAATCCATCCACGTGTATAGCGACATTCTCACAAGTATTCTTGATTGTTATATTTTTCTTCTGAGCTATCTCTGTTACTTCTTTAAGCGCGTTGGTTAAAAGAGTGGTAACAAGCCATTGTTCTTTCTTAAGCGCAAAAGTTCCCCGTTGTAATCGATCCAAATCGAGGAAATTATTTATAATGCAAAATAATCGATTAACAGACCGGATGATGCTTTCAACGCCTTCCTTTTCCACCACCTGGTTAAGATCTAACCCCTTATTCAGTGCTTTTTGCATCAGATCTGACCAACCGAGGATCGGCACGAGGGGGGTTTGTAATTCGTGGGATACAAAGGTAATGAGAGCGGATTTTATTTCGGAAATTCTCAAGGTTTCCTCGTACAGTTTCTTTAAAGCTTCTTCTGCCCGTTTTCGTTCCGTAATATCTGTAACTACCACGATACCTTCCTTTAACCTCCCACTTTTTTCGAACAGGAAAGCTGTCGAAATCAACACGTGGATTTTGCTCCCTGCAGGCCCCTTCCATTCTATCTCAGTCGTCCCACGCTTTCCCTTTTTTAGCAATCCACTTTCATTTTCCAATCGTGCCAGATTTTCCGTGTCGAAAAATTCAGAGAGTCTGTGACCTAATAATTCTTGACTTTGGTATTCTGTCATTTTACAAAGGGATTCATTGACATACGATATTTTGCCAGTATTATCCAGGAGTGCAAGTCCATCACTCATCCCTTCTACGATGTGACGATATCGGGCATCACTTTCCCGCAGCGCTTGTTCTAAAACAACCGAATCGACTACCTTTTTTGAAATGACATAAGTCGAGTAGAGGATCACTGAAGTGTAAACGTATTCGATGAGGTAGATGTTCTGAATTAAACCTATCACTACCGCCGCATCGTTGAATATCCCAATAAATAAAAATATCATAACCACGAAAAGAGGTTTCGCTTGTTTGTTATATCCTTTCTGGTAATATTGGTAAATTATAACCATAATGTAGGAAAATACTAGAATAATTAATAATCCCTGAATAGACGCAAGGACGCCACTTTCAACTTCATAATAGGTTATGTATAGACCATTCCCAAAATCAAAGTGTTTTATGTTCGGGACTGATGGGTTTTGCAGAATATTGAAGGGATTAATAGCACTCAATACTCCCGATACGAGTAGGGTGACGGAAAATCCGTACAATAATTTTCGCGGTCTATGGTGAATATAATCCGTAATGAACCACAACAGCGCGATCCCACAAAAATGTATGACCATTGTTTGCGCTCGGGACCACCACATCCCTTCCACTATGGAAGAACTGAAATATGCCCCAGCGGTGAAGAAATCATAAACGACAACCGTATAACTCAAGATGGCAAACGTGAGATTAAACCGTAGTTGTTTTAAACGCGAATATATCATCAGGTGATAAACTATCGCTAAGAACGCCGTGCCTGACATAAAGGCGGGAGCGAGGGTAAGTATGTTCATCTTCTAATTTCGATAGATGAATATTAAACGTAAATCTATTTTGGTAATTTAAAAAAACGTTGTCATATT
>MBAA01000238.1:10125-10976 GCA_001940655.1 Promethearchaeota archaeon CR_4
ATAGTGAAGAAGAAAAGAGGGTACAATGAATACTTCAAAAGTAAAAATCCAATTTCAAGAAACTATGATAAGTTTTGATATCGGAGATTCAAAAATCTCCATTTTACACTCTTCAAGCTTAGATTTCGCAGCATCCATATATTTCTGGATATAACGGGGGATTGGTTCAAGACTTTCTTTCACAGCTTCGTTTGCGAGATTGTTGTGGGCCTCAACCACTTCCCCCAATAAATTAATGGCTTCTTCTCGATACTCGGTTTTTACTGTGTGATTCGTTTGCTCGAGAGTAAAAAGCAACCTATCTATTTGGTCAATGCAGGATACCAGAAATTTGATGCGCTGGATTGGATTGGTTCGATATGCGCCCATATAGTGATTACTTAGGTGGATGGCGGCAATCACTTTGCTTTTAATATCTTTCGTCCTTTGAATTAATTCCCCAAGTTTTCGTTCGACTATTACTTTCATACGCATAATTTTCACTCACAAATAAAAACTCCTTACAAATGTGGAGCGTTAGATCAGTAATAGAATTCCGCCCTATGCGAACCTTCTTAACTTCGTAGAATGAGTTTTTGACAAGATAGCAAGAGGTGACTTATAACGACCTTAGCTGGCCTAGACATTCAGAAATTGCTCGCGGGGGAAATAATGCATACCCCACTGATCACGGCGAGTCCAGAGGATGACATACAAGTAGTGCTCGAGAAAATGTCTGCCAATCACATCTCCTCCGTGATCCTAAAAAAAGAAGAGGGAAATGATGCGTACATCATTACCACCGGTGACATAATTCGCTGGTTGGCGAAACACCCGGAAGCTATCGCAAACGTGAAGGCCAAGGATCTTAT
>MBAA01000238.1:11110-12134 GCA_001940655.1 Promethearchaeota archaeon CR_4
CTTGAAAGTGGTTCGGAAAGAAAATTACGTTTTCATGATCGAAGCTGGTTATTTGCTGAAAGCTATCCTAGTGGCCGACAAGGAATCCATAGAATTACGGAAAGCATTGAAGGAATTCATCGTACGTGTGGAAGATGCGAACAAACCCTTACTGGATAAATACAAACCCCCTCTTACCCTCCCCATTAATTTATTCAAAATTCAAGATGTTGTCGACCGATGCTTTGGATTCTTCCACCAACCTATCCAATGATCCAGCATGATTGGGAAATCCCGTTGATCCTTAAGAATCTAAAAAGTATCAAAACGCGAGTTTTTGACCGTTGCGTACAATTGCTTGAATTCCCGCCTCTGAAGTGACAAGCGGGTTTGCTCTTTCTTTGAAAGATCCTTCTCATTTTCGACCAAATCTTGGCATATCTTGGCAATATTCGCCAATTTCATAACCGTCTCTAAAAATTGGTGTTTATTCTTTACTACTGGTCCCGTCAATCTCACGGCTTCGGTTTGAGTGCTCGCATTTTGGGTTACGGGGGATGTTTGTTTCACTTCAGTCGAATGTTTTATCTGTACCTTGAAGTTCAGGTCTTCGGGGGGAATTTCTACTTTAATTTGTCTTTCGCGTGGTTTCAATTCACCCGTGAAGTTTGAGGGGGAATCAATATTTTCTTTCGTTAGGGGGCGTCCTTTTTGTTTTACAACCCTTGAGGCATCCTCATCATCTGGTTGCTGGGTTCGTTTCGGTGCCATAATTAAATGCAAGCAAGAACCAAAGGCGAACCCCCCGCAGGTGCCCATTAGTATCACGTAGATTTTTAAGAATAAATCTCCTGTTCCGCTCCAGAATCCACCCTTGATGGTTATATATCCGAATAACACCGCGAGGGGTAAGGTCACCAGAAACGTGCTCAACGATAGAATCCGTCGTCCATCTTTTGCGCCAGCCATAATATTAATAGGTTGAGAGCGTTTAAAAATGTAAAAAAAACCGCATTAATACGTGGATTTACTCTGTAAGGTCCGG
>MBAA01000205.1:0-669 GCA_001940655.1 Promethearchaeota archaeon CR_4
TCCGCAGACCCCCCACTGCGATTATCAAGGGAATGTTTCCCAGCTCCAGAGCGACCTTGGTGATGAGAGCAGGGGTTGGAATTCCCGTTGGCGTAACGGGCACTCCTTTTATTGATTTACAACAGCCATAGTATAGGTATTCCGCGTCTGCTGCGGGGGTTAGATCCGTAATCTCGGGGTTTGCTCCCGCAGCACTAATACATGGGATCTTTGCAGTTTCAGTATTCCCCAACGTACAGATGAACAACGGTCGTTTCCCTGCAATCTGTTCGATAAATCGATGACAACATTCAGGTTTTCCAATTTCAATGACATCTTGCATGTTGATCTTATTCTCCATGGAAATTTTTTCAGCCGATCCTCTGTCAGATCTTGATACAGGAATCCCTTTTTAATTAAATTGAAAAAAAGGGAAGTTATTTGGCAGATCTTACAGAACGTGACTTTTTCGTTGTTTTCGTTTCAGTGCCAGCAATATTGCACTTCCAGCAGTCAGCATCGATAAGATAATTATTCCAATTGGGTACCCCGGGATATTATCATCTGGATGCTCAGTGTCGGTGTCAGAAGGGAGCGTGATGGTGGAAGATGTTAACTGGAGGACGACCTTACCGCCGTAATCACTTTCCGAGAATGCCGATTTGAGCACTCCGGTCGCCGCATCGAAAA
>MBAA01000205.1:688-5816 GCA_001940655.1 Promethearchaeota archaeon CR_4
GCCCAGAGATGGACCAGTTAAGTTGAGCACAATAGTAATTAACTGACTCGAATTCTCGAATTTTGTCAATTGGGAACCGAAATCCGAATAGAGGGATCGGTTCCACTCGGTCCAATTGACATGAGCGATGAAACCAAGATTGTCCGGATTCGACCCGAGTAAAAAGACGAACCCTAAGTCGTTGTTCGTCTCGTTGAGGATTGTCCAGTTTTCAACCCCGTTTTTATATTTCACTTTCACGTCTAAATAGGCATCGGGTATACCCGCAGGTTCATATGTGCCATTTACCGTGAGTTCGATTTGACCACCTGCTTCAACGGCGATATTTCCTTTATAAACCCACTCGTTAGTCCAATATTGAAGCGTGTTGTTATTCGAAGGGGCATAATCTTCCATTATGTCATAAATAAGTACTTCGCCCGATTTTATGGCATCGGAATATACTCGTGGGGAAGCTGCGGTCACAAAGTTCGGCGATATCATCGCAAAAAGGATTAATCCAATCCCGATGGTAATAATTTTGTTAGTTTTCATGTAGTGTGCTCCAACCTATTTCGTGTTTTTTTCAATTCTTTGACTTTAAGACGTAAAATGAAAGGTTTAATTTAAACTATAGGTAAGTTATCCTATAGATAAAGACCTAGGAAAAGTCGAATTAGACTATACTGATTTTCCCAGAATTCTAAAAAAAAGATTCGTAATGATCACGTGGGGCCGAATGCTTACCCATAATAGTTCGTAGTGAAGTTCCAATAGATTGTATCTTGTGAGTGCAGCACGTAGGCACATGCCCCGACACTGGCATATTTACCATTGACGTAATACTGCCAAAAGTGCGTGCTATTTTGTAATTGCCCATCGATGCCCGTGATGAAGTAAGCCCCACCACCGTAATCATCGTAAGACATACTGCATTTTTGCGCGGTCGCCGCGTACACGGACCTGTCCGCAGTGGTTGTCCCGGTTAACGTGATCGTTGTCCACGTGCGGGTCGTCCCGTTGCCATAATTGACTGTCAGTGAGATGTTCGTGATGGGATCCGTGTCTACATTTCCGCCAGTATTACCCCCCGGGATGACGCTGAACACGCTAAATGACTGCAATACAAGCAATACGCTGCATCCTGCCACGAAACAGGCCAATGAGAGGATAACTTTGTAGTTCTTATTCAAGAAAAATCTACCAAGTGCGTGAAAGAATTTTACAAAAGATTATTGGGCAACATTGTTTATTAAGATATAGGTAATATCTCCTATTGTTGGTCGTGTATATTGAACTTGATTCGAGATGACAAAACAACTCAAAAGAAACGGCAAGTAAACCTTTCACGCCGTATCGCCCTTGTGGGGGTCTACGCGGCACTAGTGCTTGTCGCCGCATATGTTCTCGTCTATATCCCCAACGTAGAACTCGTTACATGCCTGTTATTCGTGGGGGGATATTGTTTTGGTATCATAACTGGAAGCTTCATCGCGGTAGTAGTTTCGGTGATTTTCTCTAATTTCAATCCCCTAGGATCCACTTTGGCGGCATTTCCACTCCTATTTGTGTTCCAAATCATTTTTTACCTATGCATAGCGATTTTGGGAGGTGTGATTGGACAGATGCGCCATCGCCAGCAATTCACTATCTCCCCGAAAACCGCGGTTACTCTCGGTTTGCTCGGTTTTTGTATTACCTTGGCATTTGACATCGGTTCCACATTCGCCATGTACCTCCCGATTACCGATGGGAATTGGATCGCAGTTTGGAGTTACTGGGTTGCCGGCATCGTCTTCACCATCCTCCACCTCGCCTTCAATCCCCTCGTATTTGCCTTCCTCCTACCCGTGGTGGCAAACGCAATTATTCAAAACTATGGAATTTCATTCGATCACTACAAGACCTCGTCTAGGATTCTAGAAAAAGGGGACATTCCGAATTCAATAGCTCTTTAAACATCTCTACAGTCGTTCTATCAAATGACGCCAAGTGGGAATATGACGAGCAACCAGTCCCTAGTGACCAAATATGCAGCTATTGGGGACGAACTCGAGCTGGCCGAAAGTGTATACTTTGAATGGGATGAGAAAGGACTCCTGACGAAAGTAGAGCCGGGAAATCCCGGGGGAGATGTCCCGAATGAGCTCGCATTACCGTGTTTCATCAACGCCCACACACACCTGGGAGATTCCTTTGCCAAAGAAGCGGGATTGAATGTGCCCCTCGAAGATTTAGTCTCCCCACCAAATGGTCTCAAGCATCACCTTTTACGTACGACCCCGCTGGAAGTCATTCGTTCCGGGATGGCCAGTTCCCTGGAATCAATGCTAGCTGCGGGTACGCAGGTGTTTGGAGACTTCCGTGAAGGGGGGGCGGAGGGGGTCCATCTCCTTAGGTCTCTTCTCAATTTGAACCTTCCCCAGAGTGCTATTTTCGCCCGTTACCTAGAAAATCTTGAGGAATTGACCCCACTTGCCCCATACCTCGCAGGAATCGGTATTCCATCACCCAACGGGTATGACGACCAAGCGTTAGAGGTAATCAACAAGTTTTGCAAAAAATACCATCTCATCTTTGCGACTCATATCTCCGAGATCGAAGACGCCCGAGTAATTTCTTCATCCAGTTACGGGTTGACAGATGTGGAACGCATACTCCAATTTGATGCCCTCAAACTGCTCGTTCACTTGACCCACATCTCGCCAAAAGAGCTCGACCTAATTGCTCAAGCAAGAGTTCCTACCGTCCTGTGCCCCCAAAGCAACGTTATTCTCACGGGATGCGCTCCTCCGGTCGAGAGTTTCATAGAGAGAGATATCCCCTTCGCGTTAGGGACTGATAACGTCATGGTGAATCCTCCTTCCCTGTGGCGCGAGATCCAATTTGGTTTAAAACTACAGAAAATGCGCCGCCCGGATCTCCGTCTCGACCCAAATCAGTGGTTAAAAGCGGTAACTATTCACGGAGCGCGAGCTCTTAATATAGCAACCCAAATGGGATCTCTCGTGGTTGGAAAGCGAGCGAATTTTTTCACCATCAACCTGTCGTCACTAAATTTATCTCCAAGTGCTTCCCCGTTTGCCACTGTTATCCTGCGAGGAGGAGCGGAGGATATAAATGCCGTGCATTTCAACGGAAAGGGGGTGTGGAAGCACGAGTGAATGGATCCCCCTTGGCACCCTGCCCGCGAGCCGGCCTTATTTCCTACTCAACGCGGCAATGACCTTAGACGGGAAAATCGCCACTCGGGGCGGAGATACCAAGTTATCCGACATTGTCGATTGGCATTACGTTCACGGCATTCGGGCGAGAGTAGACGCGATAATGGTTGGCGTGAATACGGTACTAAAGGACAATCCTTCGCTCCAGGTGAAATTCCATTCGATCCAAAAGTATCCACGCCGGGTAATAGTGGACAGTAGAGGCCGAACCCCATTAGACGCAAATGTCATTTGCAGGGACGCGGTACACTATCAGACTATTTTGTGCTGCACGAGGTTGATTGACCCCGAGCGGAAGCGAGCGTACGAAAATGCCGGCGTGAAAGTCCTTCTCATCAATGATGACGGTCGGGTGGATCCCCTAGCTATGGCGGAAGCATTGTTCGCGGAGGGTATTCACACAGTCCTCTGTGAAGGCGGGGGATCCCTCAACTGGAGTATACTTGTTGCAGATTTAATCGATGAGATCCGCTTGTTCGTAGCACCAGTTGTCGCGGGGGGGACGGAGGCAACAGGTCTTTTCGGTGGGAGCGGTTTCGAGACATTGACACAATCCCCCGCTTTCCAACTGCATTCAGTAGAAAAACGGGAAAATTTTGTGACTTTACGTTATACTAAGATAAAACCCGTAAAATGACCTGTAACAGAACGAAACACATCTACCCAAAACCACGTATGAAATACCCAGAAATAGTATAGGTTTTTTAATCACCCTTCTTTTTGTACCTTCAAGGTTAGTGCGAGCAATCTCGTCAGTACGGTGTCTAACAGGATGTTTACAGGGATAGTGGAAGAGGTCGGCCAAGTGGCGCGAAATCAAAGTAGTACCTATGGATTAAAGTTGGTGATTCGCGCCAATGATATAATCTCACAGGTACCAGTGGGAGGAAGCATTGCTGTCGAAGGAGTGTGTTTAACGATTACAGCAAAGACAAGTGAAGGTTTCATTGCAGATGTGATGCCAGTAACTGCAGCTCACACTACGCTTAGTTTGCTTCAACCGGGAACGTTCGTGAACTTGGAACGGGCAATGTCTGCCACGGGGAGGTTTGACGGACATATGGTCACAGGACATGTAGATTGCACGGGAGAAATCACAACCATTACCGAGAATGGTAATGCCCACCTCATCCAAATTAATATTCCGGCGACCTTTTCGCGATATCTCGTTCCCCAAGGATCTATCGCATTAGACGGTATTTCCCTCACAATCGTAGATATATTGCCTAGGGCTTTCCTGACATCCATCATCCCACATACGTGGTCTCACACGTCCATCTGCCACAAGCATCCGGGGTCACGTGTCAATCTTGAATACGACATCATTGCAAAGCACGTTTACCACTACCTCTCCCAACACGCGGAGCAGGACAATTTACTTACTTCGCCCGCACCAGGTCTCTCGCAGGCGTTGCTAAAAGAACACGGATTCATCTAATTGGAAAAGGACACGAGTCAAATGCTCAGCACAATCGAAGATGCTATCGGCGACCTGCGAGCAGGTCGATGCGTGATAGTTGTTGATGACGAGAACCGAGAGAATGAAGGGGACCTTTTGGCCCTTGCGGACCGCATCACGCCTAGCACGGTCAATTTCATGGTAACTTACGGAAGAGGATTACTTTGTGTACCATTGGCTCCCGAGCGAGCGGAAGAGCTAGGCCTCGAGCAAATGACACGAAAAAACACGGAATCTCAAGGGACTGCGTTTACCGTGTCCGTTGATTGTACCAAATGCTCTACGGGCATTTCAGCGGATGACCGCGCGTCTACCGTGCGGTATCTAGCCAGTCCCAGCAAAGGTCTCAAGGATTTTCGCCAGCCCGGGCACATCTTCCCCCTCACGGCTAGACCTCGGGGTGTTTTTGAGCGTGCTGGCCATACTGAAGCAACCGTGGATCTTGCACGTTTGTGTGGGGCATATC
>MBAA01000237.1:0-618 GCA_001940655.1 Promethearchaeota archaeon CR_4
GATCCCCGCCCCTATCATGCGCGTGGCGACTTGATTGGTGACGAGGATCGCGATGTTATATACCTCTGCAATGCGTCCGAGGTCGTGGATCAGGTTGTTCAGCGCCTGCTGCCGCCGGGCGAGGGCGCCGATGCCCACGTATTCCGCCCGGTAGAGCGCCATGAGCGAGTCCACGATGATGATGCCCACGTTGTGCGACTCCACGATGCTCTCCGCGTTCCGCACCATCTGGGCTTGGTGGTCCGAGCTGAACACTTTCACGTGGAGGACGCGGGACAATGCCTCGGTCGGATCCATGCCCACACGCTTGGCGATGCGAACCGCCTTTTCTTTGGCGAATGTATTCTCCGTATCGATGAACGCACAGGCCTTGCCGAGTCCACCCTTCGCGGGGGGCAATTGTACGGCGACTGCAAGCGTGTGGGACAAGCAGGTTTTTCCCGACTTGAAGGCTCCGAACACCTCCGTGATGCGCCCCGTGGAAATGCCACCGCCGAGGATCCGGTCGAGTTCGGTGGATAACGTGGTGATGTGCTGGTAATTTTCCTGAATTTGCGCAGCTGGTGTGAACGCGGTGAGGTTGAGGGACTGGCGGGCTTGCCAGATGAGCTGCTTGGC
>MBAA01000237.1:726-2347 GCA_001940655.1 Promethearchaeota archaeon CR_4
TTTGATGCCGGGCAAATCCTTGACTTCGAAGAGCATGGTTTGATAGATCACTCCTATTTAGTTGATGAGACTTGCCCGTCCCTTCGCCCGGTCGTATATAAAGCAAAAAATGTGGGAATGTCCCAAAGTCTGTGACGACGCGCCAAGATCCAAAATATTTGCCCCCAGAGGAACCACTAATGGGGAAAATCACCTTGATTTTCCTCTTAGGGGTGAATCCCCCTTTTCCTAATAGGAATGTTATCCTCGCGTAAAAAACTCCCATTGAGTTCTTCCACTAAGGAGGTGTTATCGTGAGGAAAGCATCACATTAAAGAAACGGGCGTTGAAATTAGGAGAGATTCCTCGCCTGAAGGAGAAATATTGCATCACTTACTTTAGGAAAATGCTAAAAATGTGAAGGAAATAAACAAACCACAGCTTCATCGAATTCTATTGGGAAGAGGGGATGCCTCCGAAGGATCTAAAAAAGAATTTATGGGTAATCAGTCCTATCCGTGGTATGAAGTGGGGTAAAAACATTCTGTGTGGAGGTTTTCTAATTGTAATTGTATTTTTGTTAGTAATTCCGCATCGGGTAAATTTCTTTCTCAATTCAACGCCCCGGGAAGCAACCACTGATGAAGAGTACGAGCCAAATAATAATTTTTACACCGCAAAGAGCATCCCCCTCGGATTCACACATAATCTCTCGGTAAGTAGTGCCGATGATGTGGACTGGTTTTATCTTTACGTGATGGCGAGTAGCCAAGTGTTCGTGAGTGTCAATTGGACCACTACTGCGGATTTGGATTTATTGCTTTACGATAGTAACCAAGTCGTGCTCAATTATTCCTACTCCTCAGAAAAAAATCCAGAAGTAGTGACTTACATCGTAGAAACCGCTGGGAATTATTATATTGAAGTGGATCGATATAGCCCTGAAGGAACTACATTTTACTCATTATTTGTAAATACCAGCATCCCCTTGTCGTTTAAACATCTATCCCTCCAAGAAGCCTACAATAACGCAAACTTGAGTATCTCACTGAGAGGCACGGGAATTACCTACGGTTCGTGCATAGAAATCACCGCGCTCTGGATGGGGGGATTTACCGAGTTCGATGGGGTCGAAATTCACGTTCCAATTGGATTAACTTTGATACCTAGCTCTTCCAGCTATATGCAAATGGTTTGTGCGAAAAATACCACCATAACACTTCTTACTATTGGTAATACTGTTCCTTCAGATATTTACGCGTTTAGCACTGTTATTGACAATGATATTCCCAATTCCTATACATCATTCCATCCGTCCGGTTTTTATGACACAAGCTCAAACACTTACAAGGTTTTGGTATATTGTGAGAGTCATGATTATTATGCTTCTCATGCGGGACAGGTCGCTATCTGGGTTACCACGGAAGGCGAGAGTCAAGTGACTAGCACCTATTATTCTTCCTCTGAAAAAGCAACCATTAATTTAATTTTGAGCGGGGCAGGGACGAACCTCCAGCTAGTGGATGAAAATTATGTCGTCCCCATAATGTATGGCGGGTTCATATTTTCCGTTATAAGCCTGTTCGTTATAGTCCCCCTTATTGTTGTCGGCGTATTAGCGGCCCGCAAGAGAAAGAAATTC
>MBAA01000237.1:2372-5783 GCA_001940655.1 Promethearchaeota archaeon CR_4
CTTCACGATCACAAGGGCAGATTAATCCCTTTCAAATGCATCCACAGCTAATGAATCAACCCACAACTTCGTCAGGAGTTATGAATCCCGCGCCCGGATCTCCCCCCAAGGTGGAATTGCCTCCACCAGAAATTCAAAAACGATTATGTATCTTCTGTGGCGCACAATTGGATCCTTCCCAGAGATTCTGCCATAATTGCGGAGTCGATTGTGGGCAATAAAATTATCAAAAATCTTTCGTCTCTCCTTCGAAACAGACGTTGTGGGTGTAATAATTCGTACTTAATCCGTGTGATCTTAATATGCGCATTGACCCATAAAGAGCTGGTTATAAACTTAGGAGCAATGGGTTATCTGATATAGATCTGTATCTTTAGCTGTGCGTATGCAATATTTTACTATACATCCAGTTTTGTCTTTTTAAGTTTCCACTCCTCTTCCTGGTATGGGATCGAACATCTCCCCCTTAATCGTGCCCTTCCAGAAGCCATCAAAACTACCAAAAGGTGAAGTCGTGGTTATTGATGGTCACAACGCAGTGGTACAAGCGATGACCAAGAGTGTCGCAGGGTGGCAAATGGGTGCCTGGCGGGATCGTCATGGTAAACCGGTTGCCCACCTCTATGGCATCTTAAACCGCGCCACAGGCATCTTGCAGGTTGGCGCGTGGCCGTTGTTCGTGTTTGATGGAAAACCAGCAGATGAGAAAGGTAAGAAGGATTTCGATCGAATTCAGGCATATATTACCACGCAAACGAATCTTACAAAGGCACAGCGCGGAGGGGATATCGAATATGCAAGCTGGTTACGGGAGCGCCCCGCATACTTTTGGCCCAAGGTCTTCGCAGAAGTGAAGCAACTCCTCGGCTTCCTCGGGTGTCCTTACCTCCAGGCCACCAGCGAAGGCGAGGCGCAGGCAGCCTTCCTCTGCATGATTGATGCGGCATCCGCAGTCATTTCCCAGGATTTTGATACCATGCTCTTTGGCGCCCCACTCCTCCTCCGCCGGATTCAAGGCCCGAAAGCCGCATATGTGGAGGTTCGCCTATCTACCATACTCCGACACTTGCACCTGACTCGCGAGCAACTCGTGGACGTAGCCATCCTGGCCGGGACAGATTTCCACCCGGGCATCGCGGGGTTGGGGTCAAAGCTGGCACTCAAACTAGTCCAGCAATATGGATGGATCGAGGACATACCCCCCGAAATCAAGGCGAGTTACGATTTTTCCGGACTTCCCCTGGCCCAGATTGATGTGATTCGGTCGCTGTTCCTCGCACCAGACATCCGCGTTGACGTTCCTGCCCCCGTGTGGCGGTTCCCGGCCCGAGAATCTCTCGTACATTTATGTTGCCGCGAACACCATCTGAATGAGGATCGCATCTTGCGGGCTGCGGAGCGATGGGTAAAAGCCCTGAAGCAAATGCCAAAGGTGGTTCAATCACGATTATTTTCATAAAAGGCACCGTGCTGTGCCTTAAATATGCGGAGTTCCCCTTGGGAATATGCCGAAGTCTTTTGTCGTGAAAACGCCCTCTAGTCCAGACACCCAACAAGGGGAGTACGTGATCGTGACCTGCCCCAAGTGTGGCAAGAAATCTTACAGCGTGATCGGGCAGAAGGGTAAGAATTGCCCCGTGTGCCATCGTCATTATACTTTAAAGGGAATCGAAAATTTACCGCGGTATAAAACCCCTGAGGAGGTGTGTCGTGTCATCCAGGTGGCAGAAACCAAACGAGCTGGTCGGTCGGACTTCGTACCAGTGGTGAGTACGTTCCACCCTACAACTTGTGCTTCTAGAATAGCGCGCACGAACAAAGTGGTCTCGGTGGCGCGATCGATCGATGTACAATTCATCACGTGGGTGCGAAATTACTTTCAGGTAACTGGTGGTAATAGAAATGCCGGGATGCCCATTACGATGCTAGTTGTGGATGCAATCAAAGCGGGTTTCGTGGGTGCCAGCCAGTTGGTCGAAAAAAATATTGCTGCGGGCCTCCTTGTACGTCCCAAACCCTATTCGGTTACACTCGCTAACCTGAACGACTAACACGATCTGGTCTCTTCACTTTCTCACTTTTTTTGCAAAAAAAGGCAAGCGACTCCATCAGACATTCAAGAATGCTCCTGATTAATGGTTATTGTGGGGGGAATCATCTCTGCAGTTATTCTTATTGTGGTTTGCTTGATGTCCCCTTTAATTACGGGTTCTGGAATGAGTAGTCGCATGAATTCCTCTTCGGGGGTCAAAATGGGGTGCCGGTCAGGGAGGTTTGAGTGGAAGTTGATGGCATACAGCACGCAATCCTTGGGATTTTCCATCCCAAGGCAGTACCAGTGGGGTAGGAATCCGACTGGCGAGAACCCGAGGGTTTCAAGGACGGCCTGGCACGTTGGCATATCCGCGGGAGCATACACCTCAACATATTCTATGCCCCAACTGTGTATTTCGGCGAGGAAATATTCGAGCACCTCTTGATAGTCTACAGAATCATTGGTCTGTACCACTACCTTTTCCACCTCGCGGGATGCTATGCAAACAAGAGCATCGAGGGACGCACCACCCCCTAATTTAATGTGGAGATGCCGATCCCCGTTCGATTCTTCAATAAAAGTGACCAATGGCGCGGATCGTGGGGAAGACCTCGGCGGGATCAAGGTGTTAATAGGGTGGATGAGATACCCCAAAATATCACTTGCTACCTTAGCTGCTCTCCAAGTCATTCGCAGGACGCCAGTTCGTTCCGGACAAAAATATTTCACGTGCACGATTTCACTCTCTCGCTTCCCCGCGAACACATCCTTGCGGGGGAGGATAGCGTAAGGGGCGTATCCGAGATCTCGTAAGATACCGCGGAACTTGGCGCTATTAGTTCGTTTCTCGGCATAAAAGTAGTCCACAATACCTGTTTCACCGAACATTTGGTGGAAGGTGGAGAGAAGTCGTCGGAAGAGATTTCCCGCGCCGATCTTCCCCTGCCACGCAGGTGCTATCATACCACCCCGTAAATATGCAGCACGGTACTTAAGCTCGCACGACACGCACCCGATCACTTCTGCTCCGCAGGAAATCTTGACCGTCATCGCGTGAGAACACTCAAAATCGAGGAACTCCATCATTCCAGACTCAGTGAACAGCTCGGGACATGGGTATTCTCCCTCATAGACTTCGGAGTAAATATGTGCGAGGACTTTCGCGTCAGCAGGCGTTGCAACTTCAATTATCAATCGGTCGGGATTTTGTAGGGTCTGGAGAATTTGCATTCCCCAAGATGGGAGCCGACATATTTAAAGAAGAGGGGATTTCATAATCTCCCCTCCTGAGTAAATTCTGAATTATTTACAAAAAAATGCATAATTTGCCATTATACCAGGTTTCTTCGAATCATCCGACTTAAATCAACCATTTG
>MBAA01000155.1:0-202 GCA_001940655.1 Promethearchaeota archaeon CR_4
TCACGGGGTTACCCTTCAAGATGGCTCGGGATGCAAGCGTCATCCCGGCTGGCACCGTGCTGTCGTTTAAAAGGATAACGCCTTCCCCCATGGAGCAGCCCTCGAAGACGAGGCAATTCTTGGAAATGAGCACGTAATCCTCCAGAAAACACCCGAAGAGCACCGCCCCTGATTCGATGATGCAATAGTTGCCGATTTGCAC
>MBAA01000155.1:211-3456 GCA_001940655.1 Promethearchaeota archaeon CR_4
CTGGGATTTGGTGAACATGACCACCCCGTCAAACACGGTACAATAGGATCCAACGTAGATGGGGGCGTATTCCGCACGTAAAAAAGCACCCGGCCACACGACACTGTAATTTTCGACCGTGACATCACCGATCAGCGTGGCATTAGGAGAGACATAGGCGTGTTCGGCAATCTTGGGACTTTTGCCATTATACTCTACGAGTGGCATTTTCCTTACACCTTCATATCTGACTACTTGTTAGTTCAACTCTAGAAATATAAAGGGAATGGCATTACCTACAAGGATGTCGGTTTCATGAGGGGGAGGAAAAATACGAAAACTCGTCGTTGGGGTATTCCACGCTCAGCAGTTTCGTCAAATATTTCAAACCGATCTCGAAAATCGTGGCTTGACTCAATGCGCAAGAACAAATGCCCGCGGCTTTGACCGCCTGCATGGCATTAGGGGAAAATCCCCCCCCAATGATAGCATCACACCCAAAATCTACCACTTGGTAAATGAGAGTGCTAGAAATTTGATCGATCGGGACGACCGCGATCTGGGAAATGGGATCCTTAGCGGTTTGTTTGAAAGAGATGCCAGCCGCGGGCACGTAATTCTTCAAAAAATCAACGAAATTACCTTGAAAGGGATGTTTAAATGATGCGACCCGTCCCACGGGGATTTGCTGGTTGGACGCGGGATCGAGCACGGTAAAGAGGTCCACGGGGTCGAGGCCCAGCTGGTTGAGTAGGGCGATAGAATAGCCGTTGTTGGAATTATACCACTCCGATCCCAAGTGGATGCAACAAATCCGCTGGTTGAGTAAAATTCGCCAAATCTCGGTTTGGTGGTATTCTAAACTCTTCATTTCCCCGGTAAATAGCGAATCGGGGGTGAGGATCAGATTGGCGTTCTGTTGTTTTGCCTCTAAAATGGTGGAAAACGAGAGGTCAGGCGCGAGAAGCACGCGTTTAATGAGAAAGTCCCCAGTAGACTTTGCGAAGTGAATTTCAATCCGCGATGCCTCGCGAGAGATCGAAAATTCTGGACTCGACAAACTGCCAAGCCGGTCGAAAAGGCGGGACAAAAGCATATGAAGAGTAAAAATAGCTATATTCTGATAAAGATTTTTAACGGGATTCTTTCACAATTTTCCAGTATTCTTGCTTGAGTTTCTGCTTGCGTTTTTCGAGCTTCCTATCATACACCGAAGGATTCTGAGGGTGCCGCAATCGGGTTTGTTCCTGTTTAATTCTCTTGATGTCGGCGATTTGAGTTTTCTCATCCATAATAGACCACTCTAGGAATGGTAGAATGGTATAATCCCTCTCATAAAAAATTTGCTTTTAAAGCGGGATAATCTTTTTTAGCTCTAGATTTGTACTTTAACAACGCCACGTTCCAACCATCATCGGAGATGATTCGTATTCCTGACTGCATATTTTGTCTAATCGCCGCGGGAAAGATTCCCGCCAAAAAAGTGTATGAAGACACCAATGTACTTGCCTTCTTGGACATCAACCCGCTGTCTGAAGGGCACACGTTGGTAATCCCGAAAACCCACTACGAAACGATTTCGCATATGCCTGAACCCGAGCTGGGCGGCATCTTTGGCATTGTCAAGAAGCTCGCGACCAAGCTAAAAGACAACCTCAGGGCGGACGGCATCAATATCGTGCAAAACAACTTCAAAGCCGCGGGACAGGACATCCCCCACTTTCACGTGCACATCATCCCCCGGAAAACCAACGATGGCATTTTGAGAATCCCTCTTGGAAAGAAAGCCGAAGGGGACACTCTCGATCAAACCCTGCGGAAACTCGCATAATTGCGAGAAAGGAGCCGACTCAATAATTTAATAAACTGCGAAGGCGAAAAGGTAATGTTGAAGACACTATAATTTTTACGAAGGTCGAAGAGTATGGTAGAAGAGGAAACAGTCAAACCTGAAATTCTCGCTGACGAGCCCCGAAAACGCAAGGCGGGCATTATCGGACTCCTCCTCATGCTGGTTGGTGTGGGTCTCATCGTGCTCATCACTTTGATTCGGATTTTTGTTCCAGATATTCTTACGTCATTTGAAGGTTTTCGTCTAACTCTAACTGCTCAATCACAAATGCCAGCCATTTATGATTTCTTTACGAGTATGGGGGACTTCATATGTTACGGCATCGTGATTGTTTCTTTAATCGTGGTCCTATTATATGCAGGGAAGGGCACTCGCGCCAAAGTGGCATCCATCGCCAAGTATGCGGGACTGATTTTACTGACCTTCATGCTCGCGGTTGGGTTAATGGGTTTCCTACTCGGCGGATTTGCTGGATTGTTTGGAGATGGTCTTAGCGTTTGGGACATACTTTTCAGATCGCACAATTTGCCTGCTTTTAAGATGCTTGTCGCGTCATCGTTACTTGCCGCCCCACTGTGTTTTAACAGGAAGAAAACCCGCATACTGACGATCTTAACTCTGGTGGGGGTGTGTTTCTACATTTATATTGTCGCAACTGCCTCATCGTATCTAATTGATTACACTTTCTTTGACCTTGCTTGGGGATTCTTCATTGGGGCCTTTTGTGCTGGATTTTTCTACAAGTACCTGTTGGCCATTCCCGCGCAGGAACGGTGGGATATGGATGCTTACGTGTTAGGACCGAAGAAGGAAGCCTACAAAAAAGTCTTGCTGGCGAAAGCCATTCTCGAGCAGAAACCCGTCAAAGTCGTGCAAAAAATCGAGACGGAAGAGGGGATCAAGGAAGAAGTGAAGCAGGAAATCCCCCAGGGCAAACCCGAGGAGCTGCTCAATGAAGCCATTGGACTCTACTCCGAGACGGAAGAACGAGCGACCAAACACGGGAAGTTATACGAGCGGGAAGTTGCCAAGTGCGAAGTGTGGAAGCAGCGGGTAACCCGCCTTCTCGAGGAACAGAAGCTCGTAGCCGCGCGTCAAATGCCCGAAGCGGAGTACCACAAGCGCTGGTTATATATTTTCTAATCCCTTCACGAAATCCCCTCTTTCTCCTTATTCTTTATTGCTTTCACTCCGCGAGTGGGTTTCAGCGGCGTGATAAGAACTCCTGACGAGCGGGGCAGCATAAACCCGTGGGATGCCTTCATCTTTGGCCAATCTCTCTAATTCTTCAAATTCTGCTGGCGTATAATATTTGCAGATCTCCGCGCACTGGTTATTTGGGCGGAGGTATTGTCCGATGGTAAGGATCTGGATTCTATATCTTGCAAGTTGCCCAAATAAGCCCTTTAATTCA
>MBAA01000155.1:3515-5819 GCA_001940655.1 Promethearchaeota archaeon CR_4
ATCCGTAAAATAGTGCAGGACGTCCAAACTCCGTTTGAGGGATGCGCCCGGGCGAATCAAGGGATATAAGCGGGGCACGGTTTCCACGTTGTGATTTAACACATCGGGACATGCTGCTGCTATGGTTGCTAATGAAGCGGATTTACCTCGGAAATCGGGGATGAGCACCTCGATGCGCACGCCGGGTCGGACGTGGCGAATTTGGGACACAACTTCCGCAAAATAGGTTGCCCCTCCATCGGGGAGGTCGTCTCGGGTGATGGACGTGAGAACCACGTAATTGAGTTTCATTGCTTGGACTGCTCGCGCTATCCGCGGGATGATAGTAAAGTCTAATGGTGCGGGATTGCCCTTCGGGATGGCACAGAACGCGCAATGACGGGTACAGCGGTCTCCCAGGAGAAGAAACGTGGCAGTGTGGCCCGAAAAGCATTCCCCGCGATTTGGACACACCGCGGACTCGCAGACCGTGTCGAGCTGGAGCTGGTCTATTATTCCTCGCGTTTCTTGGTGGGCGGGAGACTGGAACTGGGACACTGCGAGCCACGGGGGCCGGGTTTCCGTCACTAAGAGGAGATCCGAATAGGACTTGGATTTTAAATGCAAGTGGAAGACTTCTCCAAAAATCCCCTCCAACCGGTGAGCAAATGCCTTCACCTCAACCACCTGCCCTAGGATTTGCCTCACGGAAGTGATCACCGCCGGGTCAAACCCGCACGGATTTATTTTCCAGAAATCGTCCAAATCGTTGTTGAGGTTGACGGAAAATCCATGCATCAATTGCCCGGCGTCCCACTCGATGCCGATGAACGCGACTTTCTTTGAACCCACCCACACGCCCGGCGCGTCCGCTCGCCGCTCACTTATGATGTCATATGAGGCAAGGGTCTGGATGATTACTTCCTCGATTTGACGCACTAGTTGTGCAGGGTCATCCTTGATGTTCAATTCCCATATTTTACACACCAAATACCCCACTAGTTGCCCAGGATTGTGGAGGGTCGCCCGGCCCCCGCGCCCAATTTGCCTGATTGGGATGCCGCTCGTTACCCCGCACGGGCCTGGTTTGACGTCCCCCGGCTCGGTCGCCTTGCCCAGAGTGATGACGGGATCGTGTTCCCCGAGGAGTAACCATCCTTCTGTGAACGTGCCGGCGCGAAGCCCCTCGCTAATTTTCGCCTGGAGCTGGAGGACGTGGTCGTACTCTCTCACGGGAAAATAGGTGACATACATTATACCACTTTCAATCCCACGATTCCTGTACGTTCACGGTACTTTAAAGAAACCATTTCTTCAAATGCTTCGTGTTTTGCCTTGATTGAAGATCCTTCAGGGAATAGAAGCAGAAGTCAAACTTAAACTATTTATATGAGTTCTTATAGGATCCCAAGAGGTTAGCTATATGAAAGTTTTAATCGCGTATGGCACTCGCTATGGGAGTACCGAAGAGATAGCCGCCCGTATCGGACAAATTTTACATGATGCGGGGTTGACCACCGATGTCGTGAATTTGAAGACCACCAAAATGAAACCTGACGTCGCTGCGTATGATGGTTGGATCGTTGGGTCAGGTATCCAAATGGGCCACTGGACCAAGGTGGCAAAGAGTTTTTTATCTAAAAATAAATGGAAATTCACCGATAGTACGAAACTCGCGATATTTCTGAGCTGTGGTACTGCAAAAACGCCGGAGGGACGTGATAAAGCGAAGAAAGATTATATTCTACCCCTGTTGACTTCGTTCGGATTACAGAACGCCCGATACGATGCTTTCGGTGGTTTTTATGATTTTACGGATTCTTCGCGCGTTGGATCTTTTTTCAAGAAGATTATGAAAAAAGCCTTGGAAGAAGACGGTGTGGATGTTTCTGCAGGAAAAATTGACCAACGCGATTGGGGGCAAATCGAATCTTTTGCCAAAGATTATGGCAATTTCCTGAAAGAGCTACAGAAATAATTTTTCCTATTGTTTCCTCCACAAATTTGATAACTGCATTTCGGCTTCATCCGCCCACATAGTAAAAATCCAAGGAGTGGGTGATTCTATTTGGGTGGTGCAACTAATCCCAAGATAATTCTATTAAGGGAGGATAATTCTTGGCAATTTAACTGCAAAAGTCAGCATCCCTGTAACCGGTTCACTGGAACACCAAATGAGAGTGATTCTAATGTTTCAGGAAAAAAAATGCAAAAAATAAGAAAATAAGAATAATAGGTAAAGTCAATTAAAAACAAGGTCGTTCCCGAATTAAATTTGTCGGTCTACACCGTTAGGAGTTGTTTCCCGCGAGGGTCCAACGTGAA
>MBAA01000166.1:0-3477 GCA_001940655.1 Promethearchaeota archaeon CR_4
GTAAAAAGTCCTTTTTTCTGTTCTGTGGAATATTTTTGAATGTTGTCACTATTAATTAGTTGTCAGCAATCAGCAGTAAGTTCTGTAATGAAAGTTAATAGCAACGACATATGGGGAACAGTGACAAAACCTGCTGTTGACCGAACCTTTTCTATTTCTATCAAGTTTTTTTGTCGACGACGATGTCACAAGCGTGTCATTAATTTTTGGTGACTGCTGACAATTACTTACAATAACTAACAGAATATTTTTGAAGTCACAGGGAAAAGGGAATAAAGAAGAGAGAAATTTTACAGACCTAGAAGTGACTTCAAGGTGAATTTGAACGGACCTAATTTTCCGCCGTAGTTGCCAGCAGTGATTTTCTTCACTCCAGGAACCTTAGTTGCGGCAATAATACCTGCTTTCATTGCCTCACCAACGTGTTTTTCATCCAACCCATCGACCACTATCTCGTAGACGGCCGCAATACCCTCCGGTACTAAACTTCCCGGAACTTTGGTTCGTAACGTGGGACACAAGAAGTGGTTGCTGGATGCTTTCAATATCTTGGGATACTTCAAAGATCCAACCTTACTGCCAGATCGGACAACCCCACCTGGGAAAGGCGTGATCACGTAATCCACCGTGTGAATGGCGGTCACGGCTGCTTCGGCCGCTTGGAGGGCGCTTTCAACGGACGCGCCCATAATCATGAAATTCCCACCTGCGACTGCCTTGTCCGCGCGGAAAGCGTTCTGGGTCACGAATACACCGTCCATAACGGGAATCTTGTAGGTAGGGAAGGGGAACTCGTTGCCACCTTTCTCCTGGTATCCATCTCCAAAAAATGACAAGTTATATCCCGTCTTAGCTATCACGTTAGAGTCATCATTTTCGCGATCTTTCGGGAACGCATCAAACACCGCGGTGGTAGGACAGGTCAGGACGCACTGTCCGAGTCTTTCCATAAGAACTTCCCCGATGTTGTCGACTTCCTTGTCGCCAACTTTTTTCTTCTTCCCCATACAAAACATAAGGATGACACCAGGGCGATGGTCAGGGGTAGCACTCGCCGGCACGTACTTTTCCACGCCTGCCTCGCATGGACAATCAATCATAGAGGTGGCAAACCCACACGCCGAGTTTGCGGCCTCCCGCAACCACTTTTCATTGAGCGCGGTCACCAGCACCCGACATGCGAATGTCTTAAATCCTTCTGCAAAAGTGTCCTCGATTTCAACGTCGTTTAATTGCATAAGTATCACAAATTAGTTCGTTCGGCACGGTATAAAAATTGCGCGGCACGTAATGCCAACGCATTTCATAAAGAGTTGCAGAAAAAACAATCGTAAAATTTACGAACTCGACCACTTCAAGTCCTTTAGGAGCTGTTCATATGTCGAAGACTTCTCGCTGATGTGGTCGAGGATGTTCGGCACCGTCTTTGCATCTTTGTCCGTAGTGATGATCATCAGGATTACGTGCTCGTTGACCTCCCGAACAATCACAAATCGATCTGCCGCCTCGTAGATGACTGCAGAAATACTTAGTGGCGCCACTGGTTTCTGCTGCATTTCCATAACGGTGGAGAAAATTCCGTGCACGTTACTTTCCAGCGACCCGAGCTCGAACGTCAAAAACTTCAGGGGTTGCGTATCCAGCTTCCCAAGAGTGGAGGAAATGACCAGACCATCGGGCCGATTGAAGAGGAGGAATTCGGCAAAGCTTTCAGCCTTTAGCTTATCGAGAGATGCCCGGATCCGGCTCATACGTTGCATTTCAATAGACCGCTGCTGAAGCATAGAATCTAGAATTTCGATGAGGCGATGCTGGGCGCTGCCCTCCTTGACACTGACCGGCGTGAAGGTACACATCTTGTGATTTTCCGGTGTCAAATCCTTCGTCAGCATCTCGAACACTTCATCCTCCCGAGCGTCCTCCAAGTCAATTTTATTGATGAGGACGTTGACAGTCCGAAGACTTGGGGAAAAGGCCTTGACACTAGCCAAGAATTTGTCGAATTCTTTGCGTATCGCGGCATCGATATTGATGGCATCGACCATAAATATGGCTACATCGCAATCCCCGAAGACTTGCGGGCGCTGCGCTTCCGAAAAGTATCGCTCTTTATAGCGTTCCTGTCCCCCGGCATCCCAGAGACTGATTTCTAGCAGTCCTCGAAAGATGAAATTTTCCCGGGAAATTCCTTTTGTCGGTTGGAGGTTGGCGACCTTCACAAACGAGTATCCCAAACACGTGGTGCGCATCAACGAAGTTTTTCCAACGCCGCTCGGCCCAAATAAAAGGACTTTCATGGTGATGTACCTGTAATGCAATGGAAGATAACTACTAACATCTATTTTCCCCAGAGTAATTAAATTTTTTTTATCGAAAATTTCCAAGTATTCCTGACATTATATTCGAAGAAAATCTTCCTGACGTATCAAAAATGGGGAAACAATTTGAATGCAGGATATTTATCTCTCTTGACTCAAGGTTATTTGATCTGCTGCGATATCTTCATAAATCGCTCCAAATCCCCCAACCGACACTTCTAACCCATCTGCCGTCTTCAGATAAATGGTAAACACGCAAGATTCCCAATTTTTATAATATCGTAATATTGATCCCTGTATAAAGACGGGTTCGCTGGTGTTGGTTCGATACCCTCTTACTTTGGCAATTATCTTTCCATCATTGGCGGAAATTTTTTCAATTTCTTCCACGGCACTAATGCTGTGGATGTAGGTCATTGGTAATGGGGTATCCTGAAATTTTTCAATGATTTTTCCATACCGCCAATTCAGGAAGAAAAAGTGGTCAATAAGTGTGTCGATCAGTTCTATCTGTTCGATGACCTGCGCTCGCGTGAATTCGGGGTCGCTGAGGTGACGTTTATCAAAAGTCGAGAAATTCCACTGGATTACGTGACTCCTATCGAGGATGATGTAAGGCATCGGATATTGCTTTCTATACTTAATTCGAAGGAAAGGCATGTCCTCAAGGAAAAAATGGAGATCCGTCCCTTCTTCAAAATTCGAGACACAGGATATCAAGACATTACGTTCAGATGCTGCAATGAGAGAATGTCGTATTTTTTGAATGAAGAGGAGGTCAGACGTTAATAAAATTTCGTATTTTGTCTCGTCAATCATTAGTTTGACGGTGTTGATGATGTTGTCCCAACCGATGATTTCCCAGATTCCGCTCTCTGATCGGTGGTGTAAATTTGACAGCTTTTGAATTTCCTTTTTCGCTTCTTCTTTGGCGAAGGTAAAAAACGCGAATAAATTCTCGAGACCGATGGCTGGTTTGAAAGCGCGATAGGTTACGGGCATTCTTTTGGGATGTTGACCAGAGAGCTTGTCGACTCGCGTCTTTGCGGTGATTAAGCCATATTTAACGAGATTCTTGAGCGTGTCATAAGCCCGAGGGTGGGGAATGCCCGACTTTTTGACGATTTGAGTGACATTTGATTCCTGATTATCGTCCTCA
>MBAA01000166.1:3498-4122 GCA_001940655.1 Promethearchaeota archaeon CR_4
ATTTCGTATTTGGAGAGGCCCAAACAGCGCAGGAGTGTGTGCAAACGCAAGTTTGCTTCTGGAAAATTAGCGGTTTTATATTGTTGCAGTAACTGCTTGTATTCTTCCAATGCGTTCGGATATCCATCTTGATTCATACGAGCAGCCCCATTTTAATGGGAAAACAATTAAAATGATTTCTCCTATCGTGAGTCTTCACCAATAGTACTTATTAAAAATTTCGTTAGTGTATAATAACATACACGGTAAGTTTCACGAATTACATTGAGTAACCCCCGACAGAGGAGGAGAATCTGTTTTGACTTTTTCATTAAGAGATAAAGGTAACTCTTACCCCATTATGATTTGAACATTATTTTTTCGTTGATCAGGGAAGATAGGTAAAAGATTGCTGGATTCACGATTACCATCGATCCAAACTTCTCTCACCCCTTTTGACACGTGATCGGGATTGTTGATGGTGATGTCATATGTTGAATTTCGGAATTGCCGTACGATTCTAATCTTGCTCCACTCGTTAGGAATACACGGGTCAACCAAGAGTCCGTGAAATTCAGGTCGAATGCCAAGAATCCATTGGGAAGCACTTTTCATCGACCACGCGGCCGTTCCAGTGAGCCAAGA
>MBAA01000166.1:4154-8835 GCA_001940655.1 Promethearchaeota archaeon CR_4
TTCCGGTGATCATTTGCGAATAAATATAGGGTTCGGTTCGATGGATGTCCTGCATCCCAGATTTTGTTACCGGGGAAAGTTGGGAGTAGTAGTTATAGGCAAGGTGTCCTCGACCTAAAAGGCATTCAGCGATCATGAGCCATGGATTAGAATGGCAGAAAATTGCACCATTTTCCTTAAGACCGGGGGGAAAAGTGGATATACCTCCTAATTCCGGGTAAAAATGCGTGTATGGGGGCGTTAAAAGCATTACACCATATTCAGTATTTAGATGCTGGTGAACCGCATCCAAGCACTGATTAGCTCTCTCTAGGGGGGCGACCATGCTCAAGACTGCCCACGTTTGCGTGTTTAGATAGATTTTCCCCTCTTGGCACTTGGAACTTCCGACCGGGTCTCCATTGTCATCAAATGCTCGTATGTACCATTGGCCATCCCACGCGCTATTATTCACGGTGGTTTTCATTTGTTCGGCAAGTTTTAGATTCGATTTTGCATCATTTTCTTGTCCATACACCTTAGCGATTTCTACCAGATCTAAAAGTGCTTTGTGAAATTGCATGGCCACCCAAACACTTTCCCCAGCATTATTAGAACCTGGTAAGTGCAAGGTATCATTCCAATCCGCCGATCCCATTAATGGCAAGGAATGTTTTCCGAGGTTACTCAATGTGAAGGAAACGGCTCTTTTCAAGTGATCATACAAGATTGCATTGGAACCCTCGACAAAGCTCACGTTCTCGTCCAGTATCGACAGATCGCCTGTTTCTTTGAGGTAATCCCACACGGCAAGAATTAACCACAAGTGATCGTCACTGAAGAAGAGCTGGTCCTTTTTCGCGTAATCAGGAAAATCCCCCTTCCCCGTGAGGGGAAAGTAGATGTGGTAAACTTTGCCTGATTCAAATTGGTTTTTTGCCACATCGAGGAGACGCTGGCGGACCGCTCTCGGAAGGGCGTAATTAATTCCCATCGAATCTTGGTTACAATCTCGAAATCCCATACCCCGCCCGATGCCAGTTTCATAGAGTGAGACATAGCGAGACCAGTCGAATGTAACTTTACACTGGTAGGGATTCCAGACGTTAAGCATATGATTGAAATCTTTGTCTGGGGTCTCGACACGTAAGACCCCCAAGTATTTCTGCCACGAATCTTTCAGGAGGTTTAATTCGCTGGTAATGGTACGAGAGTCCCTATATTTTTTAATAAGAACACTTACATCGGATTTTTGTTTCGCCACGCCTAAAAAATACGTGATTGTCTTCTTTTCTGAGGGAGGTAATTCAAATGGAGCACAAGTTGCCGCGATAGGATTACCTCCAAGTGCCCGCGAGTTGGAACAAACCCCTTTTTCAACACTTAACGGATTCGCTTCCGAACGATACGGACCGATAAATCCATCCCGGTCGCAATCGTAACTGGTAATGTTCCCAGTAGAAGAAAAAAAAGCGAATCCGGGTAACTCGTCAAAAAGGGAATAGAATATTGCCCGTTCTTCTTGATCGAAATAGCACACCGCTACGTTTTGGATGTACTGGAGGTCATTTTGGTCGCTCAATGCCCTCCAGAGGCAGAATTCTGCATAGGAAAAGAGGTTGAACTCTCGCTTTTCCGATGCCAAATTTTCGAGTGTGAGTTGCCAGATCTCTAAGTTATCTTTTGAGGGGACGAAATAGGTGATTTCTGATTTGATATCGTGGAAGAGCGACGTGATCCGAGTGTAACCCAATCCATGGCGGCACTCATAATTATCTAGATTTATTAATACCGGTTGCCACGTTGGAGACCAATACTGTCCGCTCTTGGCATCTTGGATGTAAATGTATCTTCCCGGACGATCCATTGGTAGAGAATTATAGCGATATCGTAAAATACGGCGATCTTTTGGATCTACATGAAAACTATACCCCCCACCCGTGTTCGAGACCATCGCACAGTATTGGCTATTGCTTAAGTAATTGATCCACGGTGTGGGAGTATCTGGCCGGGATATTATGAATTCGCTGCCATCTTGCGAAAATCCACCATACTTCACATCAATCACTCATTTAACTGCTGTTATTTTTTCCAGAAATATAATAATTTATTTGATTATCGCGATCACGTCAACGACCCTCTTCTTTGCTTCGGGAAGTGGTATGATCGTCCCCTTAAGGTCTATGCCATCTATTTTTAAAGTGACGTTGTTTCCCGTTCCTTCACGTTTCACTGTGATATTATACATAACCCCTCGAAAATTGCGATTTGCTCTATAACCGGACCAATTCTTCGGGATGACGGGATTTACCTCTAATCCAGTTAAGGTTGGGCGAATACCCAGAATCCAATGGGTCATTGCTACATACGTCCACGAAGCGGTGCCGGTTAACCAAGAATTTTTCGCTTCTCCATAGTTTGGAGCGTCTCGTCCAGCAATTGTTTGAGTGTAGATATAGGGTTCACAACGGTGGAGTTCGCTTATTTCTTCACGAACAGATGGATTGATCCGTGTGTAATAATCAAAAGCTTGATTTCCATCCCCCACGATCGCCTCTGCAATCATAATCCAGGGATTCGCGTGACAAAATACACTCGCATTTTCTTTATAACCTGGGGGGTACGAGGAGATTTCCCCTAGTCTGAGATCGTATCGCGTAAATGCGGGTTGAAGGAGCAGAATTCCGTGGGGAGTTGCTAGATGGGTCTTCACTGCGTCCAATGCCTTTTTCGCGAAACCGTTATCCAAACCAATTCCTGCAATGATGCAGAATCCTTGTGTTTCAATGAATATTTGCCCCTCCTTACATTCATGGGAACCCACTTTAGAACTTGCATCATCATATGCCCGAAGAAACCAATTCCCGTCCCATCCATATTTGAGAACAGTCATCTCCATTTCTTTCCCCCAAGTTCGATAACGTGTAGCAAATTCTTCCGAAAAGGAATGGTGGTGGAGATCCGCCAGTTCATTGGCGGCGAGTACAAACATTCCCGCGAGAAAGATCGATTCCGCCACCTTTCCCGCTCTATTCTCCGTTGTCTGGAAGGATTGGTTCGGATCCGTGGAAAAACAATTCAAGTTCAAGCAGTCATTCCAATCTGCCCTGCCGATCAGGGGTAATCCGTGGGGTCCTTTTCGATCGTGCACGTAATGGAGACTGCGTCGGAGATGATCTACCAGTGGTTGTTCGGTCCCAATCTTGCTCTCATATACAACAGGAACTTTAAGAAGGTTCCAATCCCCCGTTTCTTTCAGATAAGCCGCCGTGCTTAAGATTAACCAAAGTGGGTCATCGTTAAAATTGCCCCCAATCTCATTATTTCCTTGTTTGGTAAGTGGTTGAAATTGGTGGAATGCACCACCGTTTTCCAATTGAGTGGAAGCGAGTTCGATGATACGGTCTCTCGCTCGTCGGGGATCCATGTGCATAAATCCAAGGAGGTCTTGATTTGAATCCCGAAACCCTATCCCACGGGATATTCCTGATTCGAAATATGAAGCAGACCGGGACAAATTGAAGGTCGTAATACACTGATAAGCATTCCAAATATTGATCATTCGATTCGCGTGGACATCTGGGGTATTGATTTGGAATTTATTTAACAAATTACTCCAAAACTCTGTCAATGCATTGAAAGCAGTATCAACATTTTCTTTTTGCAGGTATTTCTTGATTACTTTCTTGACTGTTTTTTTATTGATCGTGTTCGAGTCTGGAGGATCAAACTTCTGGGTAATATCATTCTCGTGATAACCCAGTACGAATATGATTTCTTTCGAATCACCTGAATTTAGTACAATCTTTTTGTGGTGCGACCCTATGGGGGTCCATCCCGATGCCTTGGAATTAGTGGAGCGTCCTTGTTCCACAACGAGGGGTTTTTCCCACCCGCGATATGCCCCCAAAAAAGTTTCCCGCTGGGTATCGTACCCATCCAGCGATTCCGAGCAGGCGAAGAAGGCAAAATGATTTCTCCTCTCCCGGTATTCGGTCTTGTGGTAAATCACGCCATCCTCGACCTCAACTTCCCCTGTATTCAGATTGCGTTGAAAATTAGTCGCGTCATCGTGGGCATTCCAAAGACAAAATTCAATGCTCGAAAAAACAGATAAGTTAACAGGCTTTGCTGAGTGGTTTTGTAGTTCCAACCGCCAGATTTCTAGCGTCTCTCCCAAAGGCACAAAATAGGTGATCTTTGCTTCAATATTCTGATAAGTGGTACTTATTATCGTGTATCCCAATCCGTGCTTGCATTGGTACTTTTCTAGTGCCTTTCGGACGGGTTGCCACGTGGGGGACCAAACTTCTTTAGTCTCATTATTGCGTAGGTATATGTACCTACCACTAACGTCTAAAGGCACATTGTTGTATCGATAGCGTGAAATCCGCCGCATCTTGGCGTCTTTGTAAAACGAATATCCACCTGCTGTATTCGAGATGAGAGCAAAATAAGCTTCCGTCCCGAGATAATTGATCCACGGGAGGGGCGTATCAGGTCGATCAATGACATACTCCCGACATTGATCATCAAAGTGACCGTATCGCACGTTGTATCATTCCGGAAAGATTTTTCGAAATCGATGTTAGTACCTAAAGCTGTGAAATGTCCGAGAATGACTGACATTGGCTCATTATAATCCTAGTTTAATACTCACCATAATAACTTGGGAATATTACGGCGAATAGTAAAGAAGCTT
>MBAA01000166.1:8869-10103 GCA_001940655.1 Promethearchaeota archaeon CR_4
ATTTTCGTGGAAATTTACCACATTCCGGAAAATAGAACAAATCAAACTATTAGGAAAACCAATAATTGAAACGAGCGTGAAAAAAAAATGAAACCAATTTTCCGTGTATCGTTGATAATATGTGTAGCGATCACACTCGCGATTCCGCTCCTTCCAATGGTAGGTGCTGCTGTAATTTATCCTGCGAGAAACGAAACAGTTTGGGCAACAGGTTACTGGCAGGGTGCAAATTCCCTTAATCCCTGGAATGGTAATCCTGCCTATGGAATAGCGACTATGTACGAAACGCTATTTGGGTATAATGCAGAAACAGGTGTACTTATATCTGTCATTGGAACGAACTACGAGTGGAACGCAACAAATCCGAGAGAGTGTATCGTCAGTTTAAACACCGCTGCCAAATTCAGCGATGGTAGTAGTGTAACGCCTGAAGACGTGGTCTATAGCTATATGCTGGCCATGTGGAATACCAGCAATTTTGGTCCTGATATGAGATCAAGACTTGCTGGTGGGTATGATCCCAGTCCTACAGCGGTTGGTTCGACTACTCCGTTCGTAGCGTGTGTTAAAGTGAACGACACTGCCGTTAAATTCCTGACCAACGAAACTTTCCCTCACACGGGTTTTCTCGACACTTGGTTGAGGTCTAACGTGCCCATCATCAAGAAGGGTGTTTGGGAAGTCATTATGGCATCTCTACCAGTTGCTCAAGATTTAGACGATTACACAAATGACTGGTTCTCAAGTACCTATAATGCTTCGTGGAAGGTAAGCTCTGGTTCGTACTTCCCGTACTTGCGCGGTGATGGTGGAAACACAGAAATCTACAAATTACGAAGTGACTGGTGGGGTAAAGGCATCATCAACACGGATCTCCCGCAGACGAAAGGAACACCTCAAGCACAGTACATTGGGCTAGCACACTATTCAGGTAACGATGCCCAAAATATCGCGTTTATGGGTGGAGCAGTCGACTTTTTTGCAGGATACATGGCAAACATTTGGGAAGTCCAAGCAGATTATCCAAACATTCAAACTTGGTTTGGTGACCAGCCTCCCTACCAACTTGCTGCCAGTAGTATGGTTGAACTGGTACAAAACTGGGACTACTTCCCAATGAACAAAGTCTGGTTCCGCAAGGCGTTGGCCTATGGAATTAATTACACGGATTGTTCCGTGACTGCCGCAAGCGGGTACCTGGAACGGGCTCGGCAAGGATTCGTTGACGACCGGA
>MBAA01000166.1:10114-12083 GCA_001940655.1 Promethearchaeota archaeon CR_4
GCGCCTATCTATAATGCGACCATTCAAACGAATTATGCTATCGATTTCAACGTTTCTATGGCGCGTGCACTACTCGACTCTGCGTGCTACTTCAATGACTCCCTTGGCGCATGGTTTACTGACGATGTAACCGGTACTGATTTGCTCAAGATTGACGCTGCAACAGATGCGTTGGTCGCTGATGCAGACCCATATCACGGCGGTGTAAATGTCAAGTTAGGACCATACGAGAGTGTCACGGAAGGTGAGTGGTCGGACGTTGACATTGCCAACCTGCTCTGGTGCACCTCTTTCACGAACAACTTGGATATTGAAGTTATCCCCGATCCAAAAGGTAATTACGGCACTTGGACTGACGCATTCCTTACCGGTAATTTCGACATGGGCATGATGTGCAGCAGTCCAAAGCTCATGAACAACCCCGTCGTGTTCCTGAACGGGTACCGAGGCGCCATCAAGGAAGTAGGTGGATCACAATTCAACCGCAATACGAGCAACTGGTATGGACCTGAGGCTACGGCGTATGAGGCAGCATTCCAGGCCTTTGAGGTTGCGACACCTGGTTCAACTGCATATAAGGAAGCCGCTTCAGTAATGCAATATATCCTCGCCACAACAGTCCCCACCATTCCTTTGTACGGAAATGGTTTCTGGTATGCCTTTAGTACAGAATTCTGGACGGGATTTGTCTCTGCTGCAAATAAATACAACCAGATCACGACTGTGTGGGACAACGACAACATGGCCATACGCACTCGATTGATCCACAACTTAGTTCCTACAGGTGCAAGCGGAGATGTGTTGACTTGGGTCTTTGGAATCATTTCGATTGCAGCAATTGCAGCGTTGGTAATTGCAGTAGTCGTTATGAGAAGACGCAACAAATAAATTGAGAGTAAAGATAAGCAATACATGACTCTATCTCTTTTTTTCTTTTTCAGAATTGTGTCAAGTCCATAGATTTTTATAGTACGAAGATCTATCTTTAATTAGTGATGTAGATGGCATTAGAAAAATTACATAAATCTAGTGAACAAAATCTTAAAATATTGGAAAGTGACATAGATGTGGAAGAACCCACTCCTCGTTCACGTAAATCCAATGCATATTTAAAGTACGTGTCAAAAAAATTAGTTTATTACATAATCGCATTCTTCATAGCAGTCAGTCTCACCTTCCTCATCCCCCGTCTTTTACCTGACCAGATTAGCATTATTTTATCTAACTCTTCTCTAAATGTAGCTGATCCCATATATCAAGCGCGCCTTGCCCAATTACGGGAATATTTTAGGATTGATCAACCCCCACTAGAGGGATTACTTGACTTTTGGTTAGATTTTTTTAAACTGGACCTTGGTCCTTCACTCTATTATTATCCAACGCCTGTATTGGATAGAATATTGCCACGGATTCCTTATACATTAGCTATCGTATTACCTGCATTGTTCATATCATTCTACGTGGGAAACTGGGTTGGTGGCCGAATTGGGTTTAAGAAAACTCGAGGAAATACTTTTGTATATTATCTTCTTGTTGGGCTGCAATCATTGCCTTTTTACTGGTTTTGTCTAGCGGTTCTAGCAATTGGATTCAATTTGAAGTTCTGGACAGGAGAAAATGTTCCTAGTTTTGGTTGGGAGAATACCTTTACTCTTTTACGTATGGCAAGTCTTCCTTTCTTCTCGTTACTTGTTTGTACCATAGGAGGGTGGGCCACTGGCATGCGTGCTATGACAATTTACGAAATGAACTCAAGTTACATTCTTTACTGTGAAAAATTGGGATTTCGCAAAAATAAGCTCCAAGCAATTGTCCAGAGAAACGCGATATTGCCTCAGTTCACGGGTCTCAATCTTCGATTCTCAGAATTCATAGGGAGTACGCTAATACTTGAGGCAGTTTTCGCTTGGCCAGGGTTAGGGCTGGAGACACTTACTGCATTTAGAAATAACGATTATACGCTGATTCT
>MBAA01000166.1:12134-14998 GCA_001940655.1 Promethearchaeota archaeon CR_4
TGATATCGCTTATGGATTTATCGATCCGCGTATTAAAACCGGAGGAGAAGGTTGATAAAATGGGATCTAACGAAGAAGTTTACTTAAAAGGAACAGTAGTGATCAAGAGAACGAAATCCGAAAAAAGAATGTGGAAAACTGTAAAGGACACTTTCAAAACAAACCACATGTTTATGGTCACTTTCGTTTTATTTGTCATCGTGAATATTTCGGTCTTCGTCCTTGCGGCGATATTTCCAAATTGGGAGAAAATGTATAAAGATACTCCTGAATTTTTTGCTTTAATACAGCAGAATGTCTGCCATCCATTAGGAACGTGCGCTCCTACTGTTGAGCATCCACTTGGCACAACCTATCTTTCGTACGATAACTTGATTTGCTTGATAAATGCGGCTAAAAATTCCCTGATTATAGGATATGGCGCGGCGGCAATTTCAGTTCCTATTGCGGTTTTTGTAGGTATAATTGGAGGATACAAGGGGGGAACTTTGGATAATTTCTTTTCGATGATTACCAACGTTGTATTGGTACTTCCAATTATATCCATTTACATGTTCATTGCTGCTAATGTGGGAGCTCAAGATACACCAATTGTAATTTTACTAATTGGATTACTCACGTGGCCTTGGGCTGCGAGATCAATTCGTTCACAAGTACTAAGTTTGAAAGAACGGGAGTTTGTCAATATGGCACGAGTTACGGGAACAGGTAGCGTATCGATAGCTCTTAAAGAAATAATGCCTAATATGTTATCCTATATACTTTTAGTTTTTGCTATGGAAACTGCAATCGGTATAGGTACTGAGGCAGGACTCACAATCATTGGAGTGGCAGAACCATCAGGTATCACATTAGGTATGATGCTACAGTGGTCATTAAATCAAAGTTTTGTAGCAAATGCCGTAACAAGACCTGACATTTACAGTGTTTTATGGCTTTCCCCAGGTATTGTTCTTTTGATAATAATAATGATAATCTATTTACTACAAGCAAGTATGCCCCAAATATTCAATCCACGATTGCGTGAAAAGTAAAAGCGCGAAAAAATCCACGAGTAGAGGTTCATATATGTCTGAATTAGCTGTTGAGGTAGAAAATCTCAAGGGACATTATAAAGGAACATTTGGAGAAGTGTTTGCACTTGATGGGGTTTCTTTTACCGTTGAGACCGGAGAAATCGTGGGGATAGCCGGCGAATCAGGGTGCGGTAAATCCACATTGGCAGAGTTGATCACGGGATTTCCTATGCCTTTACTTCACCATATTGGTGGTACCATTAAGGTCTACGGATATAGTATTTATGATATTAGCAAGGAACAGTTGCGAAAAGAGGTTTCCTGCAAGATACTGTCCTATGTCCCCCAATATTCCTTGGAATCCCTGGTTCCTATCAAGAGAATAAGAGATTTCTTACTTGAGGTTATGCGTGAGCGAACTGGTCGCATTATTGCAAAAGAAGACCGAGCAAAAATTCTAGAATCTACATTTAACCATTTCAGGAGTTTGGGATTAGATCCGGAGATCCTTAGCAAATATCCCCACGAACTCAGCGGTGGGATGAGGCAGAGGGTTGCAATAGCCATTTCTACATTATGGAATCCAGCACTCTTGATTGCGGACGAACCTACGAGCGCGCTTGATGTTACATCTCAACGACTCTTGATTGAGATGTTGTATAATCTCAAGGAAATGCAGAAAACAAAAACAATTCTTTTTATATCCCATGATATTCCAACTCTGTTGCAATTATGCACGAGATGCATTGTCATGTATGCAGGGGGGATCGTGGAAGATGGCCCTATGGATGATATCATTCAGTCACCTCTACATCCTTACACCAAAGGACTCATTTCTTCAATTGTAGCATTTAATCCCGATGGTACGCGTGAAAGTGCGTTGGTAAGTATACCTGGAAAACCTCCAGACCTGAGAACCAATCTAGTTGGGTGCCGGTTTCATCCCCGGTGCCCACATCGGATGCCCATTTGCGAAGTAGAGTTTCCTCCTTTCTTCAATCCTCAAGGAAAGAAACATCCAGTAAGATGCTGGTTATTTAAATAGGTGGATGAAAAAAATGGCAGATCAAACCCCGCTAATCGAAGTCAAGAACTTAACAAAGATATTTACATCCGGTCAAATAATTACTAAACAAATAAAAGCGTTAAACAATATTTCTTTCAAAGTCGCAAAAGGAGAGATAGTTTCAATTGTAGGGGAAAGTGGAAGCGGAAAATCAACCATATCCAATATCATTCTAAGATTATTTAAGCCAACTAAAGGGCAGATATATCTCAAAGGGAAGTCGATATTCAAAATTAAATTGAAGGAATATTACAAGCACGTCCAAGTAGTGTTTCAGAATCCATTCGGTTCATTCAATAGTTTTTATCGAGTGGATCGCGTCCTCAATAAAGCAATTGATTTTGTCTATGGAAAACACATAACATTGGCAAAAAAATCAGAAATGGAAATGGAATTGGCATTAGAAAAAGCGAAATTGGAAAGTAACCCTACTGCAGCTCAAAAAAAGAAAATAACAAAAATGAGCGAAGCCATTAACAACCGCATAACAACAGTAGAGAAAGAAACAATATTTTTTGATGCATTAAAAAAAGTAGACATCAATCCGGAGGAAGTCTTGGGGCGTTTTCCGCACCAATTGAGTGGGGGGCAGTTGCAGAGATTTTTGCTCGCCCGGGCGCTAATAATCAAACCTGATTTGTTAATCGCCGATGAACCTACAACGATGATTGACGCATCATCACGGGCAGGCATTCTAAACCAATTGATTGCCCTTGGGAAAAAAGAAGGCTTGACGGTACTTTTCATAACCCACGACATTGGACAAGCCCAATATGTATCAG
>MBAA01000166.1:15078-16198 GCA_001940655.1 Promethearchaeota archaeon CR_4
TACACTAAAAATTTACTTAATGACGTGCCAAGTCTTACTCGAAAATGGAAGTGGAGACTCGCCTAACAGACGAGATAAAAACTCGAATGTTTGAAAAAAATCACCTGAAATTGACAAGTCAAGATGAACTACTTGAGATACTTTGAACGGGGAGAGTCGCCAATTACCACTAAGGGGAGATAGACGTGAAAGAATTCAACAAACAAGTAAATTATACTAAAGATGGGGTCATTGATTTCTTTGGGGAGAGAATTGTCCTGTTTCCCCCAGACATAATTTCCCTATTGTCAACCGTCTATGGGCAAGGAGCAGAAGCATTATTGGTATTTCTGGGGAAAAAAATGGGACGAAGAATGAGTGAGAAGTGGGAAGAAAGTCTTAAACCAGTTACACTCGAACAATTTACAAACCTGTTTTGCCAATTTATAAGCACGTGCGGTTGGGGGAGATTTGACCCAGTGGAAATTTCAGAACAAACAATCGTTGTAAACATAAAACATAACATTACCGAAGAATTAGACATTCCAACAAAACACATCTGCTACTTTATCAAGGGATTGCTGTTAGGCTTTGGGGAATATGCATTATATCGGGCGGACGTTCAGGAGATAGATTGTACGACTGAAAACAAAAATAAAACGTGTGTTTTTGAAATAAGGAAA
Source organism: Promethearchaeota archaeon CR_4 (assembly GCA_001940655.1). Classification (GTDB taxonomy): domain Archaea; phylum Asgardarchaeota; class Lokiarchaeia; order Sigyniarchaeales; family CR-4; genus CR-4. Next base: position 15,741 of record MBAA01000166.1, read on the forward strand.
AAATTATGGCGCTTGATTCCGACCGAACCAATAATAAACCCAATGTCCCCCGAAGGCGAGAATATTTAAGAGGTGGTTCACAAATCATGCTAATTGAAAAACTGTACCAATATCATCGGGAGGTCGAAAGAGAGGTCTTGGTTGATATCCTACCGTTTTGGATCAACCACACGATAGATATTGAAAATGGGGGATTTTATAATCTAGTAAGTAATGATTTGCAAATACAAAAGAAAGCGCCCAAAGGATCTATCCTGCTTTCCAGAATACTCTGGGCATTTGCACGTGCCTACGGTGTTTTCAGAAACCCACTGTACCTCCTGATAGCAAAGAGGGCATACAAGTATCTGGAAGATTTTTTCATCGATAAAGCATATGGGGGAGTATATTGGTCGGTGGACTACAAGGGATCTCCATTTGATTGTAAAAAACAGATTTACGCGCAAGCGTTCGCCATC
>MBAA01000166.1:16297-16524 GCA_001940655.1 Promethearchaeota archaeon CR_4
GTATACCAGGGATTTTATGATGCATGCAATCGGGACTGGACTTTGGGGCAAGACATGCGTTTGAGTACCAAAGATATGAACTCAAGAAAATCAATGAATACCAATCTGCACATGTTAGAAGCATATTCAAATTTAATGCGGGTTTGGCCAGATAATGCGTTGAAAGAGAAGCTCACGGAATTAACTATTACTCTGATGGAGAAGATACTGAACAAAGAAACAAACCA
>MBAA01000166.1:16585-18094 GCA_001940655.1 Promethearchaeota archaeon CR_4
TTTTAAATGCATACCAGATCACACAAGAGGAAATCTTTGCCGATGCCTCCCTCAAAGTATGGAACTTTGTCAAGAATTATTTCATCGATAAAGAACACGGCGAATGGTTTCATTCGCTCGACAAGGATGGGAGGATCATTAATCACGACAAAGTGGAATTTTGGAAATGCCCTTATCATAACAGTAGGGCTTGTTTTGAGGTAAAGAAAAGACTTGAATTGATGCTCCGGCAAGATCGCATGCATTAGAGCGAATTCTTTTCAATAAATTCCAGTAATTCGTCAACATATGTAAAAGCTAGTCCCACGACTGTATCCGCGCACCCATAATAGATCGTTATTCGTCCCGTTTTCGGATCTTGGAGGGTGGCGCAGGGAAAAACAACATTTGGTACATCCCCGACACATTCGTAAGGGGTTTGGGGCGAGAGGAGGTAAGGACGGGTTCTTTTCATCACATTCCAAGGTTCATCTAGGTCTAAAAGCGCCGCGCCCATGCTGTAGACGAATCCGTTACATGAAGTTAATACGCCGTGGTAGAATAGTAACCACCCTTCCGATGTTTCGATTGGAATCGGTCCTGGCCCGACTTTCGTGCTTTGCCACGAACTATCAGCCCCGCGAGTACCCATGACGAACCGGTGACACCCCCAGTACGTCATATCGGGACTTTCACTATAGAACATGTCCCCGAAAGGGGTGTGCCCGCGATCACTCGGACGACTTAAGATAGCGAATTTGCCCTTGATCTTTCTTGGAAATAACACGCCATTCCGGTTATATGGCATAAAAATATTCTCTATCTGGTAGAATTGTTTGAAATCGTAAGTATATCCAGCTCCGATTGTGGGTCCGTGGTACCCGTTGCACCACGTGACATAGTAGCGATCTTCCAACCACGTAATCCGCGGATCGTATTTATATTCTGATTCTAATATTGCGGGGGAGTCAATTGAAAATTGGATGGGTTCTGGTTCTATCTCCCAATGCAAACCATCTTCGCTCCTACCAAAGTGGATATTCATTCGCCTCGCGGTATCGTCGCAACGGAAAACTCCGGCGAATTTCCCTTTAAAAGGTACAACGGCACTATTGAAAATGCTATTGGAAGTTGGAAATTGGTTCCGATGGATAATTGGATTCTTTGAATATCGCCAAATTACATCTTGACATTCGTTAGGTCTTTCCTCCCATGGAATATTCGGTTGGGGGTCTCCTGAGATTTTAATTTTTACCATCAAACAAACACTTCTTAATGATATTGTAATTTATATCGTCTTTTTGCTTTCCATCTGAGATTATGCGTGATTTTCCAGTTATGAGAATATTTTAATCCAAAGATTGATTTGGGTGATTTAAATTGTTCAAGTCGACCTTAAGACTTATAAAATTTAATGTTATTATAAGAGAACTAATAAGAAAAAGAATGATTAACTTTTCGTATTATTTCAAGTGGTAAAGTAATCTAACAAGATGGAAGTTATTCATGGACAATCACTTGGACGAGGGT
>MBAA01000166.1:18145-18537 GCA_001940655.1 Promethearchaeota archaeon CR_4
TTCTATCACAAATCCGATACCTGCAACAATTCCCCCCAATTTTTCCACGAGTTTTGCAGCCGCTTCGGCTGTCCCGCCTGTGGCAAGGAGATCATCGATGACAAAGACCTTCTCGTCCTTCTTAACTGCGTCCACGTGCATCTCGATTTTGTCGGTTCCATATTCCAAAGAATACTCCTCAGAGACCGTTTTCCATGGAAGTTTACCCGGTTTGCGGATCGGGGCGAATTTAATTCCAAGTTTGTAGGCCAGGGCTGCCCCGAAGATGAATCCCCGGGATTCTATGGCTACCACTGTTGTTGCGCCTTGTTTTTTACAAAAATCGGCGAGTTTGTCAACACAAAACTTGAACGCTTCGGAATTTTGTAAGATCGATGTGATATCTTGGAACA
>MBAA01000164.1:0-3621 GCA_001940655.1 Promethearchaeota archaeon CR_4
CGGGCAAGTCCACCGTTGCGAAAATTGTCGCCACAACCCTCCACCTTGAATATTATTCCACAGGTGTACTATTCCGCAAGCTGGCTAAGGAATACAAAATGAGTCTGGCGCAATTTTCCCGGTATGCCGAAGATCACCCGGATATTGACCGGCAGTTAGATGATGCTGTTATTGCGCGAGCCCAGCAAGGTCAAGTCGTGGTGGAAGGACAACTCGTTGGTTTTCTCGTTCGGGATGTCCCGGGATGTATTAGAGTATTACTGACCGCCTCAGACGATGTTCGTCTTCAGCGAATGTGCGAAAGAGATACAGAACATCGGAAGGAAAAGGATCGAGAGACTCTCACACGCGAAAAGAGTGAACAAGAGCGGTTTCTCAAGTTTTACAAATATGATCTCCGAGATTTTGCTACCCAGCTTGACATGTACGACCTCATCCTCAATGCCACCAAGTTGAGTGCAGAGCAAGTAGCCGGGATCATCATATGTGCTGTCCGAACTTAGATCGCCTCGGCAATTTCGTGCAAAAACTTTTTTACGTTAGATATATTTCCGAACTTACTCGTGCACTCTTCCCGAGTTATAGCGTAGAAGAGGCCCGGGAAAAAAAGCATAATTATGGTGACAGATTATGACAGGCGTATACGAAATCGGACGTGTTTGCGTGAAGACTTCCGGCCGCGAGGCAGGTAGCTATTGCGTAGTAATGGACGTGATCGACAAAAACTACGCGCTCGTTGAGGGACCAAAGATCCGCCGCCGACGTGTCAATTTCAAACATTTGGAACCCATTGAGAGCAAGGTTGACATCAAGAAGGGTGTCTCGGAAACTGATCTTGCGGCCGCTATAAAGAAAGCAGGTCTCGAGTCAAAAATGCAGAGTACGGTTAAAATAAGTCCACTATAACCGACCATTTTTTCTTTACATTGGACGGATAGTCAAGCGGTTACGACGCTGGCCTGGAATTGGTCGAAATTACCGACCAGGTAGCCAGTGCCCTTACGGGCGCGTGGGTTCAAGTCCCTCTCCGTCCGTTCTTTCTCTTTTACTTTCTTTATAAGCATAGATTGCTCAGGTTACTCTTTCAATTCACACGATTGAGGTATAAGCTTTATAGTTATTTTCATCCAATATCTATGATCCCGTCTTTGTTTTGTATTTGGGACGAGGTTTAGTAGCAGGAACGACACTCTGTTTGGGTTTAGGAGGAGTTTTGGTAAGGGGAATAACAACCTGATCTTGTATGGGAGGAGATGTAGTAGCAGGAACGACACACTGATCTTTTTTCAAGTCCAACTGGAATTCCGTGAAAAACACGTCCACTTGGTGTTCAAGGAGGTCTAAATCTTGTTCAGACAGGTCTTCCGTTTTTTGTTTCAATTCTCCCTGCAATTCTTCAAGTCGGGAGATGTATTGCGGGTCGAGGGTCATTTTAGTCGCATGAGAAATGGTGTCGGTCAAAAATTCCAGGAGGAGGGCAGGTTTCGCGACCCCACGTAACTTAATACAGTCAAGGAGCGTGATAAAGCTCGCGGTCAGGTCAGAGGCTGTTGCGGCAAATTGCTTGTAAGTGAGTTGTTGTAATGAAGCAAGCGTGATCCCACCCTGTCCGGTAAAGCTCTGGTGCAGGTTCTCGATTTTACCCAGGATCTTCCGTAAATCCCCAAGATTGGTTTGGGCTTCGATGAACTTTTTAAACGAATGCCCCTTGTCCTCGTATTTCTTTTGTAGTTGAAACAAATCTTGGAGAGAAACGCTGAGTTGACGCCGGTACACCCCATCGTCAAATTCCCCCCCCTCAAATCCTGCTTGCAATCGCTCGAGAGTTTTTGCTTGTGCGAAAATCTCTGCCTCGACTTGCAAACGTGTGGATCCTACGCGTTTGGTTCGCTTGGCAGCTTTTCGGACTTGCGGGGGCACGCAAGTTTCCCCTCCTATTCACGGTACCGCCGATTCGATAAATATGCCACTTGTCAGGAAGACGAGTATTCCCATAATTATCCCTACGATATAAGACCACACGATCGAGCGGAAGGTCGAGGAATCGTGGAGCGAACGGACGCACAAACCTGCAAGGAGGGGGATCCATCCACCATAAATAATGAACGAAATAATTCCCGTGATTTGCCAAGCAAGTTGAGCTTGCGGATCTTGGAATAATCGTGCAAGATCCCCATAAACGTTGAATCCCGAAAAACTCGCCGTAGGTAACGCAATGAGAAGAACGAGAATATTGATTGCATTCCCAACAACGGAAGGAAAAAAGGCATACAACATCGCTATGAAAGAATGCCTCGACCGTCTCCCCCCCTGACGCGATCCCACGATCTTGTATAGGTAAGAAAGGACGCCAAATAAGAGAAGGTGATAGAGTAACCCGAACAGGAAAAAAGACAAGAAGGTGGAAAGATATATCATAGAGTCGGCTAAAGTATCGTGTGGGAAATTCACTCTACCGAGAAGCACCATTCCGATGAGGCCAACAAGGGCTCCATTCATCAGTAAAATGTATATTGCTCCCCGCCGCTTCTCGTCATATCGCAGGTCCCAGAATAATTCGGAGGGTTTTATGAAGACTTGAACGTAACGAGTCAAGACTCGCTGAGGTCTCTTCCACTTTTTTTCCGGACGCTCAAAAAACTTGATGCGCTCGATCTTTTCGATCTTCAATTTTGCCCCGCAAAATGCGCACACGAAGGGTTCCGGAGGGTTTTCATTTCCACAGCGATTGCACCGCACCATAATCGAGGCACCACCTTACCTTGTATTATGCTGCTAAAAGCAAATAAAGTTATGGAGTGTGTTTTGACGAAATTTTAACGAGTGAACCCTTAGATTCCGTGGAGAATTTCACGCTAGGATCAAACATTCTAAGTATCTCAATGTTAGTTTTTGCGTGTAACGTGAGGGCGGGGGTTATGATCACGCATGGTTCGGGACATGCCGCCATAAGCGGGAGAATTTGATCTGAGAGAAACGAATCAACTGTGCTACCACCTCCAAGGATATTACCTAGCTCGCGAGCTGCTTTCTGCCCCACTTTCTCGGAACTGACACCTCTTTCCCCAAGTATGGTTCCAGAACCGAGTCGCGTACCGGAGCTAAATTCCGCCCATAAATCCACTCCCACTCCAACACTAAGCGCACTGGTATATTGTATCTCAATCTCTATTGGGGTTTGCGTGATTGCGAGATATTTTTTGACCTGCTCTGCGATCCGTTCCCCCACTCGAGGATTTCGCAGAGAATTGTGGATCGTAATCACGCCGCTGATGCGAGTCAAATCCTCTCGTTCTTCAAGGTATATATTCTGGAGGTTAGCTGGTACATTAAATGTCGCGTGGGCTTGCGCCCCACCTTTCGGATAAAAGCCATGCTTCGGCACTTCCACATTGATCTGGTACCCCATGAGGGTAAAAACCGGAAAGGTCACGTTCTTCACGTAACTCGTGGACGGAGCACCCGTCCCGTAGGTTCCCCCACCATTAATGTTTACCGCTATTTGATGCCTTTTCGCATGTAAACACGCAATTTGAAGGACTTGTAACACTAAACCCACTGAACCTGCAGTGGCTATGGAGAGATCAACGTGATCCTTCACGATCGAACCGGGATGGAAAG
>MBAA01000164.1:3793-5438 GCA_001940655.1 Promethearchaeota archaeon CR_4
TAGGATCGACCCGCCCCCTTCACCAATAGATCCGTCAATTTCGAGAATTATAAATCGCCTTGCGATAGAATCATACGTGTTACATTTTAACTAACGTGGTTGATAAAAAAAGTTGCGGATGTAGAGAACCCTTATGGTCGTGCTGAACACCCTTGCCGCCAAAGTTATCGCGAAATTCCTTCAACAGGGTTGGACGCTCGCTGTTGTAGAATCCTGCACGGGGGGTTTATTATCGGACACTCTTACAAATATAGACGGGTCATCAAAAATCTTCCTTGGAAGCATCATTACCTATTCTCCTGAAGCTAAAATCAAGTTATGCAACGCGAAAGAATCAACTATATCTCGATTTGGGACCGTCTCATCGCAAGTCACGATGGAAATCGCCGAGGGCGTCAAGGAAAGGTTATCCTCAGTTGTTGCAATGGGGATTACGGGGATTGCAGGTGGTATTGTCGAAGATAAAGTCCAAGGTCTCGTGTACATCTACATTTCGAGTCCCCGAGGTCACATTGCAGAAGAATTTCATTTTCAAGGGTCGCGTCGGAGAATCAAAGAGCAAGCAGTTTCAGCGGCATTGCAGATGCTTTTACGCCTTTAATTTCTATGGCTTTTTGTTGGTGATATGTGGAGTAATGAATCTATCAAACCGCCCCGGATAACTTCCTGAATTACTTGACTCGTGCCGAGCGGGACATATTGTTGCCATTCTTGCCCCGCGAAGATTCTTGCCCGGATTGCCGTGCCGTTATACAACTCAAAATTAAATTTCAATATTTCCCCTAGGCAAAAACCTCGGGAGTGAAACAATTCTCGTATCCACTCGCTATTGGAATATATGTCTGCGTTTGAAGGGAGGAGTGCGCACACTTCTTCCGTCCACTTTGATGCATCGTGTTTATCTTCAATGGAAAGAATTTCGACCGATTGTACTGGAATTTGATATTCTTGGAGAGAACTCCGTATCATGCGCATGCGTTCCTCAGTCGAGAATGGATTCTCTTGTACCCGGGAATATTGTTTTGAACCAATAATAATTATGATTTTGCCTTGACGGCGGACAATTTCTTTCACGAGGGAAATGTGCCCACGATGGAAAGGTTGAAAACGTCCGATGATGACTCCTGGCCCCATCTCTGTATTCTTAGTAGGCGATTGGCACTTTTCCCAGTGGTCTAAAAAATTCGCCAGTAAATGTCCTTTGAGAATTCTCTGCCACTGTTCCTTGACGTGGGGGATAAACTCTGCATTTTTTAACAATAACTTCAATTCTATTTCGGTATATGACTTGCTTTCGTTAACCTCCACTTCTTCCGTATCAGGCACGGGATTTTCATCAATAATGGCGAAAAAGCAATAGATTAATTCTTGTTCGATTTCGCTAAAATATGTTTCCCAAAAGGATAATGCAAGCGCGTTAACGCCCATTTCTTCCTTTAGCTCCCGCTTTGCATCTTCGGCAATGCATTCAAATTGAAAATGTTCCCGAAAATCCACGTGGCCGGAAGCAGAGTCAGTGAACTTGTTTGGATTGCTCGTACGATGAATACCGCGCTTTTGGACTAAATATCGTCTTGTTTTGCGGTGGATCGCATAGACCCTCGTTATCAAGTGGGGAGTCTCATCTTGATGGGCTATTTCTCGC
>MBAA01000164.1:5495-16306 GCA_001940655.1 Promethearchaeota archaeon CR_4
TCAAAGCAGGCTAGCATTTCTCGTGTGGGTTTCATCACTTTACTCCCATAGCAAGCGAATGGGGACGCCGATCTTAGCCTGGAGAACCATTGCCGCAGATCCACGATTCACTCCTAATTCCAAGAATTGGGCGGAACCTACATAAACGACTTGACCTCCTTTTTCCACGTCCGAGAAGGTTACTCCACATGTAAAATCCTCTTGGATATATCCGACTTGCACGTGGATCACCTTTCCCTCTTCTAAATTAATTTCTTTAAAGAGGGTGGCGGGTATGTTGGTAATAATATTCCCAAATGCATCAATCGAGTAAATTCCTCCGGTGACAAATTTCGCCCCGATCTTGACATCTGGTAATTTATTTACTTGCAAGGGTTTCGACGGTGGCCCTAACTCTTCTATGGAAAGACCGTTAGCAAGAGCTGCAGCAGCAGGCGCCATAATATCTCGTCCTTGGAAAGTCGCAGACACCGATGTAGTGAGAATTTTCTGGTTCTGAATTATCCGAACGTCAATAATCTTGGATTTTGAAGGAAATCTACCGAATATTCCATTATTGGGGCCAATGAAGTAATTCCCATCTTTGTCCTTTATTGCAACGATGTCGCGACTCGATCCTACTCCCGGATCTACGACTACAATGACAATGCAAGGAGATCTTAAGTACGGAAATGTTGTCATTAGAAAGTATTCCGCTTGTATGACCGAAAAGGGGACGACTGCATGGGTAATGTCTTCTATTTTGCAGTCCTCGAGACATAATTTTTGAATTACTCCGCGGAGCTGGGCTACATAGTATTGTCCTTCAAAACCAAAATCGGTCAATAGATAAATCATCTTGGGCAATTGACAGATCTTCCCCTTCTCATCGGTATTTTTTTTCAACGGATGCATATTCTTGAAGAGCCTTTGCTTTTAAGGAGAATTCTTCCACTTTTTGGGCGTCAAGGAGTTCATTTGAAATATCTGCTGCTCTCCGGAACAATTGAGCGGAAAGCTCAAATTTCTCCTCTCGTAATGCTTTACGTGCATCCGCAACAACTTGATTTCGCTGTTCCATAAATTGGGGAAGTCTCTGTGAATTTTTTGACTTGTCTCGGAGAAATTCACATAAACCATCTTCCCCTAACTCGCTCGCGTAATCGGCTGCTTCTTGATAATAACGGGCCGCCTTTTCATAATCTCCTTTCTTGAGTTCATTTTCTGCTTTCGTAGACGTGTCGTACAATTTTTTCGGGATTTTCAGTTTCGTTGCTTTTTCGAGAAGATCCTCGGCCTCTTTGGTTTTCCCCTCTTGGAGCAGTTTTTTCGCTTTGTCTTTAATATTTTCTTCCAGTTTCTTGGAATCAAGAGTAACCTGGGGTGTCCTGAGGGACTCAAAATAATTATCCTCGAGAAGTTTGTCTAATTGATCCTTGTGGCTCCCCATTTTTGCGGCAATTTTTTGAATCGAATCTTTTAACCCATTCAAGAAAGTCTCGGGTTTGTCAAGAGGGGTTAATACTACCGTTAAAATAAAGTGATTTTGTCGGTCTTCATAAGAACGGGTTAGAAGCACTGAATCCTCCAACGTAATCGTGGATTGCAGCTTGGAAGAATGCACCATCTGTAACCGTAATAATAAGTCATCAGACAACTTGTAACTATCCTTCCCAGCCTCAAAAAATCGACCTGAGTATTTAGGCCCTTTAGTGGCATCGAGTGTCACGAGAAAGCAACCGAGTGGCATACAGATTTTGCTCCAAATTTTTGACTTTACAATATTTATCCTTTCGTCTGCAGACGCGTAGCGAGAGCCCGTCCTGCTAATTCGCGAATGGATTGCGTAATCGAAAGTAATTGCATTAAATATAAGTTATCCGCGACGTTCTGATCCGTGTCTCGCAGGAGTTGCAACACCCGTTTCTGTTCCTCTGAAAGCAGATCCCACGAGCGCTTCTCTGTGACAGTTTTGATTTGTGAATTAATGGTATCGGTGAAGGATTGGATGGTTTCTGTAAAATGTGTTCGCTGTTCCCTGATGAGACCAATAATAAGACGCAGATTTTCCGTGAGATTGACGATATTTTCCATGAATTGACGGGACATCTCCTCAATAGAAACTTTGAGGGATTCCATCTGGGCGAGCGTTCCATCTAAATGTTGGATCACGCTCATCAAAGCTTGCTGGGTCGGATTTGGCATACCTGGTTGAGCTTGCATTTAGTTATAGCACCTACTTTTATGCATGGGGTTTTTATTATTTTTTTCCTTTCTTTCCCGGCACGGGTTTTTCTGCGGGTTCTTCAGGTTTCATTTTATTTTCTTCGGGTGATTTCATAACTTCTTTAAGCTCTTCTGGTTTTGTTTCACCCTGTAACACTTTAATCGCGGCCAACGCTTCGGCAAGAAGAATGTCAACATTTTCAGGTTTCAACGTTTCTTTTACAATCCCGTGGATCGCGGTGAGATTATTTTTTAGATCTTCCACGCTCTTGATTCCAACTTCCTCTTGTAATTTGATGATTTCTTTGTTGACATTCTTGGAGATGTTGTTGAGAATTTCAACGTGCATTTCCCCTTCTTTTTTCACTTGCTCATTCATCATAGCAATCTGATTCACTAAAATGCCGATTTTATCTTGGATGACCCCTTTTAACGCGATGAGAGCACCGCCAAGATCGGTAATAGACTTTGATATTGACGTGATGCGGGCGTAAATGCTTTGGACGCTGTCCAGAATGAGTTGGTCAGACACGTTCTCACCACTAAAAATAATGGATAACCGTTAGTCCATCTTGTTAAATATTATATCGCACATTTCTTTAAAAAACATGAGGGAGCTCAACTCATTCACTTGAAAAGTCGTGTAAAATGGAAAAGTTAAAAATTTACGTGCATGTATATTACGCGTATTTTCTCTCATTTGGGCCTATTGCTTAGCCTGGTCAGCTCCTAGTCATTGCGACTAAGGGACTACAGCGCCGGTCTTATATGAAATGCAGGCGGACATCCTGAATACCCACGCCTGTATTGCTAGGCAAACCGGATGCCGGGGGATCGAAGCCCCCTAGGCCCACTTTTTCTTCACATATAGGGACAGATAACACTGGCGGTGAAGAGCCCGCAACTGTTTACTTGATTTTTGCAGACTTTGTCGAGCTGATGTTACTGGCGAGAATTTAGAAGTCCTAACTTGATACATGAAGGTCAATAGGCTTTTAAAAAGGGTTAGGGGAAAATGGTGTGTTACGGTTTTTTGCGGAACATGTCCTTCGTAGAAAATCCCGAACCTTGCTGGCCGCCCCCGAGCATTTGACTCATGCTCGTTTGCTGGGCCACCCCGAATATACGCTGAATTATAGACCCCATCCCGAACGAGCAAAGGAAATACCAGGAAAAGAAATTAATCCACCCATTAAGTGCAACAGCGCCGATATAACCGCCTAAGAGTGGTATCGAAGCGGGATTCATCGCAGGGAGGGCAACAGCTTTTTGAACCCCACCAGGAGAAAAGATTCCGTTGAGTAAAAAGAAAATAACCATCATCGGCACCATCGTGAGACAAGTCGGTTTGAGACGAGAAAGTGACATACTTTGCTGCATTTTCTGGACTGCTTTATCCCGACGTTTCCACCGGATGGCCTCTTTCGCGTATCGACCCGGATTTTCCTCCTTTATATGTTCAAGAGTTTTCTTCTGGGTTTGGTGTTCCTTGATGATGGCTTGCTTCCTTGCCACTTCTTTACGGTCGGTAAGCAAGCGCGTGAGGAGGGAGGTGCCTGTACTTAAAAACATCGCTAGTAATAAGATGAAGATCGTTGCACCCGGCGGGGTCGTCATCCAACGAACAAAATCAAACGTTTCTTGCATTATAATACTTACCATAGTCTCATCACCACGAGCTAACGTAAAATAAAACGAGGGTAACTTTTTATGGTTTTCTCTACAGACTTTTTATGCCAATATTCGCTAAGTACTCTGTGGCACGGTTCGATCCTCAGAAAAAATCACTAACTCCTCAAAGATGGGATTATTATAAACAGGTGTGGGGATTTGATCCGGTATCTGACTGCATCCAGCTGAAAAAGGGGTGGTTACGATACGAAGTATGGTTTCCCCTTGAGCATGATCCAGATTTTCATGCGATAGGTGTGGGCATCGGAGCCCGGGTCGACTGGAAAGGTGAAAAGATCTCCAATGCCATCATATTTCGGTGCCAAGCTAAAGAAGCCCGGGTCGAGTGTACTCACACGGTTATCTACCATGGCCCCAAGGAGGAGGTTCTCGACCTTGCTAATGATCCTTTAAGCGTGTCTGTTGATACCTTTCCGCTTTCTCCCGCCTGTCTTCCCCCCGAAGAACATTTTGTTGCGTTGAAATCGTATGTTGCGGGGATAGCGGAAATTGGTATCGCGCAGGTGTTTCGTGCGTCATATCTCTCCAGTGAATATGAACCAGAAAGTGCAGTAGTCGGTTTCAATTCCCTGATGCAGAAACAAGTCGCTGGGGCATTACACGAGGTAGCGGCAGTTCCTGCTAAGGTGTTTCTGCAACGTTTTCTCCTCGATTTAATCACTTCTGCTCCTCCTGCGTGGGTAGAACAGAGACTCGCCTATTTAGACGTCACGTATAACATATCTGATTTAATCTTTCACGACGAGGAAGTATTTACACACCTCAAGCGGCAGTTCCCGACATTGCCCTGGGACGAATGGGCTGCAATCGTCAAAATCAAATGGAATGAATTGAAGGAATGGGCAGATTGGTTCGCTCAAATTGAAACCATACAATCAAAAAGGGGTCCCCCGTTCGGACTTCCAGCTATTGGGGTAGATTATCCAAAATTTGCCAGAGTCATTAGGGAGTCGAGCTTAGAGGAGTTGGTTGACAATTTTTCAGTGGATCCAACGTTCGCCGACACGTGCTGCAAAATATATCATGTCGTGATTGAAGAGGAAAATTGGGGTGGCGCTTCGGTTAGAAATCTACGTAAAATAAGAAATCTCATAATCGAAGGGTTAACCTGTATATATTCCTTTTTAGTAAGTTTGTTGATCTGGGGTTCAAATATGCTAGCCCTCTTCCTTGGCATAATCATCTGCTTATCCTTCATAATAGTTTTTGAATTCTTGCGGAAACCTTATAATAAAAACCAATCCGCCAAAAATGAAACACGGAGTAATTCTGATGGGCAAACTCGCAATTGATACTTGTTCTAATCATTGTTTAAATTCTAGGCTCGTCAAATAAATTGTTGTTACACCCCCAATTAATGTCTAATATCATATAATAATTCACGGAGTTTTTACGATGTTACAAGGAGGAGACTTCTTTTCTTGGATTCTATCCCCGCCGGGTGCCACTATCTTCGTCCTAATTCTGGCAACCCTTATTAATTTGGGAACGACTATTCTCACGCGCTTGCTTGCCAACCCCAAAGAACTGGCACGGAAACAAGCTACGATCAAGGAACACCAAGATCAGAAGAAAAGTCTTGAACACCTCAAGGAGGAGGATCCTACTCAGTATGCGAAAGAATTAGTTCGGTGGAAACGCCGGGAAAAAGCTATTGGAAAAATGCAACAAAGCATTTCCCTATCTCGTGCAAAACCATCTCTAATAAATTGTATCTCAATAGTATTCTTTATGGCCATCATCAATGTATTTTATGCTGGAATCCCTGTTGCTCTCCCTGCGATGAATCCCGGGTCGATACCCCTCTTGGGCGATTACATCGGCGCGAAAGCGCTTGGAGGCTGGATTAACTTTTACGCGTGGTATTTCCTGTGTTCACTCGCTATGAGTACAATTATTCAACGTGTCTTAGGTACAACTCAAACCTTTAATTGGAGCAATCTCTTGAGCGGTGGGAAAGGAATTAACCCTGCCGTCTAAGATGGTTTGAAGTGATAAAAGAAAAAGAGGATGCAATTTACCCAATTATACCATAAGTTTCTTGATATCGTCTTTAGTCATTTCAAGGGTATGCAAACCGTCGACGATCCGGTGAGCCACTTTCCCCTTGTAATATTCTAAAATCGGTTGCGCATTTTTGTTATACGTGTCAAAACGAGTCTTGAGGGTGGCTTCGGTATCGTCCGCCCGGTGCTCCATTTTTGAACCACACTTATCGCAGACATTCTCCACTTTTGGCGGGTTGGAATAAGTGTTGTAAACTGCCCCGCACTTGGAGCAAGAAATGCGTCCTAACACCCGCTGGACGATGATGTCAAATGGGACTTGAATTTCTAAGATGAGCTCAATTTTCGTAATCTTGTCTAATGCTTGAGCTTGTGCGACCGTGCGAGGAAATCCGTCGAACATGAAACCTTGCTTACAGTCAGGTTGTTTCAGTCGCTCTTGAATCATTTTAATGACTACCTCGTCTGGCACGAGTTGACCTTTGTCCATGAAACCTTTTGCCGTTAATCCGATCGGGGTTTGCTTCTTCACGTTTTCTCTGAGCAAATCTCCAGTTGAGATGTGGGCTAATTTAACCACATCTAGTATTTTTCCTGCCAGTGTTCCCTTGCCAGCACCGGGGGCGCCGAAAAGTAAGAGTTTGGTTTTCAAAAGAAATCTCCTTCTTTAATACTACTGTTTGTGGTGAGGAAAAGCTGCGAAATTGAAAAAGATTATTTGTACTAATCAAGAAGCTCAGCGATCTTCTTGGATGCTGAAGCCATTGTAAGGAAAATCATACCAAGTTTTGCATCATTCCGGCAAAGGACACACAGGATGGCATGTTGGCCGGCTTGTGATATGATGATTGTACCGACCTCTCCTTCAATCAATATGCGTTTTAAGGTTCCTCTTTGGAGCTCTTGCGCGGCACGATCACCGACTGAAAGAATCGCTGCTGTCATTGCAGATATTATACCTTCATTCACGGTATTCTGCAGTTTCCCAGACATGGACGTAACGATGGGGAGACCTTGCACCGAGACGATTGTACAACCCGAGATCTCGTGATTCTGCGCTTGCAAGTTCCTGAGCAGTTGTGTCAGTTCGTCCAAGTGTTCGCTCATGCTTTAGCTCCAACTTTTAATTGAGCGTTCATTGAATTAAAAATTATCCGATCAGTTGATCGAGTGCCTCGACCGCCGAATCAAATGCGTTGCTCTATATTCTTTTTTCCACATTTTTAATATTTTTTAGTTTTTATTAAACACTCATAAAAGGTTTTTTCCTGTAGTGGGGAAAAATTTTTTATTTCTTAAAAATGGTGTATCATAAACTCGAATTTTTTCGAAGGTAATCATTATGCCTAAAGCTGCAAAAAGCAGCACCACAAAAGAGGACTCCCCCACGGGGAATCCAAAATCCGCCGATGCAAAGAAAGAAGTTAAACCCACCTCAAAGGTAGTTGGAACAAATGCAACTACGAAAACCGCAAGTACGAAACTTGCAAGAACGAAAACCCCTAGCACGAAAACTCCCAGTTCACAAGTTGCACAAGTGAAACCGCCAGCGAAGAGTCACGCGAAACCTACCTCGAAAGCGCTAGCCACTAAACCCACCACACCTGCAAAAATTGGAGCTGAAGCATCGCAACCCCAACCAGAAGAAAAGAAAGAGAAAACTGAAGAAGAAAAGAAAGCTGAGCGACTTGCAAATTACAGGGCAGCAGGAAAGATTGCGAGGGAAGTGAAGGCTTTTATCACCCCTCAAATCAAGGTGGGAATGAAAATTCTCGACCTTTGTGATGCAATTGAGAATAAAATTACTGAACTCGGGGGCGAATGCGGTTTTCCCGC
Organism: Promethearchaeota archaeon CR_4; assembly: GCA_001940655.1. Classification (GTDB taxonomy): domain Archaea; phylum Asgardarchaeota; class Lokiarchaeia; order Sigyniarchaeales; family CR-4; genus CR-4. The sequence goes on from MBAA01000164.1 coordinate 13,235, forward strand.
AAATATTTCTATAAACAATAAAGCAGCCCACTACACCGCCAGTCCGAAAGATACCTCGGTTCTCCAAGATGGGGATGTAGTCAAGGTAGACTTTGGGGTTCACAAGGAAGGGTGTATTGTAGATATGGCTTTCACGGTGAATTTTTCCAAGGACCCAAATATTAAGGATATTGCTATAGCCTCTGAAGAAGCGGTCAAAAGAGCTGTCAAGATCATCAAAGCGGGGTCGAAGACTAACGAACTAGGAAAAATTATTGAACGTACAGTCAAAAAATATGGGTTTCGGCCAATCCAAAATTTAACTGGTCATCTCCTGGAAGAATGGATTGTTCATGGAGAGAAGGCCATCCCCACGGTTGAACGCCCCCACGGAGATGAAATGCTTGAAAACGAAGTCTACGCGGTCGAAGTTTTTGCAACTACCGGGGAGGGACGCGTGACTTCTTCGGGAAAGGGAGAAATCTTTCAATTAGACATGTCGAGTGCTCGCGTGCCTATCCGCAATAAAGCGGCCAAGCAAATCTTGGGGATTATTTATAAAAAGTACAAAAGCCTCCCCTTCGCGAAACGTTGGATAGCGAAGGATGTGAAAGCTTATGAATTTGCAATGCGGGAGCTCGAACGGGCAAAGAAACTAGATAAATATGGCGTCCTCCAGGAAAAGGAGGGTACTTACATCAGCCAATTCGAACAAACAGTCCTCGTCACTAAGGAAGGGTGTGAACCACTCACCGATTAATTTTCATTCCATTTTTCCCATTCCAACAAGGGGTGGATGAACCTTTGATAAAAAACATGCGGGTATGCGTGACGGGTGGAACCGGTTTTATTGGGTCCCACGTTGTGGATCATTTGGTGGAATGGGGCAACCAGGTCTTCATCATTGACAATCTCATTTCTTCCACGACTGAATTCGTCGAACCTTTGATAAAAACCAAGAAAGTGACCTTTTTAAAAGGAGATATTCGTAATAGAGACTTTTTACTGGCAAATCTGAAAGAATTGGATCTCATTATCCACATGGCCGCAGATCCTGACGTGAAGAATAGTGTACCATTCCCCATCGAAAGTTTTGAAATTAATGTTGTTGGAACATTGAATATCTTGGAAGCTATGCGAAAGAATGACATTCCTCGAATAGCATTCGCGTCTTCGGGAGGCACGCTGTATGGCCAGGTAGATGAATTTCCAATAACGGAACGAGCGATACTCCACCCGATTAGTCCTTATGGGGCGTCAAAAGCGGCTGGAGAAATGTATATCTCCGCGTATACTGATGCCTATGGATTTAAGGGAGTAAGTTTGCGATATGCTAACATATTTGGTCCTCGGTCAAACCATGGAGTTACATACGATTTTTTCAACAAACTTAAAGCAAATCCTAAAAAACTCGAGATATTGGGAGATGGCAAGCAACAAAAAGACTACCTATTCATCTCAGATTGCGTGGATGCATCTTTACTTTGCGTGGAGAAAATAGACACCCAACAAGGATCCTACGATTTTTACAATCTTGGTGCAGATGGTTGGCATACTGTAAATGAGGTCGCTAACGCTGTTATCGATGCTATGCATTTATCTGGCGTGGAATTTACGTATACAGGGGGATCCAAGGGATGGGTCGGGGACGTGGCAAAGATGATCCTCGATATTAGTAAGCTAAAAACTCTCGGTTGGTTTCCAAAAGTGTCGTTCAAAGAAGGAATTGCGCGTTATATTACTTGGTTGGAAGGATATTTGAAAAACGCGTGAGGGGAGATTCATTGAAACGGTTGAAAATTTGCCTCACCGCACTCTCATGTTACCCTGATGTGAAAGATGGTGCATCATATAATATTCGGGGCATTTTTGATGGATTGAAACAGAGGGGACATGACGTAACATTCTACACGGGTTTGTGGAATCAGACATTGAACACCCCTGGTATCATACAACTTCCCATTGCCCGCAAACGTTTCATATGGTTGCCCCAGTTCGTTGCCCAAGTCGCTCGGAAAGTAATGACAAATAGATTCGACATCATTCATAGTAACGGTAGCAGGAGTAGCTTGCCGCTTATTCTTACTAATCAACGATACATTACCACGATTCACGATTTTGGTCCTTTTGAGGCTAAATTCACAAAATTTCCCATTATGCCCTTTCTTGAGCGTCTTAATGCAAACCGGGCAATCCGGATTGCCATCGTATCTGAGGTTAATAGGAGAGGAATTTGGTATTATACAGGGGAGAAAAATGCCCGGAAATCGCGGGTAATTCTTAATTCAATTGCCTCCAATTTTTACCCTCAACCGGAAAGAGCACAGAGGTTGCGGGAGCAATATCGTATCCAAGGGCCTGTCATTTTTTACGTAGGCCGGATTGCGTTCTACAAGGGGATCGAGGACATTATTAAAGCGTATTACCATGTAAAAAAACATATTCCGGACTTAACTTTAATGATTGGCGGTAAAGCAGAGCTAAAAATGCAGGATACTTATCGTATATGGAAAACACAATATCCTGACGTGAAATTCCTAGGCCTTATTACACCGGAGGAATTACCCGCCTACTACTCCCTTGCTGACGCCTTTGTGACTTATTCTTTTGCCTCGGAAGGATTTGGCCTGACGCCTATTGAAGCACTCTCATGTGGAACCCCTGTCATTTGTTCCACACTGGCAGCATATCGAGAAGTGCTTCAGAATCACGCGATCTTTGTTCCGCCGCAACAACCAGAAAAACTCGCGAATGCAATTGTTGATCTACTAAAAGACGAGTCAAAACGGAAGCAAATGGTAAAAGATGCTAAACCATTACTTGAGTTATACACTCCGAAGACTGTTATTGATAGAGTTGAAAAAATATATGAGGAGCTTGTCTAATGGATTTACCGTTCGGCCACGTTGAAAAAGTCTACCAAGAAATAATGCTGTGATTTTTTTTATGTTCATCTCAGTTATAATTGCGACACAAGATCGTCCTTCTTTTTTGGCAAATGTGCTATCTGATCTTGTAAAACAAGATTTCCCCCATGATTCTTATGAAATCATCATCATTGATGATGGGTCTAAGCGGGAAAATCAAGAGAAG
>MBAA01000164.1:16574-26132 GCA_001940655.1 Promethearchaeota archaeon CR_4
GCTCATGAATGCTATTCGAAGGGAAATGCGACACGAATCTGACCCACTTTTAAATAAGAAACATCCCGACAAATATCCGTGCTTATTTGCTAAGACCAATATTTTGTGGTTATCGCTTATAGTTCTCCAGTTAGGCGGGGGATTTCTGGGATTTTTCATACATTGTGTTGTTTGGGGAATCAATTTTTTCTGGTTAACAAGTATAATTGCCACGTTAAGTTTTTTCATCCTTGAGAAAGGCGCATCAAAAGGGCTTTACCGGTGGTTTGGAAGTTACGTTCGTTTCTACGCATTCTTTCGCGGAAGTCTCAAATATAGAACTTATTTTTCAATTCTATCGTTAATATGGAAAACGAGAAGGTTTGGACCTGTTGAAACCGATACAATCTAAGCACAATTGAAAGAGCAGGATCTAAGCACTAGATCCTTTTTGAAATAAATTCATAGCTAAATCAATTGGATTTTCAAGATTTCTTGTTTTCTCTAAATTAGCGTGGTAGGAGGAGAATTTTTCGATTGCTTCAATACAGATATTTGGATTTTCCTCTGGATCTCGCAGAAATTGTAGCGGAAATCCGTTTTCAATGAGAAATCTTTCTTGAGGATACAATCCGAGGGGAAAATATTCAACGGATGGGACGTTCATGAGCGCTGATTGGCGGACGAAAGAACCTCCCGCACAAACGACAAACTTAGCATGATAAAGGAATTGTTCGATGGGGTCGAGATAATTAAAAAATTTAATATTGTTTATCCCCTTGTAATGCTTTTCTAAATTCCGGCGCTGGGAGATGTTGCGGGGAACAATTATGTACGTCAAATTAGGATGCTCCTTGATGAGAGGATCAAGTAAACAAGGTAATTTCGTGTCTCCTTCCCCTAAAGTTTTCATATGATATTGGGCAGCGGTTTGTTCCGGACGGCAAATGACATATTGTTCTGGTGCTAACCCAACCTTAGTTATTTTGTTTGGATCTGGGACTAGATAAACAGTCTCTGCGACTTCATCGATCCCATGGAAGCGGTGAATCCTCTCCATTGCGATCCCGTACTGTGTAAACCATTCAACCGGGATTGGTTCGGGTACGATAAGATGTTCCGCAAAAGGTAGGGAAAGTTTGACTACTCCCGTGCTGCGGGGTTCATCGTTAAAAATAATGTTGGGAATTTGAAGGCCGAATGAAACTCGCAAACCTTCAGGTGATGCCAATCCAAATAAAAAGTCAGGTTTCTCTTTTTCTGCAAATTCGATTAAGGCCACGAGGCGATCCGAGTAGGATCGAAGTTTTCCCATCAACGTATTGCCACCGTGTTTCCCGATCTGAAGATAAGGTTTATTCCACGCATTTAACAACGCGTATGTTGAATCAAAATCGCGGGCAGTGATTCTCATCTCGTGGTCTGGAGCAAGACGGTCGTAGAGCGACCGGAGCATCTTTACCGTCTTCGGTTCACAGATATCAAACCAAATCTTCGTATTGAAACACCCACTTTATTTACGTTGTGTGTTTTTTATGAAAATGAATTATTATTATTTTTTAGCTCCCATATATTTTGAAAATATATCAACAAAACCATCTTAGGAAGCGACTCGAACTGAGAATTTGCCTCTTGACTCGGAGTATTCCCATTCACGTCCCCGGAGGTTTTGAAAAGTATATTTTTGACTTGGCGTTTGGTTTGACCGCTAAAGGTCACGAAGTACATGTCATTACAAAGCATTTACCTCGTAAGCGAGCAAAAGACGAGGTGTCTATGCTCAACGGCGTTCACATTCATTACGTAGGCCCTCGGTCATCGCTCTTCTGGTATTCATTTTCATTTTTCATAGAAATGGGTAAAAAACTCGCTCAACTTCAACACGAGTCTCCATTTGACATAATCCATAGTAATAATCTCGCTGGATTCTCCTTATATCTCGTCCGACCAAAGGGGGATTGGCCACCCCTCGTGTCGACGGCTCATGGAACTACGATATCAGAATTTCGAACCCACCCCAAAACGTTATTTCAGAAAATTAGACGTTCTGTTCGCTTTCTTCCCGTGATTCCTCCTGAGTACGTAACTTTCCTACGATCTAAAAAAATCATCTGTATAAACTCACGTGTGAAGAAATTGGTTGAAGAAATGAATCCAAAATTTGGAAAAAAGTGTAGGATCATACTCAACGGCGTAGACACGTCTTTATTTTATCCGAATGATTCAAGGGTCAACGATTACAAACGTCCTCTAATCATCCTATATACCGGCACGCTTACCCATTCCAAAGGGGTTCCGCGGTTATATCAAGCATTCAAGGAATTATCACGGAAATATCCCACCCTGCGCCTTAGACTCGTCGGAGGAGGCCCCCTCTATGCTGAATTGTCGCGTCAAGTACATTCCGACCAATTACAAACCCGTGTAACATTAGATGGATACATAAATCCCTCGAATATGGCTGAAATTTACAGACAGGCGGATATATTCGTACTTCCAACCGAATCCCAAGAAGGTCTTTCATTCTCGATTTTGGAAGCTCTGGCTTCGGGGCTCGCTGTGATAGCCTCAGATGCGTGTCATATGGAACAGGTCTTTACTCGTTATCACGCTGGTTTGACATATAAATCTGGGGACACAGAAATGCTGCTGGGATTGTTAGAAAGACTCCTAGAGAATCCTCCGTTGGTGCAAAAATTAGGTGAAATCGGTAGGGCATTAGTCTTGCAAAAATATCGAAAAGAAACAATGATTAACAAGGTTGAGCAAGTATATCACACAATCCTTCAAAATTAATATAATAGGTGCAAGATGGCAATAACAGGTTTTCCTGTTAATCTTCAATGCACTCACACGGTAGTTTTCCGCACTTACCGCACTTAAGTGGGTATTTGCTTGAAATTGCCTTCTCAAGGTCGATACCATAGATATTTGCGAGAGAAAATGTCCAAGCGATAACGTCCGCAAGCTCTGCTCCCAATGCCGCTTCATCGATGTTCTTTTGTTTGATGATGTTCGCCACTTCTCCAACTTCCTCAACGAGCCACGCGAAGGTGCCCAACGCACCCCGTTTTTTATCTTTCGAAAAATAAAGATTGTTAATTAGAGCTTGGAAGTCTGACAACTTCATTTTTTTCAGCCCTAACTTTAAGGGGATTAACCCCCCCCCGGATTAAATATAATCCCCCACACATTAAGGTGAGCTAGGATCACTACTATAATGAGAGTTACAGAGAGCAATAACGTTGCAATCGGTCCAACTTTTACGCCCGTGCTTTCGTCTTGGAAAAAGCGGATGAGACCCGCTCCACCCATCGGCATTGGTCCATCACTACTGCGCCGACTGGATCGCTTTGACTTTTTCTTTGCCATATGGCAGTCTCCTGTAAATTACTGCACTAACGAGCGCAGAGATTAAAACGATCCCCGCGTTACTTATTTCTAAAAATGCAGAACGCTTGATAAATTTTTGTCCGCTGCAACAGTCGCAAAAATTAAGAAGTATCTTTCTAAACAAACGATAGGGATCTATTATGAACCAAGGTGTTAGCACGCGAAAACTCGGAGTCCTGCTCCTCTTTGGGATATTATTTGGTGGCATTCTATTAACTTGCATTAGTGCATCGCATTCTCAAACTTTATACACTTCTCAAAATCCTTCCATCGCCGCTGACCCCCTCATTGATGGTAAAGTAATTGAAGTTATTCGAGACATTACCCTATCGCAATACCTATTAACTGAGGTCTCAGACACATACTCTTTCGAAAATAATGGAACCACTTCGTTAACAAAATTCATTTTCTGCACCGATGCGGATTACGATGCTAAATTATTGCTGATTTCAGCATCAGGTGTGGCTGGAGAAACCTATCCCATAGTCAAGAATTCTCTTCTCTTCAATGGGTATAACGCATATGAAGTTGAATTTCTTGAAGCGCTAGCTCCGGGTGACGTTCAAAAAATAAAAATAACCACCACGTATTTCAATTTAACCTTCACATCTGGCACGTATACCACACAAACGTGTAAATTCACTTTTAACCTGTATCCGATTTCTCCCTTCGAGATTGATAGTTATATATGTGTTGTTACACTACCGCAAGGTGCTTCAGGTACCAATTTTTCCCCTGAGCCTTCAACAACAACCGAGAATTTTGCTACGTGGAAAACTAGTGACGTGGTAGCGTTTTCAAAATTAGCAGTCACAGCGGATTTTTCTTACACTGCCGCGCCAATCCTACAGATGAATAGTATTAATCGACGTATTATCATCGACCCGTGGGGGTACCTCAATGTGGAAGAAGATCACGTCTTAGTCAACACTGGTTTACTAACGGTTCAAAGTTATTCATATAAAATTCCTAAAAATGCCACGGAATTTCAAATGTGGGATGATCTGGGGGGTATTGAAGGGTCTGTAGTGACCGAGGAGGTTAATCTGGATGGCAAGACCAAGAACGTCACGATTAACCTCAATAACAACAGGGCAGCATTACTCGGGGGAAACCAATTCAAATATACTACGTTCTATCGGTTAGTGTCCTCGATGCACTTGAGTTCTTCGTGGAACAAATACTATCTAAATATCCAGATTTTCACCTCTCAAATGGATTTTCTAATCATTACCGATACCACGCAAGTTATTCTGCAGACCGCAAACACTCTGGATGTAAAAACTATTTCACCTAGTCCAAATCAAATACTGATGCAAGAAACGAAAATTATAACTACATACACGAGTGAAATGATTTCGCCGCGACACAATCGCATTGTTGAAATTTCCTTTGAAGTTAATGGGTTTTGGATGATGCTTCGTCCCTTGATACTTATTCTTATCATCTTAGTAGTGATCAGTGGTTACGTTTTTCTGAGGAAAGTGGTTCACAAAAAAGGGCCCGTTGAGCTCGTTGACAGAGTCAACATTCCAACAAAGGCCTTACAGGAATTTGTGTCTGCTTATGAAGAAAAGTCTGCCCTCTTGCGAGAACTTGACCAACTAAACGAAGATTTGAAAATGAAAAAAGTTGCAAAGAAAGAGCACACGAAGCGTCTGAATAACATCCAAGAACGAAAGAAGGAAACCGAGGAAGACCTCAAACCTTTAACAAAAACCATCGCTGAAGCAGACGAACGGTTTAGGAAAATCATCGAAAAACTCCAGTTCTGTGAGGCTGAGCGAATTAGTGTTGAAGACAGCCTTACTGCCCTCGAAAATCGTTACCGGCGGGGTGCCATCCCTTCGCGTACAGCGTTCCAAAAACTCTACTCTGACTTCACGAAACGCTTGGAAAAAATCCAGAATGACGTTGACAAGTTGCTAAATGAACTAAAGTCGTATATTTATTAATTTCCCTTGTCCTCCCTTTTCTTGAGGAGATTTTTTTGAAACCCTTCTTGACCGAAATCTTGGCTTGTCCCATTGACAAATCTTTCCCCCTCGATGTGTTCATCTTTAAATGGGAGAATTTTCCCCCTGAGGTGCTTGAATTCTTCCAGAATCCTACCCTCGACACTATAACCAAAGCTTTTGGCAACACACTCATTCATTTTGCAGAAGATGATGATGGACAAGTGCAAATCGGTGACTTAATCGTCTTGGGGAAGAAACCTTTCGGAGAATATCTTAACCTAATCCTCGAAAAAATCAAGGAACTGGAAGTGTTTCATGATACCACTAACTCTCTTTTGATATCCAAGCTCTCCGATATCCTGAATTCTGTGAGAGAAAACGTATCTCGCGCTTCTGAGGCATTAAAAAAAGGAACCACCCCCAAAACCCTCCTCCCAACCATAGAGCTTGACCTGAATCTCCTCAACGCGTATAAACAACGAGTGGAAATTGAAGAGGGTATATTGCGATGTCCAAAATGTAAGCGGTGGTATCCTATCGTGGAAACAATTCCACAAATGTTACCTGACAATCTTCGCCACCAGAAAAAAGACCTCGAGTTCCTCACCAAATGGCAGACACCTGTCCCAATCGATATCACCCGTGAGGGACAACCTTGGCACCTGTAATATGCGAATTATATCGTGGGTAATATTCACGTAGCACCGGATTCTATATTTTTCTTCGGGCAAGACCTCTCTAAGAGGTAATTAATATGTCCCTTGCCCAATTTCTGAGTAATCGCAAATCTGAAACAAATAATTTCAATGCGTCTATCGAGCGGATCAATTCTATGTTTAATTCTTCCATCGCTCAATGCCAGCAAAAAATACAATCATTGGAAGCTAAGGTTACCAGCCTGGAACAAATAGTCACCGTTACACCAGGCGAGGATCCCTTGAAAAAAATCCAACAAAATCAAAAAGTCGTGAAAGAGAATATGGAAAGCTTGCGCGCTGCACTTCTTGCCGAATTAAAGGAGCTTCTTTCGCGACGCCCTTTAATACAATAACTTTCTCTCCTTCCTCCTTTATTTTCATATTTGGTAAAATTCATGATACAGAGTGATTACAGGTCTTTATCTGTCGTTTCCTTATTCCTCCCGCAATATTTTTAAGATGGGGCGAGATAGAATGCATAAGAAAAGCCCCGTGGTGTAGAATAAGTCGGTTTCCGTGACCGATTTTGCACAACGGCCAAGCATAGGGGGCTTTGACCCCCCGGACCCAGGTTCGAATCCTGGCGGGGCTATTTTCTTTTTTTCTCGTTAGGATGAACCACGATCCATCAAAAGTTGTAACAATAGATCCCCGGTAGCATTAAAGAGCCCCTTATATTAACATATTCATCACTACGACTGCAGAAATCAATTCCAAGTTCTCATTGAATTCGTATGACATCGCTTGCTGACCTAGGTTCCGTAGAAACGAACGTTATAGCAATAATTATACTCGCTCTCGTTCCAATAGTGATCATATTAGTTTTAATGCCCATCTGGATGAGATTTGCTCGAGCAAAGGGTTGGATCGGGAAGGAAATCCACAAAGTTAATCGTCCAGAAGTACCGGAATCTGGTGGAACCGTATTCTTTGTCGGCCTCGTAACGGGCATTTTATTACTACGTCTTTTTTATCCTCAATTTGCTAATGAAATATGGATTCTTTTACTCTCCGTAATAATTGCAGGTTTAATTGGGTTTGTCGATGACCGTAAACGTCTCTCCCCTTTTGTGAAAATCTTCTCGGTTTTAATTGCAGGTTTGCCTTTTTTAGTTACCTCTCTCTCTAAATTCATCTCTCTCGGAACACCTATTGTAATCCCAATATTAGGTGAACTACGATTATCTATTATATATCCCCTCGTAACGCCATTAATTATTGCTGTTTCTACCAATACTGTTAATATGCTCGAAGGATACAATGGAGAGGGAGCCGGGACGTGTTTAATTGTCGGTGTCGCAATGTTAATTGGAGGAATCATCCAAAATTCGGCAATTGCAGTGATTTTCATCATTCCCTTTATTGCTGCTATCGTGGGTTTCCTCAAATTCAATAAATATCCCGCCCGGGTGTTCCCTGGTGACATTGGTACTCTCACGATGGGTTCGATGATCGGTGGCGTGATGATATTGGGGGGTATTGAGGTCGCCACTTTCTGCGCCCTGCTCGCCCACATCTTTAATTCTTTCTACGTTATCATTTCCATCCGGGGACTCCGGGAATCTCATACCGTCAAGAAAAAAGACATTATCGTCCTCCCGGACAACCGAATCCAAGCCTCGACAGAAACAGGCGCCCCCGTTACATTGCCTAGATTATTGCTTGCTCATGGGGAATTGACCGAACCCAAGCTAGTTCACCATTTCTGGAAATTGTCTATTATCACGAGTTGTTTTGGAGTCATTGCCGCAATCCTCACCACGTGGACGAAGGATCCAGCTAGTATCAATCAAGAACTCCTCCCTCTATATCTCGTCATAATCGGGGTGTGTCTCACGATCTTCGGGGTCTTGTATTGGAAGAATCCTCGCCTTCGTGGAATCACATTCATTATGCTCCTTCTCCTTTTAGTTGGATTAGGTTTATTATTTATCATAGATAGGATCGTGGAGCCTCTTGAATTTCCTTTTGACCTGCTCCTGACGGCGATCATTGTGATACCCGCCCTTGCAATCTGGTATATCCTCCAGAACCGTTTGTTCTGGCGCACGGTCAACCGCTACAGGGCGAATTTCACCCCCTTACCACCAAAGACTACGTGAAAATTTGATTTTATACGACATTGTCTGAACGACGCACTTCTGCATTGTTTTTTTAGCTATCAAGTTTTACTTAAGGAAAAAGACCGGAGTCCGTGAGAACCGCCTCTAATTTTTCTTGCGTGCTAGAGTGATCCTTTCGGATTAACAATAGGCGGGTATTCTCGTTTCGCCCGCGTGTGATCTTGATCGAAAAATCCACCCAGTAATTCATGATACGGCCTCCGGCGGGTTTACGCTCGATGATGTTCTCCACGTCGAGGAATTTCTCTTCTGCCGTCACGAGCACGGAGAGGTTCCGTTGTCGTGCCATGTACTTTAAGATGCCGAAGATTTCATTCAATTCTTGATTCCGCTTCATTGCCGTTTCTTTTTTACCGATGGCGAGCGTGTATAGGTTTGTCAGTGAGTCAACAATGACTAGATCCACGGGTTGCCCGCTTTTCTCTGCTAAATATGACAGGTACTCCAAGTTTCTCGCTTCCCTTCGGAGCTGGCGAAATGAACTGATGGAAATTATTTTAATGCGGGTTAAATCTAGCACGGGATAATGTGTTATGAATCGTTCGATCCGGTGGAAAATGGGATATTGGTGTGTATTGAAAAATATCGCCGTTTTATTCGATTCGGCAGCGATATTCAGCGCCGCTTGTTGGACGAGCGTGGTTTTTCCTGTGCCCGCTTCTCCCCACACTAATCCAATGCAACCCTTGGAGTGAGGATCGGGGTAGAGGTCGGGAGGTTCAGGCGTCCCTTGGGCCACTATCGGCGGAAAAAATTTTACCACGTTCTTCCATTGTCCATCTATAGTTAAAAAAATGCTAGGAGCCCTTGGCTGATTGGAACTCGTGTGCCTCATTACGGACGATTTTCGTTTTTCCTACGAGATGATCGCGAAATTCAAGGAATATCACATTCCCTTCTCCGTTCTTCGCAAGCAGGATCCCATCCCGGTACGCACGCGCATCATTATTACAACCGCACTCGAGGCGTGGGAGTTTGGGTCAGATAGGTTCATTTTGTATCCCTCTGGTAGCTATGGTACGGATTTCATTGTTGCCCGGATCAAGAATTATATGAAAAATATCACCCAGATCAAGTCCCTGATACTCGGAATTGACCCGGGAAAGCGGGTGGGCATTATAGTGCTTGTGAATAATATGCTGATCGAAAATCACACGGTGGATATAGAAGTATTTCCTCGCGTTTTGAAGCGCTTGCTCATTCCTTTCGAGGATCAGCGCATCATCCTGCGTATTGGGGCCGGTTACCCCCGGTATCTCTCTCCCGTCCTTCAGACTCTTCGCAATCTTCGTGGTCGTTTTGACATTTCCGTTGAGATCGTTGACGAGTGGAGAACCACCCGAGGTCGTGATTCGTTCAGTAAATTCAAATTATCCCCCCACGAGATTGCGGCGCTTCACATTGCCG
>MBAA01000164.1:26144-30710 GCA_001940655.1 Promethearchaeota archaeon CR_4
AGTACGTCGACATTGGAGGAACTATCTCAGGCCTCGGTCATTACACTGACGGAGAAATCTCGTTCGTACAAGAACGGAGCCGACGTGCTTCCGAGGGCCGTATTACAATCTCGCGAACACTCGCGCGCAAAGTCCTCACTGGGGACTTGTCTTTGCATCAAGCCCTCGAGCTGCAATCGCATAAAAAGAGTGAAAATTAGGATTACTTTTGAATTTCAATTGATACTTCCATTCAAGAGAGTGAATTCTCTATGTTTTTTTTTCATCCCGTGAGCATAGCCGCCCACTTCCCGGGGTTCCCTTTGTAGTCAATCACGTATGCCATCGCAGCGAACGCCACGATACAAAGCACGAGCCCGAGGACGAGGATTTTACGCCCATATCCCGGATTCAGGGAATGTTTGGTGCTCTCGAAGAGGAAGATAAACCCGATCGCCCCCATAAAGAATATGGTGCCTCCTACCATGGATTCGATGATGAACGCCTCACTTACGCTGGGATACAACCACAAGGGGTTCCCGCTACTATCTGCCCCCAACGCCGGCATCGGGTCCTGGCCCATTCGTGGAGTAATTAGGTATACCCCGCCCATCATGACAAAAAATAGTGCAATGTAGATCAAAATCATTGCGATCGTCCGAGGCGGTGTCGGAAGGGCAAATGACCTGTTGTCAATGTTTGGCAAACGTAATCGCGGTATGCGGATGCCCGAGCCTAGTACCCACGGCAATTTCCTGCCCAACATCTCTTTCGTGGTCTCGGCGCCTTTCGGTGGTTCACTCATCGTAAAACCCGACTGTTACAAAGTGTTCTAAGTAGATAATGAAGGGGAAGGTGAATTAAAAAATTTCTGGGTTTTTGCCGGGAATTGGTGCAATTTTTGAAGTGTCTCTGAACAATTAGTCATTTAAAGGATTCACAACCCCACAACCATAATAATATCTATGTCAGGATTTACTTGGGTTTGCTGACAAACAATCAGTTGCGAGGAGATTTCTGAAAAAAATTTTCCCTGAAGACAATTACTATTTATCAAGCAAATTTGTCTTCACTTTGAGCTTTGTTTGGGGTTTGCGTTTCTGGAATCGTTTTTTCTTGACGGTGTAATCCACCCCAATACCTATGCCTGAGAGTATACATTCGATCACTCCTCCATATATGAACCAAAAATACCGTTCAACATATCTAATTTGTCAGCGATATTTAAATAACGCATTCATAATGATTTCCGGTCATAATCATGTGCGACAAGATATCTTATGATAGAATGTAAGAGTTGATGTCAAAAGAAGAATGTTTGATTGTGAGGCAATTCTGGAGAGAATCCACATCCGCTCTCTCGGTAAATTGGAAAATAATTTATGGTATACTTGTAGTTTGATGATTCTTGTCGAGATTGGTTAGATAATGTGGAATTCTTCCTTGGTCTAGCGTATTTTACTCTTTTTCAAATCGTCTTTTGAACCACCCTGGCGGGGAGAACCCAAGGTAAAACGAGAGCAATGCTATAAAGGTACACACCCACTCTAAAGTTAGGAAAATATTATTCTTTCCAAAAATATCTGCTACAAACACTCCAATAGCAGCATAGACCAATCCAATAATACCTCCTATTGCACCAATACCAATTAAGCGAAGCGCCGTTCTTTCGGCTGATTTCTCCATGCGACTTGCAGCGTGGAAAGACCCTCGAAACGCGATTATAAAGGTGACGGCCATATATGCTGCTACATCTGTTTGCGTTATTTGTCGGAACGTCTGGTCCCCCCCCGTCACAAACCAATTGTTTTGCGGAAGGAGTACCAATACCAATCCGACAACGCCCCAGATTAAATACAACGCGAAAATCCACTTGGGGGTGTTTTTCAGGAAAAGTTCTTTGCAACATGTGAAAAAGAACATCGGGAGTAGACTCATAAGAACGAAGGTTATCACTTCAACCCATTGATACGATGGCAAGCAGTACCCTGAAAAAAAGCACTGTAGATTTGAAATTAGCGGGGTAAGAACTATCCCCGCATTTATAACATATGTAGCCATGAGGGTGGTTGTCGCCAGCTTCTTTCGTTTGTATGCTTTAATTATAAGATCAGTCGACATGACGATAACTATGGGGGCAATTATGAGCTGCACGATCATGATCGGAATAACAGTCGGATCAAACTCAACACATCCAACACAATCAGGTGGAACGGCCATTAGAATCATCTCTTCTGTAAAATCTTTTTTTGAAAAAAATTCGACCTTTATCTTAAAGAACTTTTCCACAGGATTATTTGAGTTTATGATGCACGGATTTCTGAAAAACGGGCATATCGACCGCTCTCGAGGTGGCGACGAAAAAAGGTTCTCCTCCGAATTCATCTCCCTCCTCCTATTCTTAATGACTTTCCAGAGGACATAGGTAAAATTCCCAGAGTCAGGACTGGGTACAGATACTACGTCATTTTTACTCGTGGAGCACTATTTCGTAGGGACGCAGGAGGTAAGTATAAGACCGGTCAACCCACTGCGGGCGAACCCGTGCAACTTTGAATAGGGCATAACCTTCACATAGTCAAGTGGTTCGGGACGGGGCTGGGCATATTCTTCCCCATGCTAAAACAATTAGAATATTTCCAATGAACAAGGAAATTCAAGCTCCATCGATCTTGAATCCGAACTGCTTTTATAGTAGGTTTTTCTAATAGGTATGTGCAGGAAATGTTGAGAAAGAGTGGGGTTATTCTATATGCCAGAAAAAATGCCAGAAATTGAGATCCCTAGCAAAGAAACCAAGATCCGATGTCCCCAATGCCAAATCCAGAAAATTATCGAAATTCCCGGATACATATTCTCTCAAAAAAGTTCGGGCATAATTAAGATCCAATTTCGCGCCGGACAGATTTGTGAACACGATTTTATGGCTTTTGTGGATCAAAATGGAGCTGTGAGGGGTTATGACAAGATTGACTTTCAACTCGAATTTAATGCCCAGACCGCGGCAGAATATGCTGCAGGTCAGAAGTTACACTTAGAAACCTTACTGGAAAGCGTTGGTGATTTCGCCGTTATGAACATTTTCCACGCATATATGTTTGATTACCCGATCTATGTCATCCTGAGGCCGACTGACAACCCCCGCTTCGCGGATCAGTTGAATGACTTGTTGCTGGGTCTATTTCCCCCCGAATTGAATACAAAACAAATAATACAATCGCTCAACCATCAAGCGTATCTAAGACTCGATGTCAAGGAATCCGAATACCTCGTTCTCGACATTAGTGGCATCATCCTCAATTCCCCGTGGGGGGAAAAGAAAAAGTTCGAATACGAACACGAGCTCCTCAAAAAGGCGCTTGAAATCGTTGACCCGACCATACAGGCGCTCCAAGTGCGGAATGAGATTGCCTATTTCCAAAAGAAAGCCGAATTTCTTCTCTCTTATTTGGAAACTGTAAAGCACACTGATGAAGATGATCTGAAGAACAAAATGTCCCGGGAATTCCGCACGAAAGTCACAGACGCCTTGTTTGACCTATACCTTTTATTTATCAAACGCCGATTGCCGGAGAAAGAGACCCTTCTCAAAAAAATCCATCTTCACACTGTTGATCAATTAAAAGCAGCGCTTTGGTGAATTCGTTTATGCCCTGCGATTAAGACTGCATTCAATATATTTGCATAAAATGTCCCATCTTATGTGGTCTCGCTCGCTCATAAGAAGCGGGATGTCGAGAGTTAACCTTTAGCTCGACGTTCATATATCCGTGACAACATTTCGTTCCTTTTTTTATTGGTTCATCTCCCATGTGATGCCTATCTCTGAGTTCATCGGTGTTGCCATTTCGCGATCAGACATTCCTCCAGGATCGCCCAGATTGGGCGAGAGAAAGAGACGTGCCTACGCTAGTACAAAAAAATAGCCCGCGGATCTTGCACATGCCTTATATGTAATAAGAGTTGACTTTGACGTGATCTCACCCGCTCTAATCCCCGCGTTTTATATAGGAAGAGGACTAACTAAACATATTATTGGCTTGAAAGGGACGCACTTTCGTTAACCCGTCAGCTTTGAAGGGCCAACGTCGGTCTCGCGTTCTCCATAGTTTGTAATTTTGTTCGAGGATCCATTATGATGCTTGGTTCAGTGCTCGTTTTAAAGGTAATGATAGCCGGGGACGGCGGCGTGGGTAAATCTACACTCATCCGCAGGTTAGTCAGCGGTAGCTTCGATGCGGCCACGCGCATGACCATCGGCGTGCAGTTCCACGTGAAAGATATGGTGTACGAGGAGCGACCCGTGTCACTGCAACTCTGGGACCTCGGGGGGCAGGATCACTTCCGGTTCATGCTACCCAGCTACACCTTCGGCGCGAAAGGGGCTCTCCTCCTCTACGACTCGACCCGCACTTCGTCCCTCGACTCCCTCGAGGAATGGGTCAAGATTTGTCGCACGCATTCCAAGGACATCCCCATCCTCTTCTGCGGTACGAAAACTGACCTCGTGGAGTTGCGGTGCATTTCCTCTGCCCACGCTCGGAGTCTCCTCGACCCATTAGGTTTGTTCGACCACGTTGAGGTTTC
>MBAA01000164.1:30763-31761 GCA_001940655.1 Promethearchaeota archaeon CR_4
TTGTTCACCCGGATCGGCCGTTCATCCCAAAATCCCCTGCTCCTGAATAACACAAAATTCAATAAATTCATCCTGATTGTGTGAACTCATAAGGGATTCGTGTCTGTCCGTCAAATTCCTTTCAATAAGATTGGAGCAGTTGGTGCTTCTGCAAATTTCCATAGTGCAATGCTAAATACTTTACCTTATTGGAAGTAACAATGCAATTAACTTCTGATAGGGACACACCTTCCCGCTCCCTTGCTAAACCTGAGTGTGTCCATTGCTAGATCGTATCTGGTTTGAATACTCACTCCATTCCGGATCGGATCTTTTCCCGCATCTCCTTTTCCTCTCGCCTTTTTGCCCTCCCCTTCCCCATGAATCAAACCAATTCTCGTACCGCATATACGATGAAACCCCCTCCGGTCCATACTAATCCCGAAACAATATCAAAATTCTATATCGTAAATCCTACGCACAAAAAGACTGAAAGTACTATTTCAGGGGAAAATTTTTCCTGTATTTCGCTTGAGGTATCTCCCTCATCGATGGAGCTCTTCTGGAACTTCTCGTTTCGACTTGTTTTCACGCTCAATTTCATAAAAAGTCCTCAAGTGGGTTTTATGACCCGCCAATTTTACTTATGGGACCAGAATCTTGGGCAAACCTCTTTGCAAACGTCTTCGAATGTGTTATCAGGCAGAGACCATATAAACCAAAAAACCATGCGATTAAAATTATGAAATTGAGGGCCAAGGGAAGGAGGGAAAAATCCCCGACGCAGAACGCAACGGCATCTACAAAGGGAGTTAAGGGCGAAAACCACGCGGCAATTTGCACATTGGGAGGCAACTGGTACAGGGGAATGAAAACCCCGCTTATAAAAATGAGGGGAAAACGGATCAGGTTAGCAAGAGTCATGATGCCGGGCATTTGATCGGTTGGCGGAGCAGATATTAACAAACCTAGCAATGATCCAACGCCGGCCGTTATTGATAAGGTACCAAGGAATCCGA
>MBAA01000164.1:31949-35576 GCA_001940655.1 Promethearchaeota archaeon CR_4
CGAATTTTAAGGATTTTACTTCTTTTTGGGGGGCATTTTTACTCATTAGATTCTCTCTCCTTTTGGATTAATTGGATGAAAATATCTTCCAAGCTTGTTTCCTCAAGTTTTAGATCACTTATGGAAATACCGTTATCTTGGAAGAATGTGTGGATTTTCACGATGTCGCCAACAGGGTCTTTCGAGGGACATTGATAATAACCATTTTTTAATAGTTTGAGAGATGTTCCTCGTGAAAAAATGGCGATTAAACCAGCCTTGAACGTTTCGGGAAGGTCAGCGGCAGGTTTGAAAAGAATCATCCGCCCATTCCCGAATTTGGCACGCAATGCGTCAGGAGTCTCGTCGACAATAATTTTTCCTTTATTGATGATGAGCACCCTATCGCAGATTTTTTGTGCCTCTTGCATGTCATGAGTAGTCAAGAGAATTGTTTTACCCGCCTCCCGAAGGTGGAGAATTTGTTCCCGGAGAACTCGCACGGAAATAGGATCCAATCCTGCCGTGGGTTCATCAAAGATCAAGATGGGGGGGTCGTGAAGGAGGGCTATACAGAAGTTTAGTCTCTGCTTGAGACCTTTTGAGAGCGCATTAGTGAGGGTTTTTGCTTTGTCGGTTAAACCATATTGCTGCAACAATGATGCGGAACGTTCTTTTATTTCTTTTTTAGTAAGACCAAATATTTGGCCAGTGAATTGCAAGTTTTGGAGGACAGTATAATCAAGGAATGCATTGCTGATTTCAGGTACAATCCCAAAAAGGGACTTGTACAAGAGAGGATTCATTGTTATATCCTCATTAAAAATCTGAATAGAACTTCCGTTTAGGACACGGTACAATCCCGTGAGAAGGCGTATCGTTGTTGTTTTCCCGGCTCCATTCGGCCCTAGCACGCCAACGATTTCTTGTTTCTTTATCGAAAAGGAAATGCCGTCCACCGCGGCTAGGAGCCCAAAATTTTTACGGAGATTTTGGGCACTTATAACTATGCCTTGTTCCAGAGATTGTTGATTTTGCACCACACTCATCATTCTGTCACTTTCCCTTCACTTTCCCATTTGTGGAGCTTTTCTGCGCCATGACATTTTAAAATCTGCTGTCGCGAGCAGCGTCCATCTTTGGAAGCATCCCGGATCTCGGGATAATCGCACTCACATTCATCTTTTCCGTGTTTTGATTCTTCTTCTCTACACATTATTGTTCCCAACCATATCCATAAGTATTTAATATTATAGAGTTGATAGTTCTATTTATACTTCCAAGAGTGAAGTGTTGAAGTAACTTCCCATGTGGAAAGCATTGGAGGAACAAGAAATTGGTACAGACTCCTTCCCAAGCAAAAAAACGTGATCAACCTCAAGACACAAGTCAAGAAACCCCCCTCCACTGGCATTGCGTTAAGCACAGCAATGCTGCTACGTGTGATTCAGATTGTTCATTCCACGAGTTACTCGGGTTATTCAGTAAAACCCATGCCTTGCCAATCGTGCGACAACTCTTACTGACGGAGAAACTACGATTCAACGAATTACTGGAGAAGGTGGGGGGGAGTCCAAAAACACTGACCTCCCGGTTACGGGATCTCGAGCAGTTTGGTCTGATAACACGGGCGGTCTTTAACGAGGTGCCGATTCGGGTAGAGTATTCTCTTACAACCCCTGGGAAAGAACTGGAGGATTTATTCGAGCGAATGGCAATTTGGATTAGGAAATGGCGGACAAAATCCAGTCAATAAACAGGATTCTGAAAATTATTTCTGGAGGAGGAAGACGCCTTAATGGAGGGATAGATGGACTTTCTTGATACGAGTGACAGGTAAGTGTCTTTTTAGCCTCCCTGTTTTCGTCCACCTTCCTGTGAATGGGGAGGGCAGGTTTTACGATAGTTATAGGTTCTACACGCAGGTGGAGCTGTGGCACCGTTCTCGCGTGTTACTGGAATATAGGGCGAAGTGCATGCGCTTCTACGACTTTAAACAGAACTTCATCAAAATAATTCCCTTAAAGGACGCAACCCCTTGCAACGGCACCCCTCTAGATGAATTCTTCGACCGATGAGCCTCCCTAAGTTTGACGCGAGGCGCACGTAAACTTTGGCGCCAGCGCCAAATTATAACGAGAAGAAGCACCAAGACTTAACTTGTGTACAACAGACCAGGAGGTTGCTCGCTGTGGGAAACGTGTCCGACCAAGGTCTCGCTTTTCAAAACCGGAACTCAAACTCCCAAATTTACAAGTCGTTAATTGGCAACATTGGATATTACCAGTCAATCGAATCAATCTTAAATATTTCTCATGTTCTAATTCTTCACATGACTGAAATTGAAGTTAAATTCCCCATACGGAATGTCCATTACTTGAATCTTCTCTTTATAGTTTTCATGATTCTTTATGGCGTTCTCGTCCCCACCGAACAAGGGGCCTCATATAGTTGGGTAAGCGTGACCTACAAGTGGTTAGCCGGGGTGAATATTAGTTTATGCATCCTCTCATTCGGACTTGGACTCGATTGTTTGCGAAAAATCCGGCGATTTCAAAAAAATAGACCTACAAAATTGCGACATATATTAATCACTGCCATCATTTACCTCATCCTTGCCCAGGTCAGCGAAATCTTGTATACTGCGTATATCGCTGACTGGATCGTTGCCACGGAATATGGGGGCCTTTTTCAATTTGGAGGAAATTATTATATCTTGTTAGATATACTTGTCACTATCATCATCATTCTGATGACTTTTTTCATTTTTTTGGATAATCAAATCCTCGACAATCCAAAGATTGCTACTTGGATCATTGGCTTACTGTTTAGTTTTTACATTCTATGTTATTTTCTGTTATTCTTATTCGCGTATTATCCCACCGAATATCTCTCGACCGGTCAAACATTCCTTGCGTTAGTTATATTGATTGTTATCATTATTGCGTTCATCATTATTGTAAATGTATCTCGCCTGCGAAAACGGGTGAAAGTGAAAGATCTCAAACATGTCTTATTGATCATCAACACGGAATTGATTCTTGTTGCATTGATAATGATCTGCGTCTTAATTCAAGGAATGACCGTTCCTGCATATCGGGCCGGCAATCCGTGGCCGAATCGATTAATTGCAATCGTGCGCGATATCTTGACGATCTTGTTCCTCCTTTCGATCTATCCCGTCTATATCAAACCCCACAACGAAAGACCTGTTTAGTCTTTTTTCACCGCGGGGTAATCCTAACATATTTACTATTACTAATGTGTAAATATTTGGTGGTTCTTGCCGTATTTGGAATTAAAAGTTAAATATTTCTAGTTATCCATTTCTTTTCATGGCCGAAATTGAAAATAAATTCCGTATGCGGTACATCCATTACTTGAATGTTCTCCTTTTAATTTTCATGATTATTTATGGCATTCTCGTCACCACTGAGCAAGGGACATCGTATAGCTTTGAAGACGTGACCTATGATTGGTTCGCCGGCGTAAATATTATCCTATGTATAATCTCGACTGTTATTGGCTTTGATTGTCTGCGAAAAATCCAGCAAATTCAAAACAATAGACCAACTAAATTGCGCCACATGTTAATCACCGCCGTCATTTATCTCATCCTCGCTCAGTTAAGCGAAATTTTCTACACTA
>MBAA01000164.1:35603-37665 GCA_001940655.1 Promethearchaeota archaeon CR_4
CCACCGCATATCTCTCGATAGGCCAAACCCTCATGGGGTTAGTTCTAATGACGTTTATCGTTATTGTCTTCATCATTATCCTGAACATCTCTCGCCTGCGCAAGCGGGTGACCGGAAAAGACCAAAAACGCGCTTTGTCGATCATCAACACGGAATTGATTATTTTAGTGTTGATTCTGGCTTGTATGATAATTCAAGCGATGACTGTTCCAGCATATCGTGCCGGCAATCCATGGCCGAATCGATTAATTGCTATTGTGCGGGAACTCTTGACGCTCTTGTTCATTCTGTCGATATATCCCGCATATATCAAACCTAGCAAGGAAAAACCCGTTTAAGATTATTCTTTGCCTCTTCAGATTCCGTGTGTTAGGAATTATACCTCATTAGAGAAGAAGGTGGATAACAAAGAGGGATTGTCACGTAACGGATGCTCCTAAAAGCACTTCCGCATATATATTCCCGTGAAATATGAATAAATGTTCCCGGTTTTAGATACCATTGCGAAATCATTCACTCAGATGTATAAAAACTAATCAGTTTTTTTAAGGATAATTCGCTCGGCATTATACGATCCAGAATTGCCTAATTCTTCCGGTTGCGGTGGGGTGAATAAATTTGCATTTTTCGAGAAATCTGATAGGGGTGAAGGACCCGAATGAATCAGCGCTACTCGTTGTTTAAGCGTTGGATCTGGCATAATGGTATATGTAGCGGTTCCAAAAGAGTTTGTAACTTGAACGAGATCTTGGGGAACTAAAGAAAGCGCGTTAATATCCTCGGAGTTCAGAAATATATACCTAAGATCATTCGCACTTCGCGGATGGAGCATTTTCAACTGCGAATGGATGAAACAGTCGTGTGCCGGTGTGAGTAGATGGAATTCACCTTCTCGGAATGTCTTCTGATCGATTTTTTTACTCCAGTTTTGCGGTATGACAAACTCTTTTAATTGAATCCGCCCGGTAGGGGTGGGATAAACGTTTTTTGGGAAGGGTACCTCATCCTTTTTGTGGAATAAGAAAAAACCTTCTTCTAACAATGATTTTCGAATAAAGGGTGAAAGTAAATCCAAACACTGATGATATAAATCTGTTTGAGACTCCTGAAAAACCCGCGTCTCCTCGTTATTTTTTCCCATTACTTGGCGATGGATTTGCTGGAAGATTTCCCAGTTTGAATAACAATCGAGGTACGGACATGGCCCGGCTTCGTTGACGGAAAGACCCGGAATGTAAAAATTTGAGAAGAGATCATAGGTTTCTAAGTCAAATTTGGTAGGAAGTATGAGATCAGCGTAATTTGATGTCTCATTCATAAACAAATCTATTTGAACTACAAAGAGATCATTTTGGGAGAGGGCATTTCGCAAATGGACTTGATTTGGGAGTGAGCTTGCAGGATTAAAATTATAGATGAATAAAATCTTGTAGTTTCCTGTTTCAAGGGCATCTCCGAGCTTTATCAGTGGGATCTCAGGAAATGATGACGATGACAATACCTTCTCTTGGGTCAGATAATCGATGAGAGGTTGCTTGTATAGTCGATTAAAAGCACTTTGCGAATAAATGATGCCAGTACCTGATTCGCCGAGATTTCCCAAGAGGATTTGGATGAGTGCTATAGCTTGGACGACCTGGCCACCTTGCCGATATTTTTGAACGCCATATCCTATGTTGAAAATTGTATGTTTTTTATTTTCAATTAATAGGTCTACAAATGCCCCCACGGTCTCTGCTTTAATTCCACACGTATTTAATATCCCTGATTCGATTGCAGGCGTGATCTTCTCTATCAATTCGATAATGTGTTGAGAATTTTCCGTGTGTTTATCAATAAAATCGAGATCTAATCCTTCTCGGTGCATTATTTTCGAGATAATTAAGAACGCGAGCAGATCATCCGTACCAGGAGAAGGATTGAGATATATATCCGCTTTTTGAGCAATTTTCGTGCATCGTGGGTCGACCACGACTAATTTGGCGCCTTGCTTCTGGGCTTCACTGACGAGCAAATACGCATGATTATTCGTACTGGTGAGGTTACACCCCCACACGACAAT
>MBAA01000164.1:37738-39115 GCA_001940655.1 Promethearchaeota archaeon CR_4
GCAATTCCTCCTTCGTTGCAAATCCCACCTGTTGTGCGCGCGGCTCCGAGCTCGTTGAAGAATCGTAAAGGAGCATAATTGGAGATTAACCCCGTATTTCCACTATAATATGCCGCAAGGATGGCTTGTCCTCCCTCAGTCTTCAAAACATCCCTGACACGAGATGCGAGAGCATCGACTGCTTGTGTTAATGGGATCTCCTGGAAATTCAGCTCCCCTTTAATTCCAGTTCGGAGTTGAGCATGCTGGAGGCGTTGGGGATGATATATGAGTCGTTCGCGGTGTGCCATTTTAGAACAAAATGTACCTCTCGTAAAAGGATGGGATTTTCTGGGAATAGCCCGGAGAAATTTACGTTCGTTTCGTGAATCGTCCCAAAGTCCTTCAAAAACACATCCCCCGTAACAATCTTTCGAGCACGTTCCAAATCTTTTCGTTGGGGGATTAATCATAGAATTTCATAAGCAAATTTTTGTTAAGAGGTTTGTGGGTTCGTGGGTTTCCGTGTTATATGAGTATTATCCACAATTGATCAGGATCTGATGTTACAAGATAGTCTCAAGAACCATATAAGTTGAAGAGATTGGGCATAATACAGAAAACTCCGTTGTTTTTTGAATTATTTCGGGAGCTTCGTTTCTCCCTCTTCTCTTAAAACCCATCTTTTCAAAATATTTCTCGGCGGTCATCGTGAGTAGATGTAACGTTTTCACCCCATTCTTTGTCGCATAGGAAAGCAACTGATGACATAATTGTTTCCCATAACCCTTCATGCGAAACTCAACCCGAACCGCTAGAGAGCGTAACAATCCCTCGGAACCATATTTTTCGAGACCGATACACCCTATTATTTGGTCGCTATTAGATTTCACAACGATAAAATCCTTTGTCGGTTGTTCTCCGATATCCGAATAGCACAAATCATTGATTTTCAGAAGATTTTGGATCTTTTTGAGATCTTTTTTTGTTGCAATGCTGAAAGTCATCTTCTCATCAGGTGTTGGGAAAACCTGTCGAATTAAAAAATATTCGAAAAGTCAGCAGTGTTACTCGTTCTTCTTCAACAGAACTTTCCCAATTGTTCGGGTTTACCGTCGAATGCCGATAGTTAAAAAGATTAAAAAATAAAGAAGGCGTAAAGAAGCGTGTTGAGGTTCTCGCGCTAGTCGAGCTCCTTACCACCTCCGGTTGCGCGTGTTAGGAATAACACATCTCCCAGTCCGCGTGGTATATGTGGATTAAGTTCATCATTTCGGCATAGGCCGCCGCGGAGAAATGCGGTCGTGGGCATATCAATCCAACGTGACCAGCGATCTGATCTAGCGAGAAGTGGACGTGAGCGGCGTCATTGTAGGCTAAAAAGTCCGCGATCACGCT
>MBAA01000164.1:39142-39265 GCA_001940655.1 Promethearchaeota archaeon CR_4
TACCTTGATCTGTTGTACCTGCACCTCTAACTCGCTCCGACTGGTAGTCCACGGCTCGAAGTTATACCGGAGTACCATGGAGGTGTTAAACCGGATGCCCACGTTCACGTAAAACGTGTTGGC
>MBAA01000164.1:39279-39434 GCA_001940655.1 Promethearchaeota archaeon CR_4
ATTCCGTGATAGTGATGTCACTGACTTGTCCTGGCGCCATGGCCACCACTTTCGCACTGTTGTTGAAAAAAAAGTCCAAACCATTGTGCACGAACCCCCACGGGCACGCGGTGGACCCGCTATACCCCTCTGTCCACGCGTGGATGTCCGCCTGG
>MBAA01000164.1:39470-41118 GCA_001940655.1 Promethearchaeota archaeon CR_4
TCATATCGCCCGCCGGCGGAAAAAAATATGCCCGAGTAACCCACTACCCACACGAGGCATATCCCGAGGGCAATGCCCAGAATCACGAATGTTATTTTAGTACCTTTTTTCATAAACACCC
This sequence comes from Promethearchaeota archaeon CR_4, assembly GCA_001940655.1. Lineage (GTDB taxonomy): Archaea > Asgardarchaeota > Lokiarchaeia > Sigyniarchaeales > CR-4 > CR-4. The sequence continues at coordinate 39,592 of MBAA01000164.1, forward strand.
CATTTATTCATCCATTTATAAGTTTATGGCGTCTAAAGTTCTCTGCAGGAAGAAAAAGAAGAAAACGATATGCAATGTAAGGATAGAGAGTAATTCCGCATATATGGCGAGACCCCCTAACGTTCTACTAATCCCGCAACGACATCATACTTATAAATCGCAAATCCTATAAAAAAAAGGTTGAAATTGCCACTCTCAGTTCTTCTAGACCTAGTTTTATCCACTCTTTCACGCAATTTATGCCCCCTCGTCTCCCTCGACCATATTATCCTCCCTTTTGCATAAAAACTGAGGATTTAGTACAGTAAAATCTGCCCACAGATCTTGCACGTGCCCTCCGCCGAGATCTGGAAATTGAGGCAGGACTCGTGATAGGGCCCGCCGCACCCCCCGCACTTCAAGATCCGCCCCGTAGTATCCTCGAATTTGCCGTCAGGAATCTCGTAAAAGTAAAAACGAGATCAAGTAGTGTTGGATCTTATAATTATTTTATTCAATTCAAACTCAAGAACCAAACGAAACTCCTCTATGTATTAGATCACTTCGTATAATTTCTTGCTCTCCACGTGTATTTCATTCCATCCTTAAAGGAAAAAATGAATTAGTATTGGCGAACTTGATGAAGTGCCTTCCTGATATTAAAGTCAAACTAAGCAGAAAGTCATCATCCAGTTGCCGTCCCCAGTCCAGTACCCTTGAACGCAGTTCAAATACGGAAAATTTTCATAACAGCGGACTTGGTCGATATCTAGTATCCCAAGTCTTCCAACTTTAATTGAGACGATGGGGATCTTGAGATAAGATGAATCAAGAATAATGTAGATTTGTGAACCAGGATGTGTTTTTTGTAGGTTGTAAAAAAACGTCCAATTGAGGTTTCCCCCTATCGGAAACAGGTAATTTGCGTTATCATCGAGGACATAATATTCTTTCGGATAACCAAAATAATTAATGGGATGACTCCAGTGGAATCCCGTAATAATTACGTCTTGATCAGACAATCCTGAACCTAAATACTCTGCAGCAAAGATACTCGCGTAGCTCATATAATGCATTCCCAAGGGAAAATATGGTGTGCATGTGGTAATCGAAGCCATTGCGAAAATCCCAAGAATTCGCAGGGATTTTTTTGAATTATGCTTGCTGGAATCAAGGATGTATTTAACATAGACCATCCCGAGGGTCATGAGAGCTGGACTTCCGAAAACAAGCAATCGAAATGTCCAGTCTGTATGTGCGTAAAATGCATCATACACGTAGTACCCTACGATACCCAATATGTAAAAAAGGCTCCAGAAAAAAATTACTTTCCCCCAGCGTGCTTGGCGCCGGATGATGAAGGATCCGATCATAGCAACAAAAAGCTCGAGGAGAAAGATCATAATCACTCCCACTGATGTGATAAACCAGATGATATCCGTGATATAGTAGTAAGCGGAAAGAGTGATAGGAAATGCTAGCGCAAGAAGCCCTAAAATCACGAGTTTCACGTACCGTTTCTCAAACCGGTAAAAGATATTGGCATCA
>MBAA01000164.1:41212-45635 GCA_001940655.1 Promethearchaeota archaeon CR_4
GATTTCTGGATGCATTAAACGGAGAATTAAGAAAAAATATACTCCAATGATGGCATAAGTCCATCTTTGCGAGCGAGAGGAGCTTTTTTTTCTCAAATTGGCATCAAATAAAAAGAATAGAATGTACAATCCAAAAGGGAGTGCAAGGCCGTTAGCCCAGAAGGTATTGATCCCAGTGAAGTACTGTAGGGGTGTAAATGATACGAAGAAGGTGCCCAAATTGGCAATCTGGGGATCTTTTAGCAACCGGCGAATTATTAAATAGAACGCGAGGTTGCCATTGAGGATTAGAAAGACGGGAAACCACCGCGCGATCATCAGAGAATCCCACCCGGCGAGGAGGCCGAACGCGCTGGAGTAGATGTGGAGACCAGCAGATCCGCGGAAGAGACCGAAGGGGATGTACCCCGTATCTAAGATTATTCGCACGAGGCGAGCGTGAAACCACGGGTCATCCCCTGGTAGCAACGGGAAGGCAATTACTGAATAAATTCCCAGGAGAAGGAGGAAACCAAATAAATATCCAAAATTTTTGGGGATAATTTTCCCCGCGTGAAATCGCTCGCAGAATTGTTCCAAGGTCTCACAATGCTTCAATCGCAACCGTTGCCCTAACCGAAATCCCTTGAATCGCCAAGCGACATAAAAAGAAACACAAACAAACCCCGTGGTAATGCATAAAACCGCCACTGGCGTCCAGAGGAATCCTAGTAGGGCGTTAATTAGCCCCTCTGTAATAATCACCACCTGACTAAAAGCCAACGTGAGAGGTAAAAGGTAGATCGGTTTGAACGCGGTAGAGTCCCAGAGGAGGAACATCACGCAAAATCCCGGCATCCAAAAGACGAGGAATCCTGCCGCAAATTCCTGCACCACGGGCAGGTACGTGCCGAAAACCTGTGATAACACGGAAACACACACACTGAAGAGGAAGAGAATCGCGTGCAATCGGTAAAAGTTAAAATACATCCCTTTGAGTATTCGTCGCGTAAAATTATTTGATGCTGGTTTGACTGACTGCGATGCCTCTCTCGAAAATGCAATGCCATCTCGAGAAATGGCTTCTTTTTCTACCAATCGAGGATCTTTTTCCTCGATTTTTTGGTTTTCGTCCATAGGTTCCCTGACCCAGAAATATCGTATATTTCCCCAATCGGGAAAATATTAGACAATCCTTTTTGGTCTCCTTAGAGACAAAAAGTTTTTGGTTAACGGTGGCGGAATACCTGAAAGCACCGTAAAGGGTGCATCTCAGGTGGCACCTAAGACCTTCCCAATGGGACCTACTTGGAAAGATGGGGGTCATATTATGCATAGAAAGATTCCCAAGTTACGATGCCCCACTCTTCCACACTTCAGGATCCGCCCCCGAGTGATCTCGATGTTGTCGTGTGGAATCTAGCAAAATATAGGTATAATATGCTGGATTCTAGCGTCCTCCTTCATCTCACTTGCGGGGGTAAAGGCGAAACCATTTTGACTAGTCAATGGCATTAATGTCGGATGCCGGTTAAGAATTGGTGATTGAAAGGCAATAATTTCTTATTTTTGGAGTTAATAAAAAAGACCGAAAAAGTTATTAAGAACTTATGTGCAATTTAAGTTGGGCTCATGAGATTTGGCGATGGCATGTTCAACCCAAGTGGAAAGAGCGTGAATAATTATGCAATTAAATAGGTTCGGACAAATCCTTGCACCCGTAAAGGACATAGTCCCGTTACATCACAAAATAGAACGAATTAGTATACGAAATAAAAACCCCGTTCACTCGCTCCTATTAATAGCATTCATAATTGGCGCTGTTGCTGTTGTTTTCACCTTTTTAAGTCCCCTAGGCTCCTCTATTGAATATCCCTTTAGATCAATGTGGGACACCACAAGAACCAGCGGGGGGTCGAGTGCTTCCAATCAAATTAAATTTCCATTGGAATTAGGGGGAACTTATGATTTTGCGGTTAATTGGGGTGATGGAACGAACGACATAATTAAGAGCTGGAACCAAGTAGAAGTAACTCACACCTATGCATTAGCAGGCATTTACAATATTACCGTGGTTGGGACGCTCGTTGGCTGGAGTTTTAATAATACCGGAGACATATTAAAGTTACTTGAAATTGAAGATTGGGGAATCTTGCGATTAGGGAATGGCGGAGCTTATTTCCGTGGATGTTCTAACCTGAAGATTATTACGAGTGATGTATTGAATTTGACGGGGACTACCATTCTGGATAATTGCTTTGACGGTTGTAGTTCTATTGGCGAGGTAAACAGGATGGATGATTGGGATGTGTCAAATGTTACAAGCATGCGTCAAATGTTTCGGGGAGCTCGTTCTTTCAACCAGGCTATTGGTTCGTGGGATGTCTCTAGAGTTATGGATATGAGTTATATGTTCGCTTTTGCTTCTACGTTCAATCAACCCATCGGCAGCTGGAATGTTTCAAAAGTTACAAATATGTCTTATATGTTCATGGGCGCTTTTGCCTTCAACCAGTCTCTCGATAGCTGGGATACGTCAAACGTTATAGATATGAAGATTATGTTCTCCTATGCTTCGACGTTCAATCAACCCATCGGCAGCTGGGATATTTCAAAAGTTACATATATGTCTTATATGTTCGAGGGCGCTACTGCCTTCAACCAACCCATCGGCAGCTGGAACACATCGAGGGTTACATGTATGGATGGCATGTTCATTGGAGCTCATAGCTTCAACCAACCCATCGGCAGTTGGGACACGTCGAGGGTTAAATATATGTACCGTATATTCACGGGAGCTACTGCCTTCAATCAGTTTATTGGCAGCTGGGATACGTCCAGCGTCATAGATATGGCTTATATGTTCGCTTCTGCCTATGCCTTCAATCAACCCATCGGCAGCTGGGATGTTTCAAAGGTTACAAATATGACTTATATGTTCGGATGGGCTACTGCCTTCAATCAACCCATCGGTAGCTGGGATGTTTCAAAGGTTACAAATATGGCTTATATGTTCGAATGGACTTTTGCCTTCAACCAGTCTCTCAGCAGCTGGGATACGTCAAACGTTATGGATATGGAAGGTATATTTTATTGTGCTATGGCGTTCAACCAACCTATTGGCACCTGGAACGTGGCCAACGTTACGTCAATGAACCTTATGTTCGATGGAGCCACTGCCTTCAACCAATCCATTAATAACTGGGATACGTCCAATGTCACGGCAATGGTCTATATGTTCGCTTACGCCACTGCCTTCAACCAACCCATCGGCAGCTGGGACACGTCGAGGGTTACATATATGAAGGGTATGTTCGAGGGCGCTACTGCCTTCAACCAACCCATCGGCAGCTGGGACACGTCGAGGGTTACATATATGGATGGTTTGTTCGAGGGCGCTACTGCCTTCAACCAACCCATCGGCAGCTGGGATACGTCAAACGTTATAGGTATGAAGAATATGTTCGCTTACGCCACTACCTTCAACCAACCCATCGGTAGCTGGGATACGTCGAGGGTTACATATATGGATGGTTTGTTCGAGGGCGCTACTGCCTTCAACCAACCCATCGGCAGCTGGGATGTTTCAAAGGTTGAAACCATGGAAGGTATGTTCCAATATGTGACTTTATCAAAACCTAATTATGATAATTTGTTGATTGGATGGTCAGGATTAACATTGCAAAATTTTGTATCTTTCGATGGAGGTTATTCTCAATATAGCGCCGGTGCCGCCGCGGCTGCAAGGGCATCCATCATAAGTACTTTTGGTTGGACGATTACGGATGGAGGTTTGGCACCAGAATAAAATCCACCGCGTAGGCCAAGGGTATTTTTACCCAGAGGTCGGGGGTGATGAAAAATATTATTGTGGTTACGAAGAAGAAATACCCAACGAATGCAACCTTAGTTCCGTTCTCTTTAACCCACGATACCCAGCGTTCCACCTTTACTCAGTTCTCAGATTTCAGATATAAAGTCTCTCGCACTCATTCACGGATAGTTGTTTCACATCTAGGAATCGTAAAATAAGATTTGGAGCAAAAAGAATTTAGAACAGTAAAATGCGCCCGCAAATCTTGCACGTGTCTTCCGCCGAAATCTGGAAGTCGAGGCAGGACTCGTGGTAGGGCGCGCCACACCCCCCGCACTTCAAGATTCGTCCCGTGGTGTCCTCGAAATTGCCGTCCCGAATTTTGTAAAAGATGGTTCTAATATGCAATGGTGAATGAAAAGCAAAATGTTCGTTGTTTTTCGTGTTAATAAAAAAGATCGAAAGAGTTATTAAGAAGTTCTGAGCACATATATTTGGACATAAGGTTACTAGCGGTTCCAAATTTGCACGAAGTGAAAAACAGAGGGAAAATTCATGCCTCCAACTGGATCCGGACAATTTTCTGCGCTCGTGAATGACATAGGTTTGGGTATTATGAATTCGATCGTT